>JBEKYE010000408.1:0-4535 GCA_049511275.1 Bryobacteraceae bacterium
TGGCCCCTTCGAGCAGCGCGGAGACCAGGAACAGCGCCAGGGACACGCCGACCACGGAGCGCGACATGGGCACGCCCGAGACCAGCAACTCCGCCAGCGCCAGAATGGCGCTGACCATCACGGAAAGCGCGCCGCCCAGGAAAATGGCGGCTTTCCGCCAAGGCGTGCGGCCCCACAAGTAATAGGGCAGATAGCCGGCGAGGACGCCGAGGATCGCCATGTTGATGAGGTTGGGCCCGAGCGCCAGGATTCCGCCATCCTGAAACACCAGCGCCTGGATGGCAATGATGGCGCAGAGCACCACGCCGGCGGCCGCGGGGCCGAGCGTGCAGGCCAGCAGCGCGCCGCCCACTAGGTGCCCGGAGGTTCCGATGCCCACGGGGAAGTTGATCATCTGGGCCGCGAAAACAAATGCGCCCATCACACCCAGCAGCGGGATGCGGCTCTCATCGAACTCGCGTTGGGCGCGCCGAACCATGTAGCCGACGGCGGGCACCGCGGCCACGTCCATGGCCGCCCAGACCGGTGTCGAAAGGAATCCGTCGTAGATGTGCACGCTTAAACCTCACGGTAGCACGAGTGGAAGAAACGTGCCACCGGGAGCGCAGTGGGTGGCAAGTTGCACGAAGCATGGTCTCCAAGGGGCAAACCGGGGACAGCTATCCAATTCCAAAAACCGGAATTGGTAGCAGTCCCCGTTTTGCAAGGTGTTTTGCGACGCTCGCGCCGAATCGCGCCGGTGCTACCATGTGTCGCATGAGCGGCTTGAGCCGAATTGGCGTGGCAATCGATACCCGTCTGCTGGAGAAGTTCGACCGCCTGATCGGGCAGCGCGGTTACACCAACCGGTCGGAGGCGTTTCGCGACCTGATTCGCGAAGAACTGGTGGAGCAGACCTGGGAATCGCCGGAGAGCCTGGTGGTGGGGACGGTGACGCTGGTTTACGACCATCACGTGCGGCGGCTGAATGAGAAGCTGGTATCGATCCAACACGATTTTCACCGCGCGGTTCTTTCCACGCTGCACGTCCACCTGGACCACGACCATTGCCTGGAGGTGCTGGTGGTGCGGGGCAAGTCGGCGGAGGTGCGGAGGGTGGCTGACGCGCTGATCAGCACCAAGGGCGTGAAACACGGGCATCTGACGATCACGACTTCGGGGGCGGAGTTGAAATGATTGTCGGCACGGGAGTGGACCTGTGCGAGGTTCCGCGGATTCGCCAATCGATCGCGCGTTTCGGGGCGCGCTTTATCGAACGCATTTACACGGCGGCGGAGATCGCTTACGTGGAGCGGAAGGCCAATAGGTTCGAGCGCTACGCGGCGCGGTTCGCGGCCAAGGAAGCGGGGATGAAGGCCATCGGGACGGGCTGGAGGCACGGCGTGCGCTGGCAGGATTTCGAAGTGGCGAATCTTCCCTCGGGGAAACCGACCTTGCGGTTTCACGGCGTGGCGGCGCGAGTGGCGGCGAAACTGGGCGTGCGAAGCGTGGCGCTGTCGATGACCCATACGAGCGAGATGGGGATGGCGCACGTAATACTGGAAGATTGAGCAAGGGCTTTCGCCCTTGACATCCCTGCGGGATTTGGAAGTCAGGAGTCAGAAGCACTACCGGCAGGAGCCCGGCCGACTTACTGCCGTCCCAGATACTTTTCGTAGAGCTCTTTCTGGCGCGTGTCCAGACTTATCAGTTTGCCGGCGATGAAGACCAGATTCACGTTGGTTCTGACGTCCAGGGGGTTGCCGTCCACTACGATGAGATCGGCGGTCTTGCCTTCGTCGATGGAACCGAGACGGTTGGCAATCCCGAAAATCTGCGCGACATTCAGCGACACGGCTTTATAGGCTTCATCCACGGGCAGGCCGTAGGGAACGGCGGCAGCGGCTTCATACGGCAGATTGCGCGTGGAACGGGAACTGAAAGTGGCGATGCAGAATTTCACGCCGGCTTTGTAGAGGTCGCCGGGAGTGGTGTAAGAGCGGTCGTATGGGTCGTCCGGATCGAGCGGCAGCGTATGAGTGGGGCCGAGCACTACGGGGGTATTGCTCGACTTCAGCAGCGGCAGAACCTTGTACGCCTCGTAGGCGTCGGCGAGAATGATCTTGATTTTTTCTTTCCTGGCGAATTGAATGGCTTCGCGAATCTCGCGCTCGCGAACCGCGGTCACGAACATGGGGGTCTTGCCCTCCAGCACGGGCAGAAGAGCTTCGTACTTCAGATTCACGGGAGTGGCGGGCTTGCCGATGCGGGCCTGGCGATAGCGGCGGGCTTCCTCGAAAAACTGGTTGAGGGCGCGCATTTTCTGGTCGTAGTCGCGCCTGGCGTCGGCGTAAGGAATGGGCTCGATCTCTCTGGAGGGGTCTTCATCCTCCTCGCCGGTTTCGCGAGGCGGCACGGGCACGGTGACAATCGCCGGGAAGCGCAGGTGAATGGCGGTGGAAGGAACCACCGTCATGGCGTCATTCGACGAGCCGTCCAGATGGACGATGGACATTTGTCCGGAAATCAAATCGCCTTCGGGCATCTCGATCGCGGTGGTGACGCCGTTCGAACGGGCGGCGGGGATTTGCTCGCTCGATGGATTCACGGCAGTGATGGCGCGAAGCTGGGGGTTGAGCAGGCCTGACTCGCGGGCGTCGGAGGCTTCCTCACTGGAAGTTCTCTCCAGGCCAATCATGGACGCGGCGTCGATCATGCCGGGATAAATGTGCTGTCCGTGAATGTCGAGGACCTGGAACCCTTCGGGGGCGGACACATCTTTGCCCACGCCGATGATCTTGCCGTTGTGCACGAGGACGGAGCCGTTCTCAATCACCGGTCCGGAAATGGTATGAACGGTGCCTCCGCGCAGGAGGTAGCCCGTGTCGGCGGGCGGGGCTTGCGCCCAGGCGAGCCCGAACCCCAGCGTGAACACGCCAGTGAATATGCGACGCAATGGAGACATTTTATCCGATCCGGAAGCGCCGGCAAGTCAAAGGGGTGTAATGTTCAGTGGGGCAGGGGCGCCTTCCATCTTCTTGCATTCCTGCCAGGTATAGATCATGCGATGCACCACGGTGAGGTTGGAGAGCACGGCGATGACCCACAGGGTGGCGGCCATGCGATCGAAGAGCGCGCCGATGATGATGAGAACCACGCGCTCGGGCCGTTCGAGGAAGCCTACCTTGCACTTGGGGATGGCATTTTCGGCGCGCGAGCGGGTGTAGCTGATCATGACCGAGCCGGTCATCACGATGGCGGTGAGCACGATATAGAAGAAACGGTTGATGGACGCGTAATAGACCAACAGGCCCATGTAGAGAGCCAGGTCGGAATAGCGATCGATGACGGAATCGAAGAAGCCGCCGAAGCGGGTGACCTGGTGGGTGGCGCGCGCCACGCGGCCGTCCACCATGTCGAAGAGGCCCGCGCCGATGACTACGGCGCCGGCCCACTTGAAACTGCCCCTGGCGAACAGCCAGGCCGCCCAGATATTAATCACCAGGCCGAGGAAGGTGAGGACGTTGGGGTGGATTTTCGAAAGCGCCAGCCAGCGCACGATGCGATCGATGATGGCGCCACAGACCACCCCGATCCCACGGGTAAAGGTCATAACTTAGTCAACTGCGTCATGGATGGTAGTAAGTTTCAGAACTTCCAATTCCTTCATGCCGCCCGGGCTCTGGAACCGGACCACATCGCCGACTTCCTTGCCCAATAGGGAGCGCCCGATGGGCGACGTGGTGGAAACCTTTCCGTTGGCGGCGTCGGCCTCTTCGGTCGTGACCAGATTATACGTCATCTCTTCGTCGCGGTTGACGTCGAGCACTACTACGATGGAACCGAGCCCGGCGCGATCGTGCGGGATCTTGGAGAAATCGATCATGGAGATCTCCGCCAGGCGGCGCTTCAACTGATTGAGGCGGGCATTGACGAAGCCCTGGCGTTCCTTGGCGGCGTGATACTCGGCGTTTTCGCTGAGGTCCCCGTGGGCGCGGGCTTTCAGGATTTCCTTCGGCAGCTCGACCTTCAACTCGTAGTCGAGCACCGTGATTTCATCCTGCAGCTTCTTCTTAATATCGGTCATCGAAACCGGGACAGCTCCCAGGTTCACATTATACCGGAGATGCGAGTCCTTACTGTATGGGCAGTTGCGAGGTCTTCGAAGCCACGCCGCCGATGGAGAGGATCAGCGGCTGAAGCCCGCTGGGCGCATTGGCGGGAACGGTGATGTTGACCTGGTATAGGCCGACGATGCCGGGAGCGAGTCCGCTGAAAATTACGGGCGCGTTGACGCCGCCGATGGTGACGGTGGGGATGGCGGTGGTCTGGGCGAGAGAGGGCGGCCCCGGACTGGGCTCGCCGGAGACGACCAGGTTCGAGTTGGTGACGGGACCGAGTCCGTTTACGTAGAGTTCGACGATGTCGCCGCGGTTGACCTTGCTGGTCGAGCTGACAACCTGGGCGGTGTTGGCGTCGACGGACGCGGCGATGCCGGAGATTTCGAAAAAGGCGGGGGCATAGGCGGCCAGCGGCACGGTATAAACGTTGCTCTG
>JBEKYE010000409.1:0-4526 GCA_049511275.1 Bryobacteraceae bacterium
CTGCGCGCCAGGTACGACGTGATCGTTTTCGGTCCGGTGGGCGGGACGGCGCAGCGCATCGTCAACGGATCTGCGACTACCGGCGAACCGGTTCCCTTCCAGAAGAGCGATATCACTCCCAATCTGGGCGACGCTCCCGACACCACCGACGACATGCGCGGCGGCATGGGGCTGGAGGGGATCAACAAGATCGGCAAATTCATCGATGCCGGCGGTTTGTTCGTCACCATTACGGGCAACGCTTCCATCCCCATCGATTACGGCCTGGCGGAGGGCGTCACCATTCAGAGCGCGCCCGACCTGCATGCGCGCGGCAGCGTGGTCAATGCGACCGTAGCCGATAAGCGAAGTCCCATCGCGTACGGATACGGCGACCGGCTGGCGGTCTACTTCAACCAGGCGCCGGTGCTGACAACCGGCGGTGGCGCGGGCGGACGCGGAGGCCGCGGCGGCGGTGGCGGCGGCGCGGCAGCAGGCGGCGGACGCGGTGCGGGCACGGCGGCAGCCGCGGAAGTGCCACAGGAAGGCCAGCCTACCGGCTTTGGCGGCGGAGCCACCGGACCCAACCGTCCCAGCGGCCGCGGCACCATGGGCGAGCCCGATACACCGCAGGGGCGTCCCCTTTCGATGAACACGCCCACGCCCAGCCAAACGCCCACGCAACCGGGCGAGGAGCCGGTCTTAGACGATGCCGCCGTCGGTGGCGGTGGCGGCCGTGGCGGCCGCGGCGCCGTACAACTGCCGCCCGAGATGCGGCCGCGCGTGGTGCTCCGCTTTGCGGCGGAAAACGACCTGCTGGTTTCCGGCATGATGGCGGGCGGAAGCGCACTGGCCAACCAGGTCGCGGTGATTGACGTCCCGCGCGGCAAAGGCCACGTGGTGATGTTCGCCAACAACCCCATGTGGCGTAACGAGACGCAGGGCAGCTATTTCCTGCTGTTCAACGCCATGATGAATTTCGATCACCTGGCGGCTGGCGTGCAGGCCACGCCGGCGGGAGCCAGAGGCGGTGGGCGGCGGGGAGGGAATTAGGGAACCTTCCGCGAGTCGCGCCGATGCCGCAGGCGGCGGGGCCCAGCTGCACCGAGTGCCGTGAGCGGTGTCTCGGGAGCATGCCGCCCGGCGGGCAAATTCCGCAGGTTGGTGACCTGTCGCCCCCAGTGACCGTATATCGCTGGCGCTGCAGCGGTCATCGCCGGTCAGGACCCCTGTCCATCAAGCAAGTCCGCCTTGCAGCCCGGTTTCAGAGCGACAATTCCTGCGGCCCTATCGTACACTCGGAAAGTAGGGTTGGATTCATACATGACCGCATTCGGAATTCGTTTGCCCCGATTCCTAGCCGTCGTCGTTGTCGCCGCACTGCCCGTCACGGCGGCAGACATCGACGCCCGAATTCAGCGCGTTGAACAGGGCCTCCGCCCCGGTACTGCAATCAGCGGCCAGCCCCAACTGAAATGGACCATTAGTGATCGCCAAAGGTTCTACAAAGTGCCCGGTGTCAGCATCGCCGTGATCGCCAACGGCCGAGTGGAGTGGGCGCGTGGCTACGGTGTCGTCGCCGAGAATGGCAAACCAGTGGACGCCCAGACCCTCTTCCAGGCTGCGTCCATCAGCAAGCCAGTGGCCTCCATGATCGCCCTGCGCCTGGTCGACGAGGGCAAACTCTCACTAGATGAAGACGTCAACCTCAAGCTCCGCTCCTGGAAGGTGCCCGAGACCGAATTCACCAAAACCCAGAAAGTCACTCTACGCCGCCTTCTCAACCACAGCGCAGGCCTCACGGTTCACGGATTCGGCGGCTATGCGGCGGACGAGGCCGTGCCATCGCTCCTCGACATTCTGGACGGAAAGAAACCGGCCAACTCTGCGCCCATTCGTGTCGACATCACCCCCGGAACGCAGGGCCGCTACTCCGGCGGCGGCTACGAAATCATGCAGCAACTCGTCATGGACGTCGCGGGAAAACCCTTCCCCCAGCTCGCGCAGGAGTTCGTCCTCGGTCCCTTGGGCATGACCCGTAGCACCTACCAGCAACCCTTGCCCGTACAGCTCGGAGCCAATGCCGCCGCTGGCCATGATAACAACGGCGTGATGCTCAATGGGCGCTGGCACACCTACCCGGAGATGGCCGCGGCAGGTCTCTGGACCACACCTTCCGACCTTGCGCGCTTCGTACTCGAACTCCAGAAGGGCGGCCGCGTGCTGAAACCCGCCACGCAGCGCGAAATGCTCACCAAAGTCCTCGGCGACTACGGCTTGGGCCTCGGTCTCTCGGAAACCGACGGACACAAATCGTTTTCGCACGGTGGCGCCAACGCTGGTTTCAGGTGCACATTGTTCGGATATCTCGACGGCGGCAACGGTGCTGTGGTCATGACCAACGGCGACGGTGGCTCGGCGCTCGCAGATGAGATTCTACGCAGCATCTCCGCCGAGTATGAATGGGCCGACTACAGAACTAAGGAGCGTACCGTTGCCAGTGTCCCACCGGATGTCCTCCAGGCGTACGCCGGTCTCTATGCCCTTGCGCCCGGGCTTGAGGTCACCGTCACCTATGACAACGGAAGGCTGTTTGCCGCCGCGCAGGGAAAGAAAGTGGAGCTTTTCCCCGAATCCCCCACTTCTTTTTTCTCTCTGGAAGCCGACTTGCCGACGATCCGCTTCACCCGGGCGAGCGACAACTCCGTCGAGATGTCCGCCGGCGGTGCGACCGCCAAACGCCAGGGGCGGTGATCCGTTTGTTGTAGGAGAGGCGCGTCACGCGGGCGCATAATGCCTGGGCCGTTGCGTGACCCACGCGGGCACGAAGTCCCCTGGTGGTCTCCGCAATCCGGGAAAACACGAGTTGCGGTGCGAGGGTGTTACTGTTTCTGGTATGAAAACAGCGTTGTACGGGCGGATCGTCTTTGGCGCGTCGGCGGTGCTGTTGGGCGTCATCGCACTGATGTGGTACGACTCTGACACCTGGCAAACCCTGCGTCAGATCTGGAGCCTGCCTTTTGGAACCATCATCGGCGGGTGTCTCATGATCGTTCAAATTGCCGGTGGGATTGGGATGCAGTACCCAAGGACCGCGCGTTTGGCGTCGATCGTTCTCGGCATCCTCTATTTGTTTTTCTCCCTGGCCTGCATCCCTGGCATCATTGCCGCACCGACCATCTATGTGCATTACGGGAGCTTCTTCGAACAGTTTTCCGCACTCTGTGGTGCGATTGCCCTGTACGCTGCAACCGAGGCAAATGCAGCACGGGCGGTGGCGTTCGGCCGAGTGGCGCGCCTTGGACTCGGAGTCTGCGCGATTTCATTTACGCTGAGTCAGATGCTCTATCTTCCGGTGACAGCTGACTTGGTTCCAAAGTGGATTCCGCTAAATCAGACTTTTTGGGCGATACTCACGACGATCGCTTTTGCCCTCGCGGCGATTTCCATTCTCAGCAATCGCCAGGCACGGCTTGCGATTCGCCTGATGACCCTCATGCTGGCACTCTTTGGTGTGTTGGTTTGGGTTCCGCGCCTGGTCGCTCACCCAGAAGCCCATCTGAACTGGTCCGAATTCGGCTTGACTTTCCTTATTACAGGGGCCGTCTGGATGGTAGCTGATTTGAGGTCTTTCTGATTCAGGCGTGTGGCGCTGCGTAATCGTGCAACCGCCAGCGTTGTTTCCGGTTCCCTTCGTGTGTGGTCGCCAAGGTTTAAACATTGCCCCTTGACGTGTGATCTGACGCAATCAGCGCCTGGCGGAGCCAGAAGACGGATCCCAAAAAAGCCTGCACTTCGGAAGATCAAGAGTGGCGGCTTGTGATACGCTAACCGGAAACCGGGAGCCAAAATGAAAACCCCGGATAAAGCCTATGCGCCGTCACCGCGTTCTCTACCTCGTTTGCGTCCTGGCATCCATCGCCCTTCCCGCGGTTTCCGCGAAACGCGGCGTAACCGCCGAGGACTACTTCGCCTTTCAGTCCGCCAGCGACCCGCACCTTTCGCCGGACGGCAGGCTTGTGGCCTACGTGGTCACCACCGTCGACCAGGCCCGCAATCGCCGCGACAGTTCCATTTGGGTGGTCGCCACCGAAGGGCACTCAGCGCCGCAGCGTCTCACGGCGGAAGGCGTCAACTCCAGTTCTCCGCGCTGGAGCCCCGATGGATCGCGCCTGGCGTTTCTCTCCAGTCGCGCCTCGCGACCGCTAGCCGCCACGCCCTCTACCGCCGCAACGCAAGGCGCGCCGGCGGAAGCGGCCAATCCACAGATCTGCATCCTCCCCATGTCCGGCGGTGAAGCGCAAGTCCTGACGCACCTGAAGAACGGCGCCAGCGCGCTGCAGTGGTCCCCGGACGGCAAGCGCTTCGTGGCCCTCAGCCGGACCGGCCCCGGCGATAACGCGCCGCCCGCCGCCCGCCAGAGCGACGTCCGCCATTATTCCCACATCCTATACAACTTCAACGACACCGGCTGGTATGACGACAAGCGCAGCCACATCTTTGTGATCGATGCCTCGACCGGGGCCGCCGAACAGATCACCACGGGC
>JBEKYE010000410.1:0-4508 GCA_049511275.1 Bryobacteraceae bacterium
GCGCAGATTCCGCGCGACCGCTGGGTCCGCGCCGTCGATATGCAGCCCGGCAACCGTCGCGTGGTGCACCACGCGCTGCTGTTTCAGGACATCACCGGCTCGGCCCGCCAGCGCGACACCGGGGCGGGCTACGAGTGCTTCGGCACGCCGGGCTTTCTGCCCGCGCGCGGCCTGGCCGGCTGGACTCCCGGCTCGTTGCCGTTCCGCGCGCCCGACGACATCCCCATCCTGCTCCACGCCGGCGCCGACCTGGTGCTACAGGTCCACTACCATCCCGCCGGCAAGCCGGAGACGGACCGGTCCGCCGTCGCGCTCTATTTCACCGACCACAAGCCGACCCGCCAGGCCCTGGACATTCCGCTCGGCTCCAGCCGCATCGACATTCCGCCCGGCGACCGCACATATAAGGTTACCGACCACTTCACCATCCCGGTGGCCGTGGACGCCATCGGCATCAACCCGCACGCTCACTACATCTGCAAGGACATGCTCGGTTATGCCGCGCTGCCCAACGGCACGCGTCGGACGCTGATTCATATTCCCGACTGGAATTTTTCCTGGCAGCAGGAATATCTCTATGCCGCACCGCTGCGCCTGCCCGCCGGGACCGACGTGGTGATGGAGTTCACCTACGACAATTCCGAAGGCAACCCGCGCAACCCCAACCATCCGCCCAAGCGGGTCATCTGGGGCCCGTCGACCACCGACGAGATGGCCGGCCTGCACATCGCCGTAGTCCCGGTCCACGCCGAAGATGAAGACGACCTGGCCGCCGCGCTCTGGGGCAAGATGATCCGCTCGACCGGCGGCGGAGGATTGCGGAAATGAGGCGTGGGTCTTGTGTCTGGGGGGCAGACCCCCTGGTCTGCGCAGGACGCCCTCGTCCCGCCGCCGGAACAACGGTATCTCCCCGTCTTTGCGTTACCACGTCAGATTGATAATCCGATCCTCGCCGGCTTTCACCTTTACCCTCACTTGCAGGTTTTTCTGCGCGGCGTCGTAATACCAGGCGCCATCGGGAAGGGCCACCGGCGAAGGCGCCGGATGGTACACGCGATCTTCGAAGCCAACAGCGGCGGGGCATTCGACATGGTGCACCACCCACTGGTAATCGCGATCTTTCTTCGATTCGATTTCCAGGCGCATGGCGTCGGCCGCGGGCGCGGCGTGAATTTGCGTGTACTCGCCAATGTCGCTCTCAATCAGAAAGAATTCGCCGCCCAGCTTCGGAAAGTAATGGAGGGCCACGCCGCCCGGCGAATCGAGCGGCACAATGGTGCCATTACGGGCGAAGACCGGCAGCACCGCCGTTTCCACGGCGATGGTTTGCCGGCCCTGCGAAACCTGGTTGGTCTCCAGGTTGGTCCAGATGCCCTGCGGCAGATAAGCCTGCCGCTTGCCGCCGGGCGCGTAGATGGGCGCGATCAGCATTTCATCGCCGAGCATGAATTCGTCGGCGTGCCGCGCGCATTCCGGATCGTCGGGAAATTGAAAGGGCAGCGGATGCCAGGTGGGATGTCCGTGGTCACGCACTTCAATGTCGTAAATGTCGAAGAAGCTGGCCAGTTGTTTGCGGAAACCGCTCAGTCCCAATGCGCCGGGCGTGACCCGCTGCACCAGCGAACCGATCTGCCGCGCGCGCTGTTGCAGTTCCGGTGGGGCTTGGTCGTAGGCGCTGAGGTCGATCGTCGGATACAGGTTTCCCGACATGGCGCCGTGTACCAGGCCGAGCAGTTCCGAGCGCAATGTTTCCCAGGTGCCGGGAGCCTGCCTGAAGGGCGGCAGCGCGATGGCGGGTCCGTCTTTGCGGGCCTCGAAGATCTGTTTGGGGCTGGTGCCGTAGTAGAAATAGTAATCCACCTGCGGGACCTGGATGCGGTATCGGTCGTTGGCCGTGAAATCGAAATGAAACTGTCCGTTGCCGGCATAATACTCGCCGTATCCCGAGGTAGAAAGCAGGAACGGGATTTCCGCCTGCACGGATTTGCCGCGCAGGTCGAGAGTAAGATCGGTGCGCGGACCCAGGCCGTAGAAGCGCACGCCCGCCGGCGCCTGGCGATCCCACGATACGCCCGGGCCGTCCGGCTTGGGTTCGGTCAGGTCGGCCATCAGGGGCTCGCCATCGGCCGTGTGCACCAGCACCAGCACGCCGTGCTTGTCGATCGAGACTTCCAGGAACTTGGTGCGCAGCAGCAGGGCGCCGGGCGTATCGTCGATTTGGATGGTGACGGCTGGCGGCGTCTCCGGCGGCGCTGCGGCAGGCAACTGTCCATTGAGCGCCCGGCGGAAATGGAAAGACTTCTCGGTGAGAAACAGGATCTGGGCACTGCCGCGATCGAGCTCGAGATCGACGCGGTTGCCGTGCGGCGCGAACGAAAGTAACGTCGCCACCGCCGCCAGTGCCTGCGCCGGCATATTACAGAAAGACCATGTCGCGCTGGATTTCGCCGGTTACCAGCGCCTCTTTGTCGGCGATGAACATATTGATTTCGGAGCGCACGCCGAATTCCGGCAGGTAAATACCCGGCTCGATGGAGAAGCACGTGAACGGGCTGACGCGCCGCTCGTCGTGGTTCTCGAAATTGTCCATGTTGGCGCCGTTGCCGTGCACTTCGATGCCGATGGAATGGCCGGTGCGGTGCGTGAAATACTCGCCGAAGCCGGCCTTCACGATGACTTCGCGGCAGGCGTCGTCCACCTGGTACCCGCAGAGCGGCTGGCCCGCGGAAATGGCGCCCTGCACGCGCGCAATGGCGGCGTCGCGCGCGTTCCTGACGGTTTCAAACACCGTGCGGATGCGCTCCGGCGGATTCTCGCCGCAGTAAGCGGTCCACGTCACGTCGTAGTAGACGGCGCCCGGTTGATCGAGCTTGGCCCAGTGATCGATCAGCAGCCAGTCGCCGCGCTGGATGGCGGCGCTCGATTCCTCCGTCGGCTCGTAATGCGGATTGGAGGCGTTGGCATTCACGCCCACGATGGGGCCGTGATCGGTGACCAGGCCGTGCCTGGCGAAACCCTCCTGGAAAAAACTCATCACGTCCACTTCGCGGACGGCCACGCCGTTCGACAGGCGTTCGTGGATCATGGCGAAAGCCTCGTGGCGGATGCGGTCCACGCGGCGGCCGGCTTCGAAGTGCATGTCGCGGGCTTCCGGCGTCCAGCGTGCTTCGAAGGCCTGGATCAGCTCGGCGGAACTGGCCACTTCCACGCCCAGGCTGCGGATCAGGTCGATGGTGCCGCCGTCCACCATGGAGACGTAGGGGATGGCGCACATCGGGGAAAATTGCATGGCGACGCGCTTCATGCCGGCGGTAAGTTTGCCCAGCGCGGCCACCTGTTCGGTCCAACTGGAGTAGGGAATGCGCGTTCCGGGAAGCGCGCCCAGCGAATTGCGCTCGATGCGGTGCTCCATTCCAACCGGTTCGCCCTGCGCCGGAATCATGTAATACCAGCGCCGGGTGGGCATGGCGGCGGGCAGGCCCAAAACCCGATAGGCCAGCGGGTCGCGGAAGTGGTGATCGAAGAACAACCACCCGTCCAGATTCTGGTTCCTGATTTCCTGCTGAATTTTTTGAAGGTCCATGGGGTGCAATAACAGTCTAGCGCAAGGGCTTCCGGACAGGAGTGTCGCGGGTTTCGCAAAGCTGGGGATTAGGCATAATTGGTGGGGCGGACCCCCTGGTCCGCGCGGGACGCCCTCGTCCCGCTTTTCTCTCGATGAATCGGGCGCTTGCCACCATCGACAAGCCGGGTGGGGACAGACGCATTTTCGCCTAATCCAACGCCATCATAGCGGATGGTGCGGAGCGAGATCGTGCATACTGGATAGAACATGAAGCGGGCTGGATGGCTGGCGTCCGGGCTGGCGGCGACGCTGGCCGTGGCGCTATGGGCGCAGGAGACGGTGTTCCGGACGGGAGTGTCGCTGGTGCGCGTGGATGCCCAGGTGACGGACGGGACCAAGGGCATCGACCGCCTCGAGAAAGAGGATTTCCTGGTGAAGGACAACGGGGCGGAGCAGCCGATTCTGTACTGCTCGCAGGAAGACCAGGCGATGGACATTCTGCTGCTGTTCGACAGCAGCGGGAGCATGGCCCCAGCCATCCGGCGGATCGCGGCGTCGGCGCACACCGCGCTCATGGAACTGCATCAGGGCGACCGCGTCGCGGTGGCGAACTTCAATACCGATGGGTGGCTGATCGGTGGCTTCGACAAAGACCTGAGCCAAGTCGAAACCACGGTGGGGCGGGTGGTGGATCTGCGCTACGGCGGGGGGACGCACATTCTCTCGTCGGTGTACGATGCGGCGACTTACTTTGTAAAGAGCGCCGACCCGCACCGGCGGCACGCCATCCTGATCTTCACGGACGACGACGGGCAGCCTTCCATGAGCGAGCGGCGGGTGGTGAATCACCTGTGGGAGAGCGACATCATGCTGTGCGGTCTGATCATCGCGACGCCGGATTCCGAGCGGCACGCGCTGGCGGGATCGCCCATGGGGACCGAGG
>JBEKYE010000411.1:0-10784 GCA_049511275.1 Bryobacteraceae bacterium
TCGCGGCTCTGGGCAAGCAGATGACCGTAGAAGTCTGCGACGCGGCCTGAAAGCTCGTGGCAAGGACAATCCGCGACGCTTCCGTCTCCGTCATTCCCGCGGCGGCGGGGGGAAGGGGACGCGTTTTGCGGGCTTGACAAGAAATGCGTCCGTCCCCTTTCGCCCCCGCGCCGCCGTGGGAATGACGGAGAGAGATGCGTCGCCGATTGTCCTTGCCACGAACCTTCAGGCCGCGTCGCGGACTTCTACGGTCATCTGCTTGCCCAGAGCCCCGAGGGCAGCTTGGATTTTTTCCGCCTTCGAAGCGTGCTCGGGATCGAGCATACGGCGGATCACTCGCTCGTGGAGCCCAAGGCGGCGCGCCAGCTCGGAGTTGCTAACCTCCTGGTCACGCATCGCCAGGTAGAGCGCCAGTTTCGGCGCGAGCCAAAGCGGCACTGGCACCAGGCGCTGACCACGCTTCACGGCTGATGGCGCGGGGATCTCTTCCCTGCGGGACAACCGGATTGAGAGATCCGATCCGAGGGCATCCATGGCTTCTTGCATGGCCTCATGATCGTCTTTGCCATCGGTCGAGACCCGTGGGAGATCGACGAACTCGACCAGAATGCGGCCGCCGCTGCCGGCCGTGAATCTTGCGGGATACGTAAAGGCGGACATTGGTTCACCTCTCATAGGTCATGCGGATCGATATTCAGATCCCGGCACATCTTCGCCACCAGGTCGCGGCCGATTTCTTTCTTGCGATCCTTGAGGGTGGTGAATTCTTCGCCGAAGTACAAACGACCATGGCTGCCCTTGCCTTTATCGGCCACAAACTGGCAGGTGGCCTTCTTGCGCCGCGCCAACTTCTGGACCCGCCGCTCGAACTCCGCACCCTTCACAGATCGATTCTCGGACATAGGTGTCCGAACGTCAAGCGAAAAATAAGTGCGCAGTCTCTGACGGCAAGCTCGACTACCGCCCGCAGCACTGCCGCGCAATCAGCTCCGGCATTCCCGCCCTGGCCGCGAAGTAGTTCGCCTCGTTCAGCCGCCGGTAAACATCGCCCGCGATGCCCGCCGCCAGCGGTCCAATCGCCGGCCTCCCTCCGGTCAGCAGAACCACGATCACCACTTGATGGCTCCCGTGCTCGTTGAACGATCCGAACCATCCCAGGTGCGTGTGGTTTTCGCTGCACGTCCCGGTCTTCCCCGCGATCTCGCCGTCTTCGCGCGCCCGGTGCGCCGTCCCGAACTCCACCGCTCCCCGCATCCCGGCTTTGACCACCGGAATCAGGCTCGAAATCTCCAGCTTCCGCTTCACCCGCGGAACGAACTGCTTCGCTTCCGCCTGGTCGCGCGGATACTGCAGGTAATACAGCGTGCCGCCGTTGGCGATCGCGCTCATCAGCGCCGCCAGTTGCAGCGGCGTCTGTTCCACTTCCTCGCCGAAGCTGGTCAGCATTCCCACCCCGCCGTTGCGCGGAACAGCCGCCGGATAATGGCCCGGTTGCTCTCCCGGAATGCTCAACCCGGCCTTTTCCCCATACCCGTACAGGTGCGCGTAGTAGCTGACTTTCTCGAAGCCCAGCTTCTGTCCCAAGGTGGCGAAGTAATAATTGTTGGAGTGCGCCAGCGCGTAGGTCAGATCCATGCGCATGCCGGGAACCCGCAGCTTGGTGGCCGGCTGAATCACTTTCTCGCTCAACCCCGCCAGCGCCACCGAAACCTTGATGGTCGAGCACGGCTGGAACCCGCTCCCCGTCGCGATCTTCTGGTTGACCATGGTCAGCACCCGCCCGCTCGCCGGATCCACCGCCACCACTGACCCGTTATACGGCCCCAGCGCTTCCACCGCCGCGCGCCGCACGCTCAAATCCTCGCCGTCCACGTGGTCGCCCACCGTCGAATCGGCAAAAGTCGGCTCCGTCCACGGACCGCCCGCAATCACCGGAGCCTGCACCGCCGCCAGCTTCGGCTGGGCCTTGGGAATCGCCACCTTGGTCTGCGCCGCGGTCTTCACCAACGCCGCGCGGCTGCCCGCGGCCCGGTGCACCACGCGCTTCTTCTCCACCGCAGCGCTCGCGCCCAGACACACCACGCATACCCAGAGCAGCGCGAAACGAAGCATCGGAGAAAGAGTAGTTACGGGACGCCTGTTCATACCTAAACTATCGGCAACGGACCGGAAGAGCGTGAGGAACCTGTGCCCAGAGCTTTCGTCGAACCAACGGCCGGAGCAGCCGGTATCTTCATCTTCCTCAACCCTCCAGCCTCCCGTCAAGCTGTTTTTTCCCGTATTCTATTCCCCAGGTGCCTGCTTGCTCCCGATTCTGCAAAAAGAGATTATCACCTGCCGCCGCTGCCCGCGTCTAACGGAATACACCGCCCGCATCGCCCAGGTGAAGCGCCGCGCCTGGCGCGACTGGGAATATTGGGGTCGTCCCGTACCCTCTTTCGGCGATCCCGCCGCGGCCGTTCTCATCCTCGGCCTCGCGCCCGGGGCGCATGGCTCCAACCGCACCGGCCGCATGTTCACCGGCGATAAGTCCGGCGACATCCTGTACCGCGTCCTCTACAAATCCGGCTTCGCCTCGCAAGCCTCCAGCGGTTCGCGCCACGACGGCCTCGCTCTAACCGGCGCCTACATCACCGCCGTCTGCCACTGCGCTCCGCCCGCCAACAAACCGCTGCCCGAAGAAATTCGCAATTGCCGGCCCTACTTGGAACGCGAGCTCGACTTGCTTCCCTCGCTCAAAGTGGTCGTGGCCCTGGGCAAGATCGCCTTCGACAATTACCTCGACATCCTCAAGTCGCGCGGCCTCATCCGCAGCCGCGCCCCTTTTGTTTTCGGACACGACCGCCAGTTCTTCACCGCGCCCGGCCAGCCTATCCTGGTCTCTTCCTACCACCCCAGCCAGCAAAATACCTCCACCGGCAAGCTCAATGAGAAGATGTTGCTGGCCGTCTTCCGCCGCGCCCGTAAACTGGCCGCTGCTGGTTAATGGCAGGCACCACATAGCGTGGCATCGCTGGCGTGCTTGTGGGGTCAGGCTTTCAGCCTGGCCCCACATGGCCGATGTCCTCTTTATTCTTCAGCCGCCAGTCCGTGTTACACTTCGCCTGATCTATGGCGCAACCGCCATCGCACCCCGACGCATGGTTGGCTATCCGGCGGCCCTTGCTTGTGGCCGTCGTCCTCGGGTGTGCGGTCTCGCTGATGACTTCCGGCCGCCTGTCCCTCCGCCTGGCCGCGCCCGCCACACTCTATTGGACCTTCGTGCCTCTGCTCGAAATCGCCGGTCTGGCCGCCGTGTGGCCCTGGAAGCGATCTCCGGTTTCCTTCGCCCGCGCTATCGACCTCTTCTTCGCCAGCAACACTCCCTGGTCGCTCTGGTTCTGCGCCTTCGCCGGCGTCTGGGCCTTCTTTCCCCCGGCACGGGTCTACGCCTGGACGTCATCCCCTTGGCCCTGGTACCCACCCGCTTTGGCCATCGGGCTCTGGTCCGCCTGCCTCGACTTCCGCTTCTTCCGCGATATCCCCGGACGCACCCCCGCGCGCGCCTGCCGCGACCTCGCCGTGCAACGCTTCATCGCCTGGACCGGCGGCGTCGCCTGGTTCATGGGCCCTGCCGCCTGGCAGGTGTTCGCTTCCCGGTTCGGCTTATGAACTCCGCGCGCCTGGTTTCCGCCGGCCTGCTGCTGGCCGCGCTCGCCGCCGGCACGCTCGCCGACCGGCCCCAGTCTCGACCCCCGCTCTGGATCGGCGGATATCGCGTCCTCGCCGCCGATTTCCACGTTCACTCTTACCCTCTGAGCGCCGGCACTCTGGCGCCCTGGGACCTGGTTCTCGAAGCCCGCCGCCAGTCGCTCGACGCCATCTCGATCACCGGCCACAACCAGGTGGAAGCCGGCCTGTGGGGCCGCTGGTTCGCCCGCCTGGTAGGCGGTCCCACGGTCATCCCCGGAGAAGAAATTCACGCGCCCGGCTACCACATGATCGCGGCCGGCATCCACTCGACAATTAGTTGGCGCAACACCGCCGCTCAATCCATCGCCGAGATTCACGCCCAGGGCGGCGTGGCCATCGCCGCGCATCCCGTCCGGGGTTTCTGGGCGGCCTTCGATCCTCAGGCCATGGCCTAGCTGGACGCCTCCGAGATCATGCAGCCGGTCGTCTACAGTTTCAAATACGGCGCCCGCGAGCTGCGCGAGTTTTACCAACGCGCCCCGCTCGCCGCCATCGGCTCCTCGGACTATCACGGCATGGGACCCCTCGGCCTCTGCCGTACTTACGTTTTTGCGCGGGACAGTTCCGAACAGTCCATCCTCGAAGCCATCCGCGGGCGCCGCACCGTGGTCTACGATGGCGACGGCAGCGCCTGGGGCGATTCCCAACTCATCCAACTGGCCTCCGGCCGCCTGCGTGGTCGCGAGCCCCAACCCTCCGGCTCTCTCGATCTCTTCAGTCGCGCCGCCGGCCTTCTGGGCCTCATCGGTTTCCTGATGGCGGGCTAAGGAAAAGGAGATCGTACCGAAATGAAACGAATCGTCATATGCTCCCTGTTGCTAGGCGGAATGCTGCCTGCGCTGGCCCAGGTGGACAAGGAAAAACTCAAGGTCCCGGCCGATGCGCAAAGCCCCTACGCGGAAACATCCGTCACGGTGAGCGGCAAGACCCTCTGGATCGCCTACCATGCTCCCTCGGTCCGCGGCCGGGTCATATTCGGCAGTGCCACCGCCCTTCAGCCCGAGAACACCATCTGGCGTCTGGGCGCGAACTACGTCACCATTCTGCACACCGATGCGGCCCTGGATCTTGGCGGTCTCGCCGTCCCCGCGGGCGATTACGCGCTGTATGCCGCGCTGGATAAAGGCAAGTGGCAGCTCATCGTCAATAAGCAGATCATGAACGGTGCCCGCTATCAATGGGGCATCAACATGGATGGCAGCACCACTGACACTCCCGCCAACGAGGTGGGCCGCGTCGCCATGACCATGGGCAAGCCCCCGGCCTTGGTGGAAACTCTCAAAATCACGCTCAGCGCCGCCGGCAACAAAGGCAAAATCGACGTCGCTTGGGAAAACGTCACCGCTTCCGTCCCCTTCACCGTAAAGTGAGTGGGACAGACCATCGCCTTCCGTGGTCTGTCTCACTTGCTTCTTGAGTGGGACAGACCATCGCCTTCGGTGGTCTGTCTTCTTCAGTGCGTCATCGAGTAGATGACGTCGTTAATTCCCCAGCGAATTCCCAAAGCGGCCATGCTCTCGGGATAACCCGGATCGTCGGCCCACTCCCAGGAATCTCCCACGTCCGAATTAAAAGAGATCGCCACCATCATGCGGTTGTGGTCGTCGTAGATGCCCATCCAATGCGCCACCGTGCCGGCCGCCCGCTGCCACATACCGCCGCCGCCGAACCCTCCTCCGTAGCCGCCGCGGCGCGGCAAGGCCCAGGAACCGAGAATCTGGAAGCGGTCGTCCAGATCGTAGACCATGTGAAAAATAGGGTCCTTGTCGTCGATGTCCACCACTTGCCGGTCGGGAAAAATGCGGTTCATGGTTTCGGCGAAGCGGGCGTATTCTTCCGGACCCCAAAAATCGTCGAGCAGCAGGAAGCCGCCGCGCAGCAGGTATTCGCGCACGGTCTTGGCCTGCGCATCGGTAAGCCGCCAGTCGCCCATTTCGCCGGCGGCCAAAAAGGGCCAGTTATAGAAATCGTCAACATCGTCCGGGTTGATGGGCTGCTCCACCGAACGCACATGGACGCGCGTGAGACGCCGCAGAGCGGCCGCGAAATGCCGGTCCGCGCGCGGATAGTCCTGGGTCCAACTGGTATAGCCCTCGCGCCAGTCCATCATCACGCCCCCGCCGAAGCGGCCCCGGCCGCGGCCGCCGAAGCGGGCATAGGGATGCTGGGGATACATCAGGCGGGCGAAAACGTACTCGGCGCTTTCCTGCCAGTCCGGCGGCACGGGGATCTGGTCATACCCTTCCAGGCTGGGATAAACGCGGAACGGCTTTTGGAAGGCGTACACCGCTCCGATGAGCAGCAGGCTGCAGGCGGCCAGACACAAAGCCCTCTGAGAAATCATATAAGGAGCGCCTTGCTCTGAAGGATATCACTTGTGGGGCAGCCAATCCTGGCTGCCGCGTGCCGATGAACCCGGATCAAAAGAGAGTTGTTTTACTATCGGCGGCTCAAAATGATCCTTCCAAACTACTCGCCGTTCCCGTTGCCCAGTACCTCTTGCGCCTTCTGGAGGAATTCCTCAGCCTTGGTTTTCTGGTCGGGCGTCAGCAGAGCGTAGAACTTCGCCATGGCCTGAGAACGCACGCCCAGCACGTTGCCGCGCAGACTGCCAATCTCAGTGGAAAGTTGCTGGATCTTGGCGCTGTCGCCGGCCTCGACAGCCGCGGTCAGGGCTGCGCGGTCCTGCTTCAACTGCTGTGCCAGCGGCTGGGCGGTCTGTTTGGCCGATTGCAGGATGGTCTTGGCCTGCTGCCTCTGCGTGTCCGTCAGATTCAGAGCTTTGATCATCCGGGCGCGCACGCCCCTGCCCCTGGCTGCGCCCGCTTGGGGCGCGGCGGTGGTCTGCGCGATGGCCAACCCGGCGGCAAGGGCGCCCACTGCTGCGATACCGGTCAAAATTCGTTTCATGATGTTCCCTTCTGGTTACGATAAACCCTAATCGGAGCCGAAGGTTGCGCGTCGCGGCCTTTACGAATTCTTACAAATCCAGCATAAGCCTTACGCCGGAGCGTGGTAAATTTTAGCCGTGCACATCTTGCTGGTGGATGACGACGCCGAACTGTGCGGCCTGCTCGGCGAATTCCTGACGCGCGAGGGATTCACCGTGGAATGCGCCCACGATGGCGCGCGCGGCCTGGAACGCGCGCTCTCGCCCGGCGTGGACCTGGTGCTGCTGGACGTCATGCTGCCCGGGATGGATGGCTTTGAAATCCTGCGCCGCCTGCCCCGCGCGAGCTGGCCGCCCGCATCCGCGCCATCCTGCGCCGCTATGAACCCCGCCCGGCCGTCGCGGGGCGCCTCGATGTCAACGGCGTCTCGCTCGATACCGGCACGCGCCAGGTGCTTTCCGGCGGCAAGCCGGTGGAGCTCACCACCTTCGAATTCGACGTTCTGGAAATGCTCATGCGCGCCGCCGGCCGGGTGCTTTCGCGCGACCAGCTGATGGAGAATTTCTATAACCGCAAGGCCACGCCGTTCGACCGCTCCATCGACATGCACATCAGCCATCTGCGCAAGAAGCTCGAGCGCGGCGAGACCCTCATCAAAACCATTCGCGGCGTCGGCTACCAGTTTTGCCGCACGCCCCAGGATGCCGGCGCCGAATGAACTCCTTGTTCGCCAAGATTCTGCTCTGGTTCTGGTGCAGCCTGGCCATCACGCTGGTAGGCTCGGCCTTCATTTCCGCTCTGAGCATGAACCCCAGCCAGAGCGACCAGCGCACTCCGGCTTCCCGCCTGGTCAAGTTCCAACTGGAAGAGGCCCGCTCCGCTTACGAAACCGGCGGGCGCGCGGAACTGCGGGCATTTCTGGAAACTCTCGACGGCATCTACGACGCGCGCGGCATCCTCACCGACGAAGCCGGCCGCGACCTGCTCACCGGCGAAGACCGCTCCGGCCTGGTGCGCCGCGCGCGCCTCGGTCCGCCCGGCGCCATGCTTTACCGCTTCATTCCCATGGGCGACGCCACTCTGGCGCGCGCCGCCGACGACGGCCGCTACTGGTTTTTCTTCATCGTGCCGCGCACGTCGTTGGGGCCCTGGTTCCTCACGCCCGAGCATCTTTTCTTTTTGGTCGCGGCGGTGCTGCTGTGCTATTGGCTGACGTATCACCTGACGCGCCCGGTGGCCGATCTGCAAAAGGCCGTGGAACGCTTCGGCCGCGGCGACCTTTCGGCCCGCGCCGGCTCCACGCGCCGCGACGAGCTGGGCCAACTGGCCCGCACCTTCGACCGCATGGCCGGCCGCATCGAAACCCTGCTGGCCGCCGAGCGGCGCCTACTGCTGGATATCTCGCACGAACTGCGCTCGCCCCTGGCGCGGCTGGGAGTGGCCGTTGAGCTGGCGCGCTCGGGCGACCATCTGGACTCCGCGCTCAACCGCATCCAGCGGGAGTCCGACCGTCTGAATGCCCTGGTGGGACAGCTTCTGCAGGTGACCCGCGCCGAAGGCGACCCCAACTCGCTCGGCCGCGACCCGCTACGGCTGGACGAGCTGGTGCGGCAGTTGGTGCAAGAGTCCGAAATCGAAGCCGGCGCGCGCGGCTGCGAACTGCTCTACCACAGCCGCGAGGCTCTCACGGTGGAAGGCGATCCCGAGCTGTTGCGGCGCGCGGTAGAGAACGTGATCCGCAATGCCATCCGCCATTCGCCGCGCGGCCGCGCCGTGGAAATCACGGTGGCGCGCCGCGAGTCCAAGGCCATCGTACAAGTCCGCGATTTTGGACCGGGCGTCCCGGAAGAGGCGCTGCCACGCCTCTTCGACGCGTTCTACCGGGTGGAGAAAGATCGCGACCGTTCGAGCGGCGGCATCGGCCTGGGCCTTTCCATCGCGCGGCGCGCGATTGAGCTGCACAAGGGAAGCATTCGCGCCCGCAACGCGAATCCGGGGCTGGAAGTGGAAATGGAACTTCCCCTGCGGGCCTAAGCGAGAATTGGGTGGGGCAGACTCCCGGGTCTGCGCGGGTCCCCCTGGACCCGCTGTTCGTTCGAAGAATCAGGTCTTGCCACACGCAGAGAGCCGGCCGGGGGCCGGCTGCGGACGAGGGCGTCCGCCCCACCGGCCTACAGCAGCCGTAAAATGAAATTCGGCATGCTATCGGAACGAGCAGGGACACCCACGGGCTGGCTGGCGCGCTTGACCCGGGTGTCGCTGCGCGGCAAGAGCGTCGCCGTGCTGGCGGTTCCTTTGGCGGCCCTCTTCGCCGCGCTCACTCTCATTTACTTCGCCGAAGGCGACGTGGCCAATGCCGACCAGATGACGGCGCGTTTCTACGATACGCGCGCCGCGGTGGCCGAGTTGGGCCGCTCGCTGGTGGACGCCGAAGCGGCCAGGAACGGATACCTGGCGGGCAGGCAGGATTATTTCCTGGCCGCGTTCGAGCGGTCGCGGCAATCCGTCAACCAGTCGTTGAGCGATCTGACGCGTCTGGCGGGCGGCACCGGCGACGGTCCGGAACTGATCAAGATCCAGCGCCAGGCGGGTGAGGAGATGACGCTCCTCGACGAGCGGCGGGAGTCCCGGGACGCCGGCGGCGCAGCGCTCGAAGCGCGGCAGAAGGCGTTACTGGCGGAAGTGCAGGGCGATATCGGCCTTTTCACCGAAGAGCAGGAACGGCGTTTCCGGGCCGCGCGGAACCTGCGCGACGTCAAGCGCCAAAGGTTGTTCCGCGCCGTGATGGCGTGTGGCGTACTGGGCCCGCTGGCCGCGCTGTTCATGCACTTGATCGTGTCGGGCCGCATGGTGCGGCGCATCCAGGCGGTGGAAGAAAGCGCGCGGCGGCTGGCGCTGGGGCTTCCGCTCGACCCGTTCCCGCCCGGCACGGATGAAATCGCGGCGCTGGCGCGCCAGTTGGACAACGCCGCTTACCTGCTGCGCGAGCGCGAACGCGAAGTGCTCGAAAGCGAGGCCCGCTACCGCGACTTGTTCGATCGCGCGCCCATCGCCTTCGAAGAAACCGATTGCGAGGGCGTGGTGCGGCGGTTCAACCAGGAGGTCTGCGGCCTGCTGAAGTGCTCTCCGGATCAGCTTCTGGGACGGCACGCCTGGGACTTCGTGGCTCCCGACCAGCAGGATGCCTTCCGCGCCGCCATGCTCGAGCGAATCGCAACCGGCGCCGAGACCTCGCCGTTCGCCTGCGACTACATCCTGGAGGACCGCTCGGGAATCACCGTGGAGGTCCGCGAGAGCCTGGTCCGCAACAACCGCGGCGAAATTACCGGCATGGTTCGATCGCTGCTCGACGTGACCGAGCGCAACCTGGCCGAGGTGGCCGCGCGCAAGGTGGCGCAATATGCCATGGAATTGCGCAATAAGAACGAGCAACTGGCCCGCGCCCTGGAAGCCGCGCGCTCCGCCACGGAGGCCAAGAGCCGCTTCCTGGCCAGCGTGTCGCACGAATTGCGCACGCCCCTGAACGGCATCATCGGCTTTTCCGAATTGATGCACGACGCCAAATTGGGCCCCGTCAGCGAAGAACATAAGGAGGTGCTCGGCGATATTCTGACCAGCGCGCGGCATCTGCTGCAGTTGATCAACGACGTCCTGGACCTCTCCAAGGTCGAAGCCGGAAAAATGGAGTTCCGGCCCGAGTCCAGCCGCGTCGAAGCGCTGGTAAGCGAGGTGTGCGACGTGATGCGTCCGTTGGCGGAGAAAAAAAGAATCCTCCTGTCGGCCGAAATCGCTCCCGACCTCACCGCCATGATCGATCCTTCGAAGTTTAAGCAGATTCTGTATAACTACATTTCCAACGCCGTCAAGTTCACGCCGCAGGGCGGTAAGGTTGCGGTGCGCGTGACGCGCGACGAAAGCTCCTGGTTCCGGCTTGAGGTGGAGGATACCGGAGTCGGCATCGCGCCCCAGCAGGTTGCGCAGTTGTTTCAGGAGTTTCAACAACTTCCAAACAACCGGAATGCCGGCCAAGGAACCGGCTTGGGCCTCGCGCTGACACGCCACATTGTCGAGGCCCAGGGTGGTTCGGTCAGCGTGCGGAGCGTGCCGGGAAGCGGAAGCGTCTTTTCCGCGGTATTGCCTTTAGTTACAATACCCACTCCG
>JBEKYE010000412.1:0-4480 GCA_049511275.1 Bryobacteraceae bacterium
GCCGTGGAGGAAGAACGGCGGCGCGCGGCCAAGGCGCAGATGGAAGACTTCACGCGCAACATCGAGCGCAAGAAGGATAAGGAACTGGCGGCGTTGCAATTGGGCGGCGACGATTCCAGCGGGCCGAGAACCGTGGCCGTGGGGCAGAAGGTGGGACGCAACGATCCCTGCCCGTGCGGCAGCGGGAAGAAGTATAAGAAGTGCCACGGGGCGGGGTAACCGGCGGGTGAGAATATAGGGAGGGGACGTTGTTATTTGTGCGGAGAATAATTCTGAACGGTGTGTGCGCGGCAGTGGCGTTGGCGCAGGGTCAGACGGCGGCGCCCCAGAAGGCCACGGCCCCGCTGGCATTCGAAGTGGCGTCGATCAAGCCGGCTGAGCCGCTCAGCGCGGAGCGAATGATGGCCGGCCAGCAGCACATCAGCGCCAACGTGGACGCCGCGCGCGTGAATTTCTCGGACCTCTCGCTGGCCGAGCTGATTCGCGCCGCCTACCGCGTGAAACTGTACCAGATCTCTGGACCGGACTGGATCACTACGACGAGGTTCGACGTGGTGGCCAAGCTGCCCGAAGGCGCCAAGACCGACCAGGTGCCCGAGATGCTGCGGACGCTGCTCGGGGAACGATTTCACCTGGCGCTGCACAACTCCAGCAAGGAGATGCCGGTGTACGCGCTGGTGGTGGGCAAGGAGGGATCGAAGCTGAAGGAGTCGACGCCGGATGACGCCACGGACGGAGCGGGCGCAGCGGCTGGCGGTTCCGCCGCTGGCGGCGCCGGCGGCCGGCGCGGGGAAGGCGCCAGTCCGATGACCAGCAGTGGCAGTGGTCCGAACGGGTCGTACACCATGTCCGCGGGACCGAACGGGCTGCACCTGGATTTGAAGAACATGACGATGGCAAGTATGCTGGACTGGCTGTCGCGATTCACGGACCGGCCGGTGGTGGACCAGACCGGGCTGACCGGACGATACGACCTGGCGCTGGACGTCTCGCGCGACGAGATGCTCAACGCGGCGCGCGCCGCGGGCATGGTGATCGACTCGGCCCGGCGCGCGCCGGAAGGCGCTACGGACCCCGGCGGCGACTCGGTTTTCGCGTCGGTACAGAAAGCCGGTCTCAAGCTGGAGCCGCGCCGGCTGCCGTTGACACTCCTGGTGGTGGACCGCCTGGATAAGACGCCGACGGAGAATTGATCGTATTTTTCGGCACTCAGGTATACCGGATATACCGCGACACTCTCGCGAGCATTTAGCGAGACTTTCATCGGGCAGTAACAATAGGCGCGTAAAATCGAAATCGTAAAGCACGGGAGGTGTATGGTGTCGCGGAAGATCCGAGAAACCTTGCAAACCGTCCTCAACACCGTGATTACTCCGGCTTGCCTGCTGGCAGTGCTGGTGATCTGGCCGGTTTCGAACCTGGTCCGGGCGCGTCGCGCTTCGCATTGAGCCGCGCGCCCCGATGAGACGAAAGATCGATTTCATTTACATCGATGCGGGTGGAGGTCACCGCGCCGCCGCCAAGGCATTGGCTGAAGTGATCGGCGAGCAGGAACGTCCCTGGGACCTTCAATTCCTGTGTATCCAGGACCTGCTCGATGGCATAGACTTCATCCGCAAATCGGTTGGCATTCCATTCCAGGACGTGTACAACATCATGCTGCGGCGGGGCTGGACGCTGGGAACGGCGCAAATGGTGCCGGTGATGCACCTGGCCATCCGCATGAGTCATCGGGCGCAAGTGGAAGTACTGACGCGGCACTGGGCGGCGCACCGTCCCGACATGGTGGTCTCGCTGATCCCGCACTACAACCGCGCGCTGCGGGAGGCCCTGGACCACGCATGGCCGGGGACGCCGTTCGTGACCATCCTCACCGATATAGCCGATTATCCCCCCAACTTCTGGATTGAGCCGCTGGACCAGCACGTGGTGTGCGGTTCGGAGCGCGCAGTCGACCAGGCGCGCGCGATGGGGCTTCCGGAATCGCGCGTCGTCAAGACTTCCGGCATGATTCTGAACCCGCAATTTTACGCGCCACGGGAGATGAACCGCGCCGCAGAACGCGCGCGCCTGGGACTGCGGGCCGATCTGCCCACCGGGCTGGTGCTGTTCGGCGGCGAGGGATCGCTCGAAATGGCGCGGATCGCCAGGTGCCTGAGCGAGGCCGCGAGCGGCGTGCAGTTGATCCTGCTGTGCGGGCGCAACCAGGAAGCCCTGCGCCAAGTGCGTTCTCTCGACAGCCACATCCCGTTGTTCGCGGAGGGATTCACCAAGGATGTCCCGTACTACATGGCGCTGGCCGATTTCTTCATCGGCAAGCCGGGGCCCGGTTCGATCAGCGAGGCGATTGCCATGGGGCTGCCAGTGATTGTGGAGCGGAACGCCTGGACGCTGGCGCACGAGCGTTACAACGCGGATTGGATCGAAGAGCTGGGCGTAGGAATGGTGGTGCGCAGCTTCTCGAAGATCGCCGACGCCGTGAGCGAACTGCTGGCGCCGGAACGTTACCGGCGCTTCCAGGAGCGCATTGCAGGTATGCGGAACCGCGCGGTATACGAGATTCCTGCGGTGCTCGAAGAAATCCTGTTGCGGAGCGGCTCGCCGAGTGCATTTCCCGCGGCGCCGGCGCAGGCCCGCGCGGCCGCCATCATGTGACACTGGTTACGCCCCGCGGTTGTCAACGGGCCGAAGCCGCAGCCAGCAAACCAGCGAAGCGTAGAGCAGAATTCCCAGCGGGACGCACACCACGAACCAGCCGGTGATGGCTTGCAGCGCGGCCGTGCCCAGCTTCCAGGCGGCGGGCGCCGCGGCCGGCGATGGCACGATGCGCGCGCCCAACCGCGCGAACGGCACCAGCAGCGCGATTTGCAGCGGCGAAGTGAGTTGATTCACCAATTGCAGCGCCGGCAGGTTCAGCCGCAGTGCAACCGCCGCCAGGAGGCAGAACAGCGTGGGACACCCATAGACCGGAAACGTGCCGAGCACGAAACCGACCGCCAGGATCAGCACCACGGTTTCGGGCGGGAGGCCGTGGAGCGCCGTCGCGAATCGAAATGTCGCCAGACGAATCGCGGCGGCCCTCACGGCAGCGCCTCGGCGTGCCGCGCGAGCAGCAGTCGCAGCGCCAGCCGAATTTGCGCGGACGCCAGGAGCTGCACCAAGCCGGTGGCCGGCCTCAGAATCCACGGCATGCGGTGGCCCCAGATCATCGAGAGCGGGCGCGCGAGGCCGTCGCTCGCGCGGTAGAAGACGCGGTCGGTCCACTGCTCGCGGCCGGGATACTCGGGATACGGGCGGAGAATATCCCAGGCGGCTTCGAGCACGCGCAGGGGCATGGGTTCACGATAGTGCGGCATGAAGAGAACGGAGCTGTGACCGGCGCGGACTTCCGCGACGAACTCGGCGAAGGAGCACGCATTGGTGAGGTTGAGACAGGCGGCGGGCTCGCCGGCATGGCGGTCGCCACCGGAGATGACGGGCCGCGAGTGGGCTCGCGCCAGCTCGACTACGGCCGCGTTTTCGTGCCAGCGGCGCGTGCCGTTCAGTTCGAAGGCGTGCAGGCAGGGGAGGCATTCGCGACAGACGCGACGGAGCGCGCGGGCGTGATCGGCTTCTGCGACGCCCTCCTCCAGCCAGTATGGATGGTTGAGAACGATGAGGACCTCAGGGAGGGCGCCGAGCGCGCCGAGGATCTCCGGCAGCCAGCGTTCTCTCGGCGCCGCGGTGTAAGCGGCCATGGTGGAAAGCCAGTGTCGAGCCGCGCCAGGCGGCAGGTTGTGAATCCCCAAATGCAGAATGGAGCGGTGGTACGGAACCGTCCACTCGATCGATACCGGAACTTCGCGGTTGCGCTCGGTCACTTGGAGCGCCATGCCGGCTTCGATGTTGTCGTGGTCGGTGAGAGAGACCAGCGGACGCAAACCCAGCTTGGCGATTTGATCGCGTTCCAGGCGGAGCGCGGAGGAAGGCGTGAGCGGCGGCGTCCACCAGGCGCGCGCAAAGTCCACCGGCCGCGGGCCGCGCTGATAGCGGCCTACGATCTGCGAAATTCCGGGAACCAGGTGCAGGTAACGAGGCAGGAACGACAGGCACTCTTCGGAGTACATGGTGTGGCCGTGGAGGCAGACGCCGGTGGAGAACGGCAGCGCCGCTCGCGGGCTTTGCCACAAGAACGACAGGTTGCTCTTCACGTGTCCCTCCGCCTCCAGCATGGCCGGGAGACGGTTACAATTCGTTCGCAAATTGGTAGTCTTTTGAAAAACATTTTCAATGAGACTTGTTTTAATTCGCGTGGCACTACACTAGGAGAATGAACTCAATCCAGAACAAAGTCGCAATCGTGACAGGCGGTACACGCGGCATCGGGCGCGCCATCGCCGAACGGCTGCTGAGGGAAGGCGCGGCGGTGGCCCTCTGCGGGCGCAGCCAGGACTCGGTGGATTCCGCCGTCGCCGGCATGAAGCCGCTGGGCCGGGTCTTC
>JBEKYE010000413.1:0-4458 GCA_049511275.1 Bryobacteraceae bacterium
TGAAGACCGGGCGCTTCGGCGAATTCACCGCGTGCAGCAATTACCCCACGTGCAAATACGTCAAGCAAAAAACTATCGGGGTGAAATGCCCGGATTGCAGCGAAGGCGAGATCATCGAGCGCCGTTCGAAGAAGGGCAAGACGTTCTACGGGTGTAACCGATACCCCGACTGTAAATTCGTGGCGTGGGGCAAGCCCGTGCCGGAGAAATGCGCGGAATGCGGCAGCCCGTACATGGTGGAGAAATGGCTGAAGGCCGGCCCCGTGTGGCAGTGTCCCAACGCCGAGTGCAAGCACAAGCAGCCGGCGCCGCAACCGCAGCCGGAGGCGGTAGCGTAAGGCGCACGACATAAGAGTGGCCGGCGGCAGGCTGAAAGCCCGGCCCCACATGGGCGCGCCGTTTTGCTAATGGTGTACTGTGGGGCAGCCTGGCTGCCCCACGGGTTGTGCAGGCTTCTCGGCTTTGGGATTACTTCACGGCCGCCGCCGCGTGCACCGGGCTCAGCCATCCGTAACGGTCGGGCCGCGTGCCATTGATCACGCCGAAGTATTCGTTCTGCAACTGCTCGGTGATGGGGCCGCGGTGGCCCTTGCCGATGACGATTCGGTCGATCGAGCGAATGGGCGTGATCTCGGCCGCCGTGCCGGAGAAGAAGACTTCCTCGGCGATGTACAGCATCTCGCGAGGTATCAGAGTTTCGATCACCGGGATGCCGTTGTCGCGCGCCAGCGTCAGGATGGTGTCCCGGGTAATGCCCGGCAACACCGACGCTCCCAGCGGAGGGGTGTGGATCTTGCCGTCGCGCACCACGAAGATATTCTCGCCCGAGCCTTCGCTCACGTAGCCGGCGGTGTCCAGCGCGATGCCTTCCACGTAGCCGTTGGCCACGGCTTCCATCTTGATGAGCTGCGAGTTCATGTAATTGGCGCCGGCCTTGGCCATGGCCGGCAGGGTGTTGGGCGCCATGCGGTTCCAACTGGAAACGCACACGTCCACGCCTTGCGCCAGCGCCTCTTCGCCCAGGTACTTGCCCCATTCCCAGCAGGCGATGTAGACCTCGATGGGGTTCTTCGCGCCGTTCACGCCCACGTCGCCGTATCCGCGCATGGCGATGGGCTTCACGTAGCAGGCTTCCATCTTGTTGGCGCGAACCGTTTCCAGCATGGCGTCGCCCAATTGCCCGGCCGTGTAGGGGATTTCCATCCGATAGATCTTGGCCGAATCGAGCATGCGGCGCACGTGTTCCGGAAGGCGGAAAATCGCCGGCCCGACCGCCGTGGAGTAGCAGCGGATTCCTTCAAATACCGAGCTGCCGTAACTCACCACGTGCGAGAGAACGTGGACCGTCGCATCCTGCCAGCGGATGAACCGGCCGTTATGCCATATTTTTTCGGTGGGTGTAAGCATGCGCTCATTATAACAAGGCTGATTCTACGCTCCGTCGGCGTGTTGGGCCGCTGCCAGGCCCCTCTTGGCGCGATGGCGAAGCTCGCCGATGTTGGAGCCCGTGAGCGCCGTCGCCACCGCTCCGCCAATCAGCAGCGGCAAAGTCAGCGCGCCGAAGAGGATGATCGAAAACGTCGTGGCGTCGTTCTTCTCCATGTCGAAGAGGCGCAGCGCCATCACGCAGGCCGCGTTGACCAGCCCCACATTGCCCGGCCCGTTGGGCACTACGGTTGCCAGGCGCACGATGGTCAGCACGGCGGCCGCCGCCCAGAAGGAAAGATCCAGGCGGTCGGCCTTCATCAGGGCGTACACCGTGAAGAACTGCAGCGCCAGGTAGAGCAGGCTGATGGCGCTGGCGCGGCCCAGCGTGCGCCAGTCGCCCATCAAGTGCAGGCCTTCCAGCACGTGGCGGAGCGTCGACGACCACCGGCTCTCGCGCACCACCGCGTGGGCCTGCTGCTTGTGTACCATGATCCACATAAGCAAGCCGGCCCCCGATAGAACCAGCACTCCCAGAATCTGCACCAGGATGACGAGATCTTCGGGGATGCCTTTCACCAGGCTGGCGGTGATCAGGAAGGCGATCAATATCCAGACGCCGTCGATCAGCCGCTCAACCGCCGCGGAAGCGAAACTCAGCGAGAGCCGCAAATCGTTCCAGTGGGCCAGCAGGTAACAGCGGATCAGCTCACCCACGCGCAACGGCAGGACTTCGTTGGCGAACAGGCCGATGTAGATGGCCTGCGCGGTGCGCCACAGCCGCAGGCGGATGATGGGGCTGAGCAGCGTATTCCAGCGCCACGCGTGCGACAGGTAGACCGAAAGATCGGTGAGCACGGCGATCGACACCCAGCGCCAGTCGAGTGAGCGAATTTGCGGGAGCAGGTCGGCAAGCGGATAGCCGTGCAGCACCCACGCCAGGCAACCGATCGACAGGGCATAACCGGCCACCTGGGGCGCCCAGGAAGGCAGCTTGCGGCGCGGCGTTGCGGAAGGTCCCAAGATCTAATAATAACGTGGCGCGGTTTGCTCGACTCGCGCCGCGAAACCACTCCGCACCGCGCTCGCGCTAACTGTGCTGAAGTCGCGCACCCGTTAAACTAACAGTTGATGAAACCCCTTCGCCGTGTCGCGGTTTTGGGAGCTGGAACCATGGGTTCGCGGATTGCAGCCCATTTTGCCAACGCCGGGTTCCCGGTGGACTTGCTCGATATCGTGATTCCCGATCAGCCCGGGCGCGACGCCGCCGCGCTCGCGGGCATCCAGAATGCCGCCCAACAGAAGCCCGTCGCGTTCTTCACGGATGCGGCCATGCGCCTGGTTGCGCCCGGCAACTTCGAGGACCATCTCGGCCGTCTGCGCCAGTGCGATTGGATTGTCGAGGCGGTTTCGGAAAACCTCGAGATCAAGCGCCGTCTCTTTGAGCGCGTGGCGCAGGTGCGCACGCCCGGCACCATTCTTTCCACCAACACCAGCGGCATCCCGCTCGCCAGCATCGCGGAGGGTTTTCCGCACGAGCTGCGGCGTCACTTTCTGGGCACGCATTTCTTCAACCCGCCGCGCTATCTGCACCTGGTGGAGCTGATCCCGGGCCCGGATACCGCCGCCGAAGTGCTCGCGTGGGTCGCCAGCTTCTGCGACCTGCACCTGGGCAAAGGCGTGGTGCCTTGCAAGGATACCCCCAACTTCATCGCCAACCGCATCGGCTGCTTCTTCGGCGCCACCGTCCACAAGCTCGCCGAGGAGGGCGATTATACGGTGGAGGAAGTGGACTTGCTCACCGGGCCGCTCATCGGGCTGCCGCGCTCGGCCAGTTTTCGCCTGGTGGATATCATTGGACTCGATGTATGGGCGCACGTGCTGCGCAACTTGTACGATCTGGCGCCCAACGATCCGGCGCGCGAGCGCTACCTGGTTCCGGAATTCATGGAGCGGATGATCGAGCGCGGCTGGCTGGGTGAAAAACGCGGCCAGGGTTTTTACAAGCGCGCCGGCAAAGGCGCGGACAAGGAAATCCACGCCATCGACCGCAAGAGCCTGGAGTATCATCCGGCGCAAAAGGCGCATTTCACTGCGGCCGACGCGGTGCGCGCCGTCGCCGATCTGCCGGAGCGCCTGCGCGCTCTGGTGGCCGCCGACGATCGCGCGGGCCGGTTTCTGTGGCCGCTGTTCCGCGATTTGTTCGTCTACTCGGCCCGGCTCGTGCCCGAAATCTCCGACCGCATCGTGGAGATCGATCGCGCCATGCGCTGGGGTTTTGCCTTTCCGCTGGGGCCGTTCGAGTTCTGGGACGCGCTGGGCGTGGAAGAGACGGTGGAGCGCATGCGCCGCGAAAATTGCGCGCCGCCGCCCAACGTGGAGCGCATGCTGGCTTCGGGCGCGCACCGCTTCTATGGCGCCGCCGACAGCCAGGGACAGCCGCGCACGCGCTGGTTCGATCTTCACGCCGGCGCCTGGCGGGACCTCGAGCCGCGGCCCGGCGTGCTGGTGTTGAGTGACATCAAGCGTGCGCGGGGGGTGGTGAAGACCAACCCGGGTGCGTCGCTCATCGACCTGGGCGATGGCGCGCTCTGCCTGGAATTCCATAGCAGGATGAACACGCTGGCGGACGACGCGCTGGCCATGGCCGGCATGGCTCTGAACGAAATCGAGCGCGGATTCATAGCCCTGGTGATCTCGAACCAGGGTGAGCAATTCAGCGCCGGCGCCAATCTCGCCACAATGCTGCTGGCTGCGCAGAAAGCCGAATGGCAGGATCTGGATGAGGCGGTTCGACGCTTCCAGCAGGCCAATATGGCCCTCAAGTACGCTCCCGTGCCGGTGGTGGCCGCGCCGTTCTCCCTGACGCTGGGCGGCGGCTGCGAGATGGTGCTGCATGCCACGCGGGTGCAGGCCTCCGCCGAGACATCCATGGGACTGGTGGAAACCGGCGTCGGGCTCATCCCCGCCGCCGGCGGCTGCAAGGAGATGCTGCTGCGGCTCGGCAATGTCAGGGCGGCCTATGAATTGATC
>JBEKYE010000414.1:0-4456 GCA_049511275.1 Bryobacteraceae bacterium
GGCAGTGCGGGATTTGTCGCTCAGCGCCGACCGGCGGAATCATGCGCGGCTCGGGGTGATCGAAAGCTGCGTCACGCGGTTTTTCGACGAAATGGAGCCTGACGCTTCGCCGGGCACGCTGGACGCCATGCGGCTCCTGGACCGGATCGCCCTCGAAGGCGTGCACTTTCCGCCGCCCCTGTTCCTGTTCCGCAAGATCGTCCTGACCCTGGATGGCGTGCTCTACGATGTCGCCGGTCCCGGGGTGCGCATCGACGACGTGATCGCCCGCGAGTTCCTGACGCGCTGTGCCGCGAGCCTGGGCCTGTTTCACGCCCCGCTCGAATGGAAGGATATCGCCGCCATTGAATGGAACGCGCTGCTGTATCCGCTCCGGCGCGGCAAGCTGATGTTCTGAATCGCAGGGCGCGCAGGAGGGTCGGCCCGGAAAGGTCCGTTGTCGGCCAGTTCTCCTCTCGGGTCGATCCGCCAACGCGACAGGCCACAGAAACCGATGGCCCACTCAGGTCAGGAAGGAGAACCGCTGCGTCAGCTTCAATAGCTTGAGCACCTTGTAAATATCCACGTTGACGGCGCGCAATACGACCTTGACGGATCTTTGCTCGGCCAGACCGGCCAACTGTTCCATCGCCTGGACCACATTCGAATCGATCCGGAGAACGGAAGAGAAATCCAGAATCACTTCGCCCTGCGCACTGTTTACCTTGTCCACGGCTTCCTGTTGCAAGCCGTGGAGGACGCGCTCCGGGTCGAGCTGAATCCAATCCGCATGGGTTGTCATACGTGGGACCATTCCTTGGCGGTGGCTTGCCCGGAGACGCTGGCGAGGTTGGCCGGACTTCGCCCCCGATATGCTTGCCAGAACAACTCGACCAATTCGCTCACCAGCGGCATGCGAGGGTTGGAGCGCCACGAAGGATCGTCAAAGGCAACTTTGGCCAGATCGGGCATGGCCCGCTCGAATTCTTCCTTGGAGATCCCCAGGTCCGCGATGGAACGCGGAATCTCCAGCCGGTCGAGTAGCTGTTCCGTCGCCGACACAAGGCTTTTCACCTTTTCCGCGACGGTATCGCCGGCCAGCCCGAGCAAGTCCGCCATCATGGCGTACTTCTTGTGCGCGATATACCCGCGCTGGTTCGGCGAGGGCATGAATTTGGTAGGCACGGACGCGTTGTACGCAATGACATGGGGCAACATGAGGGCGTTGGCGCGGCCGTGCCCGACGCCGAAGCGCGCGCCGAAGGCATGCGCCAGCGCGTGATTCACTCCCACGGAGGCGTTGGAAAACGCCAGCGCCGCGATACAGGCGGCGTTGTGCATCATGCTGCGCGCCTCTTCATCGCGCGGATTCTGGTAGGCGATGGGCAGAAACTTGAACGCCATTCGAATGGCTTGCATGGCGTTGGAGTCGGTGTATGGGGAAGCGTGGATGGAAACTCCAGCTTCGAGTGCGTGGGTCAGGCAGTCGATGCCCGTGTCGGCGGTAAGGTTTTTCGGCATCGACATCACGAACTGGGGATCTACGATGGCCACATCCGGGCTCAACGAATAGTCGGCAAGCGTCACCTTGCGGCCGCGCTCCTTGTCGAGGAGGACGGCAAACGGAGTGACTTCGCTCCCGGTTCCGCTGGTGGTGGAGATGGCAATCAACCGCACCTGGTTATTGCTTTGAGCCGGGAATTGGACCACGCGTTTGCGGATGTCCAGGAACGGCGCGGCCAGCTCCTCCAGGTCGGCCTCCGGCGAAACGTACTTGAGTTTCATGATTTTCGCCGCGTCGATGACGGAGCCGCCGCCCAGCGCGATAATCTGGTCCGCTTTATGGAGATTGAGCGCTTCCACCCCTTGCATGACGACCTTGACCTCCGGTTCCGCGTCGGGGATGGCGAGAACGCGGACGGGAGTCTGCGCCGGAATGAAGCGCCGGACAATATCCACGTGGCCCATCTGCTCCAGCAGGGGATTGGTGACGATGAGGGTGGATTGCGACGGGAAATGGCGCAGGTTCTCGACGGCGTTCATGTTGAAGTAGATTTGATTGGGAACACGGAACCACATATGGGCTTGCGTCCTCCGGGCCACGCGTTTGATATTCAGGTAATGATACAGACTCACGTTATCGGTGGTGCTGTTGCCGCCACCGGTCCCGCAACCGAATGAGAAGGTGGGCACCATATCGTTGTAAACCCCGCCGAGCGCTCCGATGGATCCCGGAGAGTTTACAATGATCCGTCCCGCGTTGATGGCCTCACTGAACATGCGGATGATCTCATCGTTGCGCGAGAAAATGACCGCCGTGTGTCCCAGCCCACCGGCATGATTCACGTCTACGCACACGCGGAGCGCCTCATCGACGGATTTCGCGCGATAGACCGAGAGCACGGGGAACAGTTTTTCGACCGATAGCGGATGCTCCCGGCCGACACCTTGAATGGGCGCAACGAGCAGTTTGGTATCCGGCTTAACCCGAAGACCGCACACGCGGGCGATATCGGTGGCCTTCTGGCCGACCGCCATGGGCCGCATGAATCCGGTGTCGGGATCGATCACCATCCGCCCCAGGATCTCGGTTTCCTTCTGGCTGCAGATGTGCGCACCCAGGTCCGCAAACTTCTGGATGGCGAGCGGATAAATCTCATCGTCGATCACCACCGTTTGTTCCGAGGCGCAAATGGTCCCGTTATCGAAGGTTTTGGAGGTGATGATATCCACGACCGCCATGTCCAGATGCGCCGTCTTTTCCAGATAGACCGGCGTGTTGCCCGGCCCTACTCCCAGGGCCGGTTTGCCGGAACTATAGGCGGCTTTGACCGCGCCCGGTCCGCCGGTGGCGTCAATCAGCTTGACCTCTTTGTGACGCATCAGGTAGTTATTGTCCGGTATGGTGGGCGATTCCAAACAGGTGAAAACTCCTTCGGGAGCACCGTGCCTGACCGCGGTCTCATACATGATCCGTATGGCCTGCTGGCAACAGTGCCAGGCCTTCGGATGGGGAGCGAAAATAACCGCGTTTCGCGTTTTGATGGCCATGATGCATTTGAAAAGCACCGTGGATGTGGGGTTGGTGATGGGTGTGAGCGAGAAGATGAGCCCGATCGGTTCAGCCACCTCCACCAGGCCGCGCTCCGGAAACTCGCGGATGACGCCGACCGAAGGCTTGTCTTTGATGTAGTTGTAGACGAATTCGGTGGCCACCATGTTCTTGATGGCCTTGTCTTCCAGGACCCCGAGGCGGGTCTCCTCAATCGCCAGGCGGGCAAGATATTGAGCCTGGTCCAATCCGGCCAGGACAATCGCTTTGACAATGCGATCCACGTCCTGTTGCGAGAACTGGGTAAAGACGGCGGCGGCGGTTCTGCCCCGCCTGACCAGTCCTTCGAGGTACGCAATGCGGTCGTCACTGAGGCTTGCAATATCCTCTGTCATGCGTCCATCCTCCCGGCACACTTCGCAGTAGGGATCATTGGGGCGTGCCCTCAACAGCATTGTAAAAGACAGCCCGCGCGCCGGCAATCATATTTAAGATACACTTGTCTGCAAAATGGTGTAGGCTGTTCTTGGTACACCCTTTGCGCGGTGTCCGTCGGGACCACGAATCCGAGCCGGGAAGACTCCCCGGGCCTGCCTGGAGATTCGTGGAATCACCGCCAGCCTGAGGAGAATGTTATGTTCGACAAACACCGCGCGATCTCGATCGCGCTTGGTATCATTTTCTTTGCGTGCCTGCCGCTCTCCGGTCAACAAACGTATGTCACGCGCTTCGACTTCTATGGCGGCTATGGTTTTCTGGACAGCCCGAAGGTGAATCTCTTTGAAAACGGCGGCGCATTTCAAGCCGGCGTCCGCCCGACAACCTGGCTCTCTTTGGGTTTTGACTTTACCGCGGCGGAGGGCAATCTGACGATCAAGCCGACCCAGTTGCTTCCCGCGCTGCAGACACAGCTAAATACCGCAATAGCCCAGTATATCCAGGCAGGCATATTCCCTCCCCCTACCGCTTACAATTATGCCGGCTTGTACGTTCCGGCGCATTCCACGACACAGACCTACGCCTTCGGTCCGGAGCTGGTCTTCCGGCACTTTTCCAGGGTGACGCTTTTTGCGCGCCCGGTCTATGCGGGAATCATCCATGAGACCGCCACTCCGCAACCGCAAGATGCGGTCGTCAAGACCCTTGTGTTCGGCATACCAGGCGTGGCGCCCGGCCTGTTAAGCGGGCCGAACAAGATCGACCATGTCTGGTTCATCGGTTTCGGCGGCGGCTTCGACATTCTCTTCGGCAAGCACTTCGCCTGGAGAACCCAGGCCGACCTGGTGCACGATCACCTGTTCAGCGATCTGCTGGCGGAAGGCCGCTTCACCGTGCGCTTCTCCTGCGGCCCGGCCTTCAACTTCGGCCCGAACATCAAGAAGTGAGCCGCCGTCAAGAAGCGTCGTTCCACTCGGTTTCCGCGGC
>JBEKYE010000415.1:0-6560 GCA_049511275.1 Bryobacteraceae bacterium
GCGAAGCAAGATACGGATCTTCGCCATAGGTTTCCTCGGTTCGTCCCCAGCGTGGATCGCGTGCTATGTCCAGAACCGGCGAAAACACCTGGCCGATGCCGCGAGAGCCGGCCTCATCACCGGCCGCCGTAAACACCTGGCGCACCAGTTCCGGGTCCCACGTACTTGCCAATCCCAAGGCCTGCGGAAAACTGGTGCTGTGGTATTCCATGAACCCATGCAACGCCTCACCCATGAACAAGGCGGGGATACCGAGTCTTGTCTTCTCCCGAAGGAACCGCTGGACTCCGTTGCGAAGCAGAGCGGAACGCCGCGGCGTCAAAGCATAATCCGGATTGGACCACTGTGCGAAAGCTGTCCGCGCCTGCTCCGTGGTGAAGGTGCCGGTGCTGTCAATCACCTCCGCCTGGCCTTCGCCGCCGCCGGTGAGTTCGTGGACTTTTTCCTCCAGCGTCATGCGCGACAACAGATCGGCTACGCGATCGTCAATCGACACGGTGGGGTTGCGATACTTTGGGGCGGCCTGCTCCTGGCCCCTGACTGCAAGGACGCATGACAGCGCCATGCTCAGAAATGCGAATGGCAGAACGCGGTGGAGTCCCATGCTTCGGCGCCTCCTTGTGGCACGGTGAAGGCTTATGGTAATCCCTGGCGACGTTGGCTGGCGCCGCCAAAGGCCCTCTCCCCGAAGCCGCCCTTTCCCACCAGCGCTCCGTTCCAATTGGCCCCAAGTGGGCTTTGCTTCCATTGACCCTGGCCGGCGGCAAACGCCGGGTGAGTATCGCGGACAAACCGGCACGACCTGCAGTTGCTCCTTCTAATGGCGCGCCGGCTCGAATTCCAGGTTCTTCGAAAAGAACGGCATCACGTTCTTCTCGATCCGCTCCGCAACATGATTGGTGTGATCGCCCTCGTATGTTTCGTACGTGTGCGGCACTTTATAATGGTTCAGTATCCCATCCAAGTCCTTCACCGCGGGCATCAGTCCGTCCTGCAGCCCCACGTCCATGGCGACCGCTTTCATTCGCCGCAAATACCGAATGTACTGATCGATCATCGCCAGCGGCGCATTCGCCGCCCATTTCGCCGCAATCTCCGGCCGGAATTCGCCCTCCTTCGTCGGCAGGTCAAAATACAATGGCGCGTTCATCGGATTCGGCGACCATGCCGCTGCCTCCGCCAGCACCGCTTTGGTGCCGAAATCGGCCTCCGCCGCTTCCGCCTGGCTGTGTACCGCTTCCGCGCGCGCGGCGCCGCGCCCCGCGCTCTGCGCCGTCGGCGGCGAAAGGCAGCACGCGCTCATCACATACATGCTCGAATAAACCTCCGGATGCTTCATCCCGATCTTGAGGGCTCCGTATCCGCCCATCGAGTGCCCCGCCAGGCCGCGGCTCCCGACCGACGCAATCGTCCGGTAGTGTCCGTCGATATACGCCACCAGTTCGCCCGTCACGAAGTCTTCCCAATTCCCAGTGGTCGCCGAGTTCGAGTACATCGAACCCTGAAACGCCGTGTAGGCGTTCGGCATCGCCACAATCATTTCGCGCGACGATCCATCGGCGAATACCCGGTCCAGTATCTCCGGCAGATTGACGAAGTGCTTGACGAATCCCCACCAATGGTCCGGATCGTCCGTGAACCCGTGCAGGAAGTAGACCACCGGGTAACGCCGGTTCCCGCTCGTCTTATAACTGGCTGGCAGATACACCAGGACATCGCGGTCCGGCGAGTCACCCTCCAGATTTCCTTCCAGCGTCTGGCCGTGGAGCTTCACGCGCTCCACGGTACCTTTCCGCAGATCGCCCGCTTTCTGCGCCAAACTCAGCCCGCCCGAGCCGGCCGCCAGCACCATCAACGACAACGCACACACACGCCGCATCGCCGCCCGGCGGGAGGCGAGCAGAGGCGGAATAATCTTACCAGGTTCCATTCTGACGCGCCCTTTTCAACGTCTTGACGTCCGTGGCTATCTTAGCAAAACTGTTGGTGGCAAAGGAACGGGCGCGCCGGGCCCGCACGCGGTCGACGGAACACGATCCGTCTCTCGGGAGAAGGCATCGCACCAAAACTTTATCGCTCAGAAATGCTTTGGTTGATGACATGCGCTCTAGTGCCTTGACCGGGTGGTTTAGTGCCTTTCCGCAGCCGCCCCATCGTGCTTACAACTCCGATACGAGCCACGACCGTGAGGGAGTGGTTTCCCGGACAAAAACAACATCAGCCGGTCAAAGACCTAGTCCGCGGCCTGGAGCTTCCTCCTGGGAACACCTTTGGTATGGCAGTCGGCGCACTTCACCCAGTGAACGTTGTGTTTGCTGTTGGATGAGAAGAACGTCGTATCCATTCTCTCGACGTCCAGGCCGCAATTGGACATTTTGGGATGGCAGGAGGCGCACGACGCGCGCGTTTTTTGCCCGTGCTGCTCGTGGCACCCCAGGCAGCTGATGCCCTCGTGCACGCCGATCCCGGTCCGGTCATCGCCGCTGCCGACCTGCCTGGCTGCCATCGGCGCGTGACACTGGTAGCAGAGAGCCTGGCGCTGATCCTTGCTCATCTTGACGACGCGCGCGCCTTCCAGTAGTGCCGGCATCGGCAGTTCCGCCAGCGGGATGTACCGCTGTGTCCTGCGGTCGAAGAGGGCCAGGGAAGGGCGTGCGATCTCCTGCCGGGGGCCGGGAACGCGGCCTTCGGCATCGGTCTTGTGCATGGGCTGGCCTTCCCTGTGCATTTCATGGCAAGCCAGACAGGGCATTGACGGCACGTTTGCCAGCTCCACCCGCAGCAGGCGCCACGGTCCGCTGCGGCTCACGGGCGCGACCAGGTCGCGGATTCCACCTTCGAAGTGCATGCCGTGGCATCGCAGGCAGTCGTCCATCAGCAGATTAGCCGTGTTGTATTTCTTGTCGAGGAAAATACGCGTGTACGAGGCACTGTGCGGACCGGATTGCCATGCGGCGTACTCCTGGCGGTGGCAGTTCTTACACTGCTCCGTCATAGCCGCCACATAATTGTTTCCGAAGCCGATCTGCTCCGGCAGGTCGCCCCGCAGGTGCGAGTATACGCGGCTGGCATTATTCCAGTGGAAGGAAACATCCGGCGTCAGGGCTCCGCCATGACATTTCTCGCACCCAATGCCCCGATGGCTGGAGGCGTGCCACTCGTCACAGAGGGGCTGCATTTCGTGACAACCGGCGCAACCCTTTCCCGAGCCCGATTCGTAATAAAGGCTCGCCGCCGGCACCATCAGGACTAGTGCCGCGCCAATCAGGCCGGTGATCCACAAGATCCTCTTCATGAGGTCGCCTTCGAGCCCTTCCAGGATTTGAGCAAGTTCTCCGATGCCCTGTAAGCATTTGCCAGGATCGTCAGGGCCGGGTTAAATCCACCATTGGTGACATGGACACTCGCGTCAATCACGTAGACGTTGTCCACATCGTGGAGTTGACAGTCCCGGTTGACCACGGAGGTCTTGGGGTCGTTGCCCATGCGGCAGGTTCCCGCCTGGTGCTGTCCGCCGCTCAACGTAGCTGCGGGAATTCGCCGCCAGACCCGCGTGGCCCCGGCCTCCTTTAACCACGCCTCGGCCTTTCCGGCCAGAAACCGGGCGATCTCGATGGTGTGCGGATGCCGGCCGCCGGACAAGCGGGCTACGGGAATGCCCCAAAAGTCCCTGACTTTCGGGTCCACCTGAACGCGCGCATCGAAGACCGGCATCTCCTGCACCGGTCCCATAATCACGACTGTTCGCTTGTAAGCCTGCCGGACGAAGTCCTTGTGCGGCTGCCCCCAACGGGGCACCCAGGGCGGCACCTGGGCCATGAATTGGTAAGGCAGCCGGATAAACTCATTGGCGAGCATTCCACCGCCTGCCAGTCCGGGGTTCCCGTGGTTGTAGTCGCAGATGGCGATCGACGCGCCCGGGCCCAGGTCGTCGTAGGTGTCGTAGTCAAACAGTCCTACTGCGGCGGGATAGGTGTGGGCGTGAAGGTTTCGGCCCACCCAGCCATAACGGTTTCCGAGGCCGTCGGGATAAAACCCGTTCCTCGAGTTCAGCAACAGCCGGGCCGATTCTATGGCTCCCCCACACACCACCACCAGGTCGGAAGTCTGCTCTTGCAGGCGATTCCTGGCATCGAAGTACGCGATTCCCTTGGCCCGGCCGCGCGCGTCCAGGAGAATCTCTTTCGCCATGCAGTCGGTCCGCAACTCGCAGTTCCCCGAGGCCAGGGCGGCCGGGATCACCGTGTTATGCGTGCCCGTCCTCGCATCCACCTCGCAGGCGAACCCCACGCACCAGCGGCAGCGCATGCACGACCGGCGCCCGTTGTAAGGAACCGTGTTCCGCAGCATCGGGATGTCGAACGGGTGCAGCCCGAGCCGCAGAGCAGCCGGTTGCAGCATCTGGTGTTCCCGGCTTTGGGGAAGCGGGGGCATGGGCAAGGACTTCCGGCGCGGAGCCTTGAACACGTTGCTGGCATCGTCGCCGGAGACGCCCATTTCCCATTCGGCTTTCTCATAGAAGGGCTCGAGGTCGTCGTAACCGAGGGGCCAGTCTTCGAGCGTGCTGCCTTCCAGGGCGCCGTACGTGGAGCGCATGCGGAAGTCTTTCTCCATGTATCGCCAAGCCTGCGCGCCGTAGCTGAACGTGCCGCCGCCTACGCACGCCGCGTTGTTGCTGTATCCACCGTCGCTCGAGACGACGATTGTCTCGCGACCCTTGTCGTCCACGAGCACGCGGGGGTGCCGCTCATCGTCCGGACCGAACTTGGCGCCGAGCGCTTGCGTGCGCTGGTTATACAGGTCGTCCTTGCGGCAGTCGGCGGCGGAATACCACTTCCCGCGCTCCAGCAAGACGGCGCTCAACCCCGCGGTGGAAAGTTCCTTCGCCACCACGCCGCCGCCCGCTCCGGCGCCCACGATTACCGCATTGACGTGTTTCAGAGCCATCGCGTCACCCTGCCTTGGGCTCGTCGTAATGCTGGCGTCCGCGCACCGGAGGGTAGGGCAGACCGAGCATCTTCCAACTCACCATTTTGCGATTGCCGCCGTGGCGCGGGTCGCCGTAGAAGCCTTGGCGAGTGTGGGTGAGAATGAGTTCGAAGAACCCCTTCGAGTTCTCTTCCAGGGCCTTCAGCACTTCCCCTTGCTGTTCGCCGGATAGATCCGGAAACCGCCTGCTGAATTTCGCGCGACTCGTGGAGTCCACATCTGCGAGGCCTTTTCGGTAGGCCGCCCGGTGCTTCCGGAACGCTTTGGTCAGTTGTATGTCGATATAGTTGACGACGCCGGCTTGTTTTGCTCCTGGATCCCGGTCGGCGGGGATGAGTTGTTCACAGATCGCATCCACCGTGCGGGCTTCCTCGGCGGTGAAGAAGCGCCATTCCCCCGCGGCGGTTGCACGCGCGCAGGAAATCAAACATCCGGTGGCAACAGCGGAGATTCCTGCTCCCAGGAATGTGCGCCTCCGCAGTTTTACGGGTTTAGCTCGCATGATTCATACCTCGGCCGTGGACAGCAGACCAAGCCCCTTCAAGTTCCAGCCAGAATCTTGTTCACGCACTCGGTGTTCTCCCGAACCTCGTCCTTCACTCTCGGGAAAAGGCCAATGAACACTCCGTCGGTTGGCTTGATGCTCTCGTACGCCGTGCGAAAGGCCTGGTCCGCGCCGGCAACGCGGCCTGCGGCCAGGATTTTGAACGCGAAGCACGGTTTCGTGGTGCCCCGCATGACCTTGTACATGCGCGGCGGGTCGCTTTGCAGGTAACACTCGCCCTGCATCTCAACCAGTTCGCCGTTCAATACTTTCTTCCATTCCTCCTGAGTGCGCGTGCGGTTGTAGACACAGCCGGCATAAAAATCAACGTCCCAGCCCTGCTCCTCGACCATCTCGATCACTTCCGGCTTATGCGTCCCGACGCCGACCATGACGCCCGTCCCGCGGACGTTCTTGCACCATTCCTTGACGGTTTCCATCTGGTGGCTCTGAAACGCCCTGTCGGTGTTCTCCCCGTGGTGATAAATCGCCATGGGCTTCAAGGCCTTAACCACTGCCGCCTGGTCTCCCATACCCTGCGCGATCAGGTGCATCTGTCCTCCTTCGGCCAGAAACGCTTCGAAATCCAACTGGCCGCGGCCGCCAGGGTAGTAATTGAAGGTATTAATCCCGAACCGGTTGCACTGATGGAGCACTTCGCGGACCCGCTCCTGGGTGTAATACTCCCGCATCACGCTGCCGAGGGTTTGATTGAAGTGTGCAAAGCCATAGAACGGATTGCAGCCGCAGATCAGGCGGCTGACCTCATACTTGCCAAATTTCATTTTCGGAACTTGGACCTCCGACCCGGGCCTGGGTGGAGCGGCGGGTTGCTGCTGCCCTCCAGGGAATCCGTCCCGGCCGCCGCCCGGTCCTTGCCCGAGTTGCGCTCCAGGCCCTTGCCCGGCTGGCGGCCCCTGGACTGGCACCTGCGCCATCAGCGCGGCGGCTCCGCTCACGCCAGCGGCAATGGCGGCCGTCGAGCGCAAAAAGTTGCGTCTTGTATCAGGCATTTCCGTTCCTCTTT
>JBEKYE010000416.1:0-4420 GCA_049511275.1 Bryobacteraceae bacterium
TATCGAACAGTATGCCGTCGGGGCCGCCCTGCACATCGATGGTCTTGATGAGCGTGAGGGTTTTGGTATCCCACATCGCGACCGGGTTGCTGCTGGCGAAGCCGTGCCCGGACTTGGGATCGACCGCGGCGCCGCGCGCCGTGGTCTGCGGAATCTCGCCGACTGGCTCGTGGGTGTCCAGGTTATAGACGGAAACTCGCGCGTTAGCGGCGCCGGTGCGCGGAACGTACAGCCGGCGGCCGTCGACGTCGGCGTACACATAGTCAAAACCGCCGTCGCCGCCGACTTTGGCGGTCTTAACGACTTTGTAAGGTCCCGTAGCGGGGACCGGTTGGGCCAAAGCGATGATCGCCACGGTCGCGATCACTATGAATGTCACAAAACAGAATCGTCGCATCAATTTCTCCTTACTTTCCGACTACCAGGACATGAAAACTATCGGGCACGGCTTGCGGCCGGCCCTTCTGACCTGCGGGCGCGGCGGCAAAGTCGGCGTCGAGCAGATAAGCACGGTGTAACTTCTCGTCGACGGTCATGGTACGGGCACGGAGTTCGGTCGGGACCGAGTCTACCGCGTCGTACTTGCCGTTGACGAGCTTCACGATGGTCATGGTGCCATCACTGCCATTGGAGCTGAAGGCGAGCCCCAGCGTGGAATCAAAACCGGCCGCGTCGGGACCGGAACCGATGGCAGGAGTGGCGATCACCTTGCCGCTCGCAATGTCAACCACAGCCATCATCTTGTTGCTGCAGACCGAGAACAGCTTCTTGTTCTTGACATCGATGGCCAGACCCGACGGGCCTTCACAGGGCGCGAGAGATATGTGGCGGGTGACATCCGGCTTGGCGGCATCGATTTCCAGAATTTCAGACGACTCTTCGAGATTGACATAGACCTTGCCGGCGCCATCGGCCTGGCAGAATTCGGGGGCCGGTCCGAGGGGAAAGCTCTTGATGACCTCGCCGGTCTTGGCGTCGATAGCCGTAGCGTCGTTGCCCGTGTGGTTCATGGCAAAAACGCGCTTGGTCTTGGCCTCGTAGCAGATGGCGTCGGGATTCTTGCCGGCGGCGGGTTCGCCGGTCTTGGCAAGAGATTTGAGGTCGAAAATCGTGACGCTGTTCGATCCGCCGTTGGTGATGAAACCCTTGTTGAGGTCGTTGGCGATGGCGATGCCGTGGACGCCATGGAGCTGAGGAATGGAACCGACCACTTTTCCGGCGTCGGGATCGACCACTTCGACGCTGGTATTATGGGACACATAGAGGCGGCGGTTTACGCTATCCATGGCCACGTAATCCCAGCGGCCTTCGCCGCCAATCTTGATCTTACTAATTATCTTATAACCTTCGGCGGCCCACACAGCGGCAGCCAGGAGGGCTAGCGTCAGAAGCTTCTTCATTGTTGAGTTACTCCTTGTATGCGATCCCGGCCACTAATGTAATAGTGTACGGCCGGGGTTACTATCAGTGACAGGACCATCGAGGCGAGGATGCCGCCGATTACCGCGATGGCCAATGGCCGCAGCATTTGAGAACCCGCGCCGAAAGCGAAGGCCAGCGGCAACATGCCGGCCACCGTGGCCAGCGCGGTCATCAGAATAGGACGCAGCCGGCGCTCGCCGGCGCGAATCATGCTTTCCTCCGCCGGCAGGCCCGCGGCGCGGAACCTCTGGTCGGCGTCCAGCAGCAGAATGCCGTTCTTGGCCACGATGCCGATCACCATGATCAGGCCCATGAACGACGAGAGATTGAAGGTTGTTCCCGTGGCGAGCAAAGCCGCGAAGACGCCGCAGGTAGAGAGCAGCGCGGAGGAGAGAATTGCGATGGGTGTGGCAAAGTCGCCGAACTCGAACAGCAGCACGACGAACACCAGCACCACGGCCAGCGCCAGGACCACCAGCAGGTCCCTAAACGACTTCTGCTGCTCTTCGTACTGACCGCCGTACTGAACGCGGATGCTGGGGGGCACCTTCATATCGTCGATGGCGGCCTGCACCTTTTTCATCCCGTCGCCCAGGTTCATGCCTTCGAAGCGGGCGGTCACCTGCACGTTGCGCTGCAGGTCGTCCCGGCGGATTTCGGTCTGGCCGGGGATCTCTACAATCGAGGCGAGCGAGCCGATCGTGGCAGTCTTGCCGGTTCCGCTGATGAGCATGGTCTGGCGGATGGTGTCGAGCGTCTTGCGCGTCGCCTCGGGAAAACGTACGCGAATGGTATAGGAGCGGTCGTTCACCACCACCGGGGCGGAAGCCGGTTCGCCTTGCAGGATGGCGCTGGCGTCCAGTTCCACTTCTTGCGGCGAGAACCCGGCGCGCGCCGTCATGACCTGGTCCATGTTGAAGACCGTGGCCGGCCCGCTGATGGTATTCTCGATGCCGTTGAGCACGTCCACCACGCCGGGAACTTTCTTGATGGTGTCGCCCACAGAGGTGGCCCATTGCTCCAGCAGGACCGGATCCTGCGAGAAAAGCTTGATGACCACCGGCTCGGGGGCGCTGGTGAGGTCGCCGATCATGTCTTGCAGGAGTTGCGGGAATTCCACGTCGAGCACCGGCTCTTTCTCTCTGATCTTGGCGCGCACGTCGGCGATCACTTCATCGCCGGTGCGCTTGCGGTCGGCCTTGAGCTTGACGGAGATGTCGCCGGTGTTGGCCTCGGTGACCTGCGCCAGGCCAAGTTGCAGACCAGTGCGCCGGGAGGTATTTTCCACCTCGGGCGTGGCGCGCAGAATCTTCTCGACGTGCGTAATCACGCGGTTGGTTTCTTCGAGCGACGAGCCCGCGGGCATGATGTAGTCGACGATGAAACCGCCTTCGTCCATGGCGGGAAGCAGGTCGGATCCGGTGTGGTTGTAGCACCACCAGGAGCCGCCGATCAGCAGGAGCGAAAACACCGCCATCGCCAGTTTATGGTCCAACGCGATCTTGAGGACGCGAGCGTAAGCGTTCATCACGAACGGCGGCACGGAGTGGTGCTCTTCCGGGCGGCGCCCGGAGCGGCTGCGAAGGAAGTAGTGGCTGAGCGTGGGCGTCCACGTGAGCGACAACGCCAGCGAAGTCAGCAGCGCCATTCCCACCGTGACGGCCAGGGCGCGGAAGAAAACGCCGGTGACCCCGGTGATCAGGATCAGCGGCAGGAAAACCACGATCGGGGTGATGGTGGAGCCTACCAGGGGAGCGCGAATCTCGCGAATCGCGCTGCGGATGGCTTCCGCGCGCGACTGCCCGGAATCCCGGTGCATCACGATGTTCTCCACCACCACGATGGCGTTGTCGATCACCAGGCCGACAGCCGCGGCAAGGCCGCCCAGCGTCATCAGGTTGAAGCTCTGGCCCATCAGCGCCAGGGCGATGAAAGTGACGCCAATGGTGGCGGGAATCACCAGGCCGGCCACCAGCGAAGTCCCCCAATCGCGCAGGAACAGCACCATGATGAGCGAGGCCAGGATCAGGCCGAGCAGGATGGCGTCGCGCACGCTCTTCATGGATTCCGTGACGATCAGGGACTGGTCATAAAAGGGGCGCAGTTCCACACCCTTGGGCAGATCCTTCTTGAGGGCCTCTATTTCCGCCTTGACAGCGTTGGCTACGACAACCGTGTTGCTGTCGGGTTGGCGAAGGATATTGAGCAGGACGGCAGGCTTGGCGTTGGCGGTGACCACGGTATAGACCGGCATTACCGAGGGGCTGACGGTCGAGATATCGGCGATGCGAATGGGCGCGCCGGCGGGCGTGGTCCTGACAACGATGTTGCCAATCTCTTCGGGATTGCGCGTCTGCCCGCTGACCAGGCTGAGCACGAGCTGGTGGTTGGCCTCGATCAGCCCGGGCGAATCGATCATGTTGCTGCGCGAGATGGCGTCGAGAATGTTGGGGATGGTGATGCCGGCTTGCACCAGTTTGGCGGGATCCGGCTGGACCTGGAATTCCGGAACCTGCCCGCCCTGCACCACCACCGACGAAACCCCGGTCTGGCGATTGAGGCGCGGCTTGATATCGTACGTGGCCATCTCCCAGAGCGTGGTCTGTGGGATCTTGTCGGATGTCAGGCTGTAGCCCATGACGGGGAACGCCGCGAAGGTCAGGCGGTTGGCTGTGATCTTCGCCGTGGACGGCAGTTCGGTCTGCACGCGGGCCAGTGCCGCGTTGACCAGCTCGAGCGTGCGGTGCATATCGACGTTCCAGCTGAAGAATAGGTCGATTTCGGCGGTGCCGCGGCTGGTGATGGAATAAAGGTGGTCGAGGCCGGGAACGATGTTTACGGCATCTTCCAGGGGCTTGGTCACGGTGACGAGCATCTGGTCGATAGGGAACACGCCGTTATCCACGCCCACCACGATGCGCGGGAAGTTGGTATCCGGGAAGACGGCGACGGGGATGGTCAGCGCCAGGTATATGCCGACGGCCACGAGAGTCAGGAT
>JBEKYE010000417.1:0-4418 GCA_049511275.1 Bryobacteraceae bacterium
TTCGCCTTCAAAGTGCCGGAACAAATCACCTGCAAAGTGTTTCCGAAGCACGCGCGCTACGGACAGCAGGCGGGCCAGGAGAACGAGGGATTCCTGGACGTCGGGATGCTGCGGGAGATGTTTCTGCGGCCGCTCGAAGCGTATCGCGAAAAGACGGCGCTGTTGATTTTCGAGTTCGGCGCCTTTGGACGGCGGAGCTTCGCGGAGCCGGCGGAGTTTCTTCGCCGCCTGGACCCGTTCCTGAGCGCGCTGCCGAGGGAATTCCGGTACGCCATCGAGATCCGCAATCCGGAATTCCTGGAGAAAGACTACTTCTCCTGCCTGCGCAGCCACGGCGTGGCGCACGTTTACAACGCATGGTCGAAGATGCCGGAGCTGCGCCGCCAACTGGCCATGCCCGATTCGGCGACGGCCGATTTCCTGGTGTGCCGGGCCCTCTTGCGGCACGGACGGGTGTACGAAGATGCGGTGGGGTTGTTCGCGCCGTACACCCGCATTCAGGACCAGAACCCGGAAGCGCGGGAATCCATGCGGGTGCTGATCGGACGGGCGCGTGAAGAGAAGCAGTTTCTGTTTCTGTTTGTGAACAACCGGCTGGAGGGGAATGCCCCGCTGACCATCCTCTCGCTTGTGGAACCTTAGAGGACGCGATAGATGAACTGGCGAAGAAGGGCGCGCGCAAAGTGATCTTCGACCTTCACCAGGTGGAGTACATCGACAGCGCGGGCGTCGGCCTGCTGGCGCTGGCGAGCGGCAAGACCAGGGCAGCGGGAGGGAAGCTGGGGGTGGTGTCGGGCTCGGGGCGGGTGCTGGAAATGCTGAAGCTGACACAGATGACGGCGGTGCTGTCGGTCTCGGCGACGGTACCCGAGGCGCAGACGGCGCTCGGCTAGGTGATCGACCGCAAGATTCGGAGGCAAGCCGGTCCTCCCGGCGGCTTAGTCAGCACGACCGGGCCCGTTGCGGAAAGTGGATAGCCGTTGCGCACGCAAGGCTGTTCCCAGATCCATCCCGCTGCAGCGTGCCGGAAAGCGGACCGATGCATCGCGATGGTATACTTGGTTTTCCAACCTGGAAGGGCCCGTAGCTCAGTTGGTTAGAGCGCTACCTTGACACGGTAGAGGTCTGGCGTTCGAGTCGCCACGGGCCCACCATCAAATCACTAATTTACAGCCAATCGCTGCCGTCAACTTTACGTTTTGGCGTTACGGACCAGTGGTGGTTGGGATATGGATCAACGGGCCGAAGCCGGCTTTCCCAACGCTTTCCGAACTGCCCTCCATTTCGGGACTGAAAGATTCCGGCCTACACCGCGGCGAGAGTGTCCCCGCCTGTCCATCTCAATCCGTAATCGTTCACACCCTGCGCACGACCCAAACAACTAACACAATCACAATAACCGTGCCGAGCAGTCCTAAACCGAGCATTCCATTTCTCCTTTGAAGACAAAGTTAGACCATTACCACCGGTCAATCTCCATTCAGAGCATGAGAAGGACCGAACGTCCGGAGCACCGCGCAGTGGAAAGCCTCGCGCCCGCCCAACGACATTGGCCGCCTTTGTGACCTGGCGCACGACGTCACCGGGAAAGCGCGTGCAAAATCCGCCACGACGAGTGCAGTCTTTGCTCAGCCAGCCCGGTTGTCAAACCCGCATTTCCACGACAACCTCCGCCAGATCGTCAGATCCCGGCTGCGTCACCGTTTTCGCCGGAACGGCACCGCGCGTGCTCTGACGTTCCAGCTATGCCTTGCTTCGTCCTGCTGATTCTCCTGCTGTTTCCCCGCGTTGCGCTGGTGCTGATGTGGATCTACTCGACCTACCTGCAGCGCGCTTTCCACGGTGGTCTGGTGCTGCCCGTACTGGGCTTCATCTTCTTGCCACTCACCACGATCGTATACGCGTGGGAAATCAACAGCGGCATGCCGACGGCGGGGATCAATCTTCTGTGGCTGCTGATCGCGGTGGTCATCGACCTGGGCGGACTGGGTGGCGGCGCGCATCGCCAATCCCGGCGCTGAGCCGTGCAAACGCTGGTACTGCCAGCCGATGCCAAGGGTCCATGGCGGCATCGCCCGATTTTGCGCGAAGCGAAGCGAAACTCGCGCTGGGCGAGGACATTCAGGAATTGAAGGCGGCCAGGAGCGGCTTGGGAACGGCCCGCAAAGTGCCCATTGTCCGGTATGCGCCTAACTTATGTAACAGCGTTTACGGCTTCGATTCTCGCGTTGACCGGCGCGGGCGCAGCCAGACAGGCGAAACAGCGCGCTGATGCGCCGGCCGCCGGGAGTCTTGCTGCGAACGAAATAGAGGATTCCACGAAGACCGGCGTGGTGGAGCCGGGAGCGACGGGGCCAAGGGTGGTGCGGGCGCAGATTCTTCTGGACCGCGCCAAGTTCTCGCCGGGCGAAATTGACGGTGTCTATGGCGACGATCTCGGGATTGCCGTCAAGGGATATCGGGAAAACCACGGCCTGAAGCCGACCGGCATAATTGATGCGGAGATGTGGCGGCTGCTCAATAGCGATGCCGGCCCTCTTCTGTCGACCTACACGATTACCAAAGCCGATGAGAAAGGCCCGTTCCTGCCAACACCGGCCGACACCCAGGAAAAGGCGAAGATGAAGTGGCTCGGCTTCGAAACGCCCCAGGAGGAACTGGGCGAGAGGTTCCACAGCTCGCCGGAGCTGCTGGCCGAGTTGAATCCCGACAAGAAACTGGACGCGGCGGGAGAGCGGATCAGCGTGCCGAATGTGCGGCGCGCCGCCGTGCGCCTGGCGTTGCGCGTGGTGGTTTCGAAGTCAAAACGCACGGTGATCGCGTACGGCGCCGGCGACAAGGAACTGGCGCAGTATCCGGCCACGATTGGCGACACGCACGATCCGCTGCCGATTGGTCAATGGACCGTCACGAGCGTTCTGCACTACCCGTGGTTCAATTACGACCCGGACCACTTCTGGAACGCTGACCCGAAACAGGTGAAAGCCGTACTGCCGCCGGGCCCCAACAGTCCCGCCGGCGTGGCGTGGATCGGGCTCTCGAAAGAACATTATGGAATCCATGGGACGCCGGATCCAGGACATATCCGGCACGGCGAATCGGCCGGGTGCATCCGGATGACGAACTGGGATGTGGATGAGCTGTCGCACATGGTGCGGCGAGGCACGCCGGTCGTCCTGGAGGAATAGCTTTGAGGCTTTGCGGTTGCATTGCCGGGCTGTTGCCAGTGTTACTCGCCGTTGGCGCGACCCCTTCGATTCTCGAGATGAGTCCGCCGATCCGTGGCTTGGCCCTGGCGAATCTGCGGGATATGTTCGAAGAAGTTCACAACGGACATCCGCATGAGGCGATCGACATTCTGGAGCCCAGAGGGACACCCGTGCGTGCGGTGGTGTCCGGAACCGTCCGCAAACTGTTCCGCAGCAAACCGGGCGGCAACACCATATACCAGTTCGACGAAATGGAAGTGTATTGCTACTATTACGCGCACCTGGAGGGGTACGGGAAGGGGTTGCGTGAGGGAATGCGGGTGGAGCGTGGGGACGTCATCGGTTTTGTGGGATCGACGGGAAACGCGGATGCACGCACGCCGCACCTGCATTTTGCGATCTTCGAGTTGGGGCCGGAAAGGCTATGGTGGAAGGGGAAAGCGGTTGACCCATATCCTGGCCTGGTAGCCGCAGTGAAGCGGGCGAGATAGCGGACCAATCTTCTCCTGTTGGCGGCCGAGGTTCGCTTGGCGAGGTCATCGAGCGGCTGCGGAGGCCCGGTTTAACTCAGGGAAACCCCTGATAACGTCGCTGGGTGTACGTTCCGTATAGCAAGTACCGTGCAAAGTCACCCAACGTTAACCAAGCCCCTATCCTTGTGATTCTCATAGGGATCCACAAATCGGCTCTGTAACTCTGGAAATACCGGAAAACACACGGGTTCATACACCATAGACCCAGCAGGACTTTTGCGGCATTTCACGAGAATTTATACTCGAAACCAATGAAGAACTTATCAAGAGTAGCGCGCTGTGCCGTGATGCTGGGTGCAGCCGCGATGCTGTGCGGGATTGCAGCGGCCGATACGATTGTGGCAACCGGCGTGAATACGAGCGCCGGGGAGTACCACGTCTGGCTCAACGAGAACGGCACGGATCAGGATACGTATTTCGCGGGAGTCATCAATATCACGCTCACCGACTCGGACGGCAGCCAGTTCAACCGCGACACCATGTGCGTGCAACTGTTCACGGACATTTACCTGGGCCAGGTGTACGGAACGACCGTGGAGATTCCGGTGGGGATGGGCGGCGGGAGCCTGGACCAGGCGTCCTGGCTGTTGGACAATGCGCTGATGCCGGGGCAGAACGGCGGTGCCACGCCTTCGTCGTTGCCGAGCGCGGACTGGGTGACGACGGCGGCACAGGG
>JBEKYE010000418.1:0-4415 GCA_049511275.1 Bryobacteraceae bacterium
CTTGACGGCCAGCGGTTCGTCGTCCACCACGAAGGCGCGGATCATACCACCAGCTTCCTCGCCGGCAGGATCACGGACGCCACGGTGCGTCCATCACGGCGCGCGATCTCGAGGCGGCCATCGCCGTCGAACAGCGCGGTCAGGCGTTCCTGCAGATTCTCCAACCCGTGCCCGCGGTGGAGCGGCAAGGCATCGAAGCCGGGGCCGTCGTCGCTCACTTCCAGGACCAGCCGGCCGGCATCCAGGCGCGCGGCGAAGCGCACTTCCCCGCCCTGCCGGCTGACGGCGATGGCGTGCTTGATGCTGTTCTCGACCAGCGTCTGGACGGAGAGCGGCGGCACATCGAAGTCGGCCAGCGCGTCGGGTGTTTCGACGCTGTAGCGAAGGCGGTCGCCGAAGCGGGTCTTTTCGATCTCCAGATAATCCTGGACGATGTGGGTCTCCTGCCGCAGCGGAACCAGGCCGCGCGCGTTGGCGTCGAGCGAGTAGCGCAACAGCGACGCCAGGCGCTCCACCGTGCGCTCAGCCGCGCGCGGATCTTCGCGGATCAAGGCGCTGATGGAGTTGAGCGTATTAAAGAGGAAGTGCGGATGGATGCGCGATTCGAGCGAGGAAAGCCGGGCTTCGGTGGCCAGTTGGCGCGCGCGCTCTTCGGCCAGTTGCCGTGTCTGCAGTTCCTCAGTGACTTCCCTGAGGTGATGAGACAGGGTCTCATACACCGTCAGCGCCGCGCCGATCAGAATCGTGATGAAGACCGCGATGCGCGTTCCGCCCACAAACTCCGATGCGAATTCCGATTTGGTCGCCCATCCGATGGCGAGGAAAATGAGATTGGCGGTCAGGGAGCCGACGACCGCCAGCACAGCCAGGCTGATCAACATCGCGGCAACGTACCAGATCCTCGACCGGCAGTGCAGCCGCTCGGCCAGGCGTTCCATCACGGCGAACGCCAGCGTGCCGATGCAGTAGGAATAAACCAGGCTGAATCGGAAGTGATTCCACAGGTCGTGGGACGTGGCGCCCGGGGTGAAAAGCTGCAGCAGGATGGTGGGGATGACCGCTCCCGCGGTGTTGACCACGACCACGAGGCCCAGGCCGCGCATGCCTTTCATAACAACCATGGTAGTTGGTGCAGCGGCGGCGCGGCCGGCCGGGCGACGAAGGGGCATGCTTTCCGATGAACGGCTGTTCCGCCGGGATGAACCGTCGCTGCCGCGAAGGTCCGCGGGTGCGCGGCACAAAAGTGGATGACGGCCGAACCGGCACAGAACCGTGAGCGTTGGCGAGCGGCTGTGCAGCCTGTCGCGAGAGGCTGCTCGCCGACGCTCGCGGTTCCGTGCTGCGCCCCGCGGCCCGCTTGCAGCCTTGAGACCCGCGGGAGTATGCTTGCGAAGTGAAAGGCAGGTTGCCATGAGGGTTATTCTGCAAATCGGTCTATGCTGCCTGCTGGCCGCGGGCGCAGGCGCGCAACGGCGCAGTGGAGGCGGCGGATTTCATGGAGGCGCCGTGGGCGGCTTTCACGGTGGCGGATTCGTGGGCGGGGGCTTTCGCGGCGGATTCGCGGGCGGATTTCGCGGCTATTCCTCTCCTTATCTTTACGGTTATCCCTGGTACCGAAACAGCTACTATTACCCCGGCTACTTCGATTACTCTCCTTACACCAGCACCTATCCGTACATTTCCAATTATGCCTACCCGGCCTACGATTACAACGTCTCCCCGAACGTGACGGTTGTTTATGCGCAGCAGCCAGCCCCGGCTCCGGCCGCGGCTCCGGTTCCAGTTCCGGTCTATACAAATGTCGCGACTCCTTCCGGCCACACCTACGATCAATATGGCCAGGAAGTGAAGCCGCGGGAGAGTTCAAACGACGCACCCATCTATCTGGTGGCGATGAAGAACCAGACCATTTACGCCGCGGCCGCCTATTGGGTGGACGGCAAGACGTTGCACTACGTAACGCTGCAGCACCAGGAGAAGCAGGCCCCGCTCGATCAGGTGGACCGTTCGTTCAGCCAGCAGTTGAACCGCGAGCGGGGCGTGGCATTTCACCTGCCGGTCGAGTAGGCAGGGTGGCACGGCCGGCTGGCCGGCGGGGACTTTTCCCAGCCGGTTTTCACCTTTTAACCAGCGTATGCTTGCGGCGCGTGTATGGATTGGTTTAGAATCACCAAACTACACGCGCTCGTGGTAGAGTGATTCAACAGTAACGGAGGGCCGGCATGAAGTGTTTCACGGCTTTGGCGGTATTCGGGCTGGGACTGGCGGCGGCAGCCCTGAACGGTGCTCAGAATCAGGCTCGCGAAATGGAAGCAGCCGGCTATGCAGCCGGCGCCCGCGCTGCCTTGGCCCAGGCCGTCGAGGCCCAACCCAACAGCATCCCGGCGCTGAACGCGTACGCTGAGTTCCTAGACCAGTATGGCGACCCGGCCAGCCGCGAAGCGTATTCCCGGCTGCTGGCGGCGCTCGAGAGCCAGGGGAACAAAGCCCGCGCCGGAATCATCGCCCGACGCCTGACGGCGCTCGATCTTCTGGCGGGCGATCGCGACGATGCCGCGCGCCACGCCGAAGCCTACCGCGCGGCAACCGGCAAGAGCCTTACGCTGGCGAGCGCACCGCCAGCGGCGACCAGCAGCGCGCCGGCTGGAGCCACCGCGCCGATTCCGGGGCCGTTGCGCTCTTTCGCACGCATGGCCGCCATTTCGCCGGACGCCGTCCCCGACGACATTCTGCCGGCGCTCGCCCGCAACGTGGTGACCAACGGCTACCAGGCGTCCCACAGCAATGAAGCCCTGGAACAGACCGAATACCTGAAGCTGGTGCACCGCTACATCTCACAGGCGCGCGAGCTCGAGAAGCTGGCCGGCGACGCCGAGGCAATCAAGATCGAGAACTGCGATTCACCCACGGTGGCGGAGCTGTTGCGCATCCTCGGATTCCGCATGCGCGGCGGATGCGGGGCCGAAGTGGTGCTGGAAACCGTCAACGCGGCGCGAGCCTTTCTCACCACCGATTCCGGTTTCCCGCTCAACCAGCTCGAGCAGTCCTTGCGCACCAATCGCCCCTTCCATTACGATTTCCACCCCACCATGGTCCCGGTACTGTACGGTTCGGAATACTGGTTCGGCGGCGCCAAGGACAAGGAATCGGGCGACTTCCTGGAATCGCTGATCGCAGATCCGGCGCTGTGCCGGTTGTATTTGGGCCTGGCCAAGCTGGACCGCGCCACCGCCGAACAGCTCCGCGCGGCCGTTCCCTTCACCCGCCTGAAAGCTTTTTCTCACGTACTCGATTTCTTTGGTGGAATGTTTGAAATCCGCAATGGCAGGGCGATCGTGCCGGGCGGCGCGCGGTCGGCCGCGGCGTGGGGCGAGTTGACGGGCGCCTCCCCGGACAAGGGCACGGAGTTCTTCGACAAGCTGCTGGCCAAAGACGACGGCTGGCTGGCCAGCCTGTACGACGCCTTGGCGCGGATTCACGGGCCGGTGGAGGAATACCTCACCGATCCGGCTCGCATGAAGCGCTTCTACTCCGCAGTGCGCGGCCGCATCACCAGCCCCGGGCCGGCTCGACCGGTCTTCCGCTCCAACGCCGACATGATGCTGTTCACCACGCGCCTGCAGATGGATGCGGACGGCAAGCCGCATATCCCGGGCAACCTGGAGGTGTGGAAGACCCTTTTCGTCAACCACCCGCAAGGGAAGTACGACGGCAAGCTGACGCGCCTGGCTACCACCTGGAAGGAGCCCGACGACGTGCTGGAAGCGCTGTTCGCGCTGTGCCGCAAGAGCGTCGAGAACGAACCGCTGAAAATCTTCATGGCGATCTCCGACCTGGATCGCGGCCGCACCCGGCCGCTCGAAGCCGCCACGGTGGACAGGCTGGCGCGCGCCTATCACGACTACGGCACGCAGTACACGCTGTTCGCGGAATCCCGCAGCTTGAGCGACCACTCCATCATCCAGTTTCTGGATACGGCGGAGAACATCGGGCACATGCACGACCAGGCCTTCAAGGCGGATGTCGCCGGGACCTTCCAGTCGGTGACCTCACTGTGGCAGATTCTGGTAGGGCAGCAGACCGTTGCGGAAGCGCAGGCCGATGAAACGTTCGCCGCCGTGGTGAGCCCGTTCGCCCAGTTGCATAGCAATCGCGAGCTGTTCGATGCGGGACGCGCGAGTGTCCAGAAACTGCTGGCCGTCGCCACCGGATCCACGGCCGCCGTGTCGCAGGCACGCCTGGTCGGGCTACTCTCCGGACCGGAGACCGCGAGCGCCGACACGCGGGAAGAAATGGCGCAGGACATGACGCGCATTCTGGAATCGCAGCGCGCGATTCCGCTGGAATCGTTTTTCGATCTCGCCGACAATCTCGAGAGCGTTTCCAAAGGCGGCAAGCTGAATACCACCCTGGCG
>JBEKYE010000419.1:0-4405 GCA_049511275.1 Bryobacteraceae bacterium
GCCACCGACGTCGCCGACCTCAGCGCCTCCACCGGCGGCATCCCGTAGTCCACCATCAACTCGATCTCGCGCGCGTTCTCGCCGTGCGGGAACACTCCCACGTCGCTGCCGCTCAGGATGGTCACGCCCGCCTCCAGCGCCGCTTTGAAACTGGCCCGCTTGGCGGTGATGCCCCGCGGTTCGGTTCCCTGCCCCTTGCGCCATCCGGCATACTGCGCCGTCGCGTCGCCCGCCGCCAGCGTGGGGCAAAGCGCCACGTGGTGCTCCGCCATCATCTTGAAAATCTCCGGCGTGCCGGCATCGCCGTGCTCGATCGTTTCCACGCCTGCCAGAATCGCCCGCCGCATGCCCTCCGGCGTGGTGGTGTGCACCGACACCGGCACGCCCGCGCTGGCCGCCGTCTCCACCGCCAGTTTCATTTCTTCCAGCGAGAACGTCGGATGCGCGCCCGGTCCGGGCCCCCACCGGTAATCTCCGTACAGCTTGATCCAGTCCGCTCCGTGCCCAATCTGGTCGCGCACCACGCGCGTCAGGTTGTCCACGCCGTCGGCCTCTTCCGCGCCCTGCGGCACGCGCCACTCCAGCGCGAATCCCTTGGGCGCGTAGCTTCCCGTGGCCACGATCGCGCGCGTCGAGCACTGCATCCGCGGCCCCGGTATGATTCCCTGGTTCACCGCCTGCTTCAGTTCCACATCGGCATAGCCGGCGCCTTCCGTGCCCAGGTCGCGTATGGTGGTGAACCCCGCCATCAGCGTGGCGCGCAGGTGGTTCACCGCGCGCGCCGTGCGCACAGCCAGCCCTTCGTGCGCCACCTGGTCGTTCCACGGTGTTTCGTTGTACGCGTGCAGCATCACGTGCGAGTGGCCCTCCACCAACCCCGGCATCAAGGTGGTGTCCGGCAGTTCCACCACTTTCGCATTGGCCGGGTCGATCTCCGCCGCCGGGCCAGCGCTCTCGATGCGATCTCCGGTCACGCGTACGGCCCAGCCTTCATGCATCGCATCGCCATCGAAGATCCGCGCCGGTTTCAGCACGTAGGTGGTCGACGGCCCGCGCCCGCCGCCCCGCTGCGCCGGCGCCACCGCCGCGCCCGCGGCCATCACCACGGCCACCGCCAGGATTCGTCTCCATGCCATTGGCATCATTTTTTCGGCGCCCCCTCCGCCCGGCGATACACCAGTTCGAAGTCCGGCTTCGATCCCACGCTGACGCTGGTCGAAGTCGACGTCCCCGGCACGTCCGGCCCGTGCCCCGGCACTTGCTCCGATGCCGATTTCGCATCCGGCACGGTCTCCTTCGTGGTGGTCTCGGTCGTCAGCCGTTTGCCCGCCTGCGGCCGGGCCTCGATGCGATCGATCTCGTCCCGCGCAATGGCCGTCTGCGTCTTCTTGACGATTATCACCAGATTGTCGTCGGTCAGCTCATCCATCTGCGCCAGGATGGGCTGCGCCGATCCTTTCTTGTAAACCCGCAATTCCGTGCCGGTCTTGAGAGCTTTCACTTTGCTCCAGGCGTCGTCCGCCGCCCACGCCGCCGCCGCCGCAATCAGAAGAACTAGAAAAAGCCTGCGCGCCACAATCAGCCTCCTAAGCTGACCGCGAGTCTATCAAAATTCAAGCCCGGTGGGACAGACGATCGGGTTTGGTCGCCTGTCAAGCGGCCTTGGCCTGGCCAGGCTTGACGGACCACGAAAAGCGACGGTCTGTCCCACCCGCAGTTGACACCAGACCCAGGAAAGCGATATCACTCATGAGATCCCTGAAAGGACTCAGTCTATGAAGCTCGGCTTTACTATCGCCGCCAGTGCGCTGGCTGCCCTGGCCTTCGCCACCGCTCCGGCATTCGCCCAAGCCAAGAAAGGCTCCAAGCCCGCCCCGGCCGCCGCTGCCGCCGCGCCCCAGAAGATCGACGAAGAGTACACCAAGCTCATCAAGGAGTACTTGCAGGATGCCCGCGTCTCCACCGAGCTAGTGGATCACATGCCCGCCTCGGATACGGTCCCCTCGCCGCTGAAGTTTTTCGGCCGCATCCCCGGCACGCCCGGCGAGCTGACCTACGCCGCCGATATCGAACGCTATTACGAAGCTCTCGCCAAGGCTTCCCCGCGCGCCAAGTTCTGGAAGATCGGCACCTCCGAGGAAGGCCGCGACCAGGTGGCCCTGGTCATCGCCGACGAAGCCACCATCGCCCAACTCGACAAATACAAAGGAATGCTCGCCCAGCTCGGCGATCCGCGCAAGATCACACCAGACCAGGCGAAAGAGCTCTTCCACACGGCCAAGCCTGTTTATTACGCGGCCAGCGGCATCCACTCGCCCGAGACCGGCGGCCCCGAAATGCTCATCGAGTTAGCTTATCGCCTGATCGTCGAGGAGACGCCCTTCATCCAGACCATCCGCAATAACTCCATCGTCATGCTTACTCCGGTCATCGAAGTGGATGGCCGCGAGAAAGTGGTGGATGCGTATTACGCGTCCAAGAAAACCGGAGTTCCGCGCAATTCCCTGATGATGTACTGGGGCAAGTACGTGCAGCACGACAACAACCGCGACGGCATGGGCCAGTTCCTCAAATGCACCCAGAGTTTCACCAAGCAGGTGCTTGACTGGCATCCCACCATCCTTCACGATCTGCACGAAGCCCAGTCCTATCTCTATGTGTCTACGGGCACCGGCCCGTATAACGTGTCACTCGATCCCATCGCCATCGACGAATGGTGGCTGCTGGGCGAAACCGAAATCATGGAGATGGCCAAGCGCGGCGTGCCGGGCGTCTGGACCTACGGCTTCTACGACGGCTGGGTCCCCAATTACCTTTTCTGGATCGCTCTTACTCACAATTCCTTCGGCCGCTTTTATGAAGTCCAGAGTTACGGCCCCGATCTCAATGCCAATCTCACCCTGGGCGCCACTACCACCAGCCGCGAATGGTTCCGGCCTAATCCGCCGCTACCCTCCATTAAGTGGGGCCCGCGTAACAACACCAACATCCAGGAATCCGCGATTCTTTTTGCCATGAACCAGGTGGCTAAGAGTAAAGAGCTGTACCTCGAGAACTATTATATGAAGAACAAGCGGGCCATCGAGAAGGGAACTAATGGCCCCACTTATGCCTGGTTGATTCCCGCCGGCCAGCGCCGCAAGGCCGATGCCGCCGATATGGTCAACGACCTTCGCACCCAGGGCGTCGAAGTCCACCGCGCGTCGGCCGCTTTCAAAGCCGGCTCCGTCGATGTGGCCGCCGGCGATTACGTCATCCGCGGCGACCAGCCATACCGCACGCTCGCCGACATGTACTTCGCCGTTCAGAACTATCCCGTCGGCAACCCCAATCCCTACGACGACACCGGCTGGACCATGCAGTACATGCGCGACGTCAAGCTGGTTCCCCTCACCGACGCCTCGGTGCTCTCGCAGCCCATGTCCATGCTCACCTCCGATGCCAAAGCCGCCGGCGGCGTGAACGGCTCCGGTTCCACCCTCATCGTCGAACATACCGGCGATAACAACCTCACGGCCTTCCGCTTCAAGAACCAGGATGTCCACATGCTGGCGGCCGAGGAGGATTTCGAACTCGGAGGCCACAAATTCCGCGCCGGCTCTTTCATTATCCCCAACGCCGACCGCGCCCGCCTGGAGCCGCAGCTCAAAGACCTCGGCCTTTCCGCCTGGGCGGTCGCCGCAGCGCCCTCCGTCAAGACGCACCCGCTCACCATCCCGCGCATCGGCTATGTCCACTCCTGGTCCCGCACGCAGGATGAAGGCTGGGTCCGCGCGGCTCTCGATTATTACGGCATCCCCTACACTTACTTCGCCGATAAGAACCTGAAAGACGGCAACTTACGCAGTAAGTACGACGTCATTATCTTCCCCCACGTCGGCGGCACTCCCCAATCCATCATGGCCGGCGTCGGCGGCAATGCACCTATCCCATATAGGAAGACCGAACTTACTCCCCACTTAGGAGCGCTCGATTCCAGCGACGACATTCGCGGCGGCATGGGCTTTGAGGGCCTGCTCGAACTCTCTAAGTTTGTCCAGGAAGGCGGCGCTTTGATCACCGAGGCTTCCACCGCGTCCATGATGGCCGAATACGATCTGGGCGCCGGCATCACCGTCGAGCATCCCGCTAACTTATTCGCCCGCGGTTCCATCCTGCGCGCTACCTTCGCCGATCTCAAGAGCCCCATCGCCTACGGCTACGATGGCAGCGACCTGCCGGTCTACTTCAGCCAGGATCCCGTCTTCAACGCCGCCGGCGCGGGCGCGGGCGGCCGTGGCGGACGCGGCGGCTCCGCCCGTGTGGACGCCTCCGGTGAAGTGATCGGCCAGAACATCACTCCCAACGCCACCCCCATTCACACGTCGCCGCTCGATCTCGGCGCAGCGATCGATGCCACAAACGC
>JBEKYE010000420.1:0-4401 GCA_049511275.1 Bryobacteraceae bacterium
GCCATGGCCGCGCCGCAGATCGGCGTGGTCACCAACGTCGGTTACGCCCACCTCGAGTTCTTCGATTCCATCGATGGCGTGGCCGCCGCCAAGCGCGAGCTCATCGAAGCCCTGCCGGCCGACGGCGTCGCCGTGCTGAACGCCGATGACCCCCGCGTCGCGCTCTTTCGCCAGGTCCATCCCGGCCGCTCCGTCAGCTTCGGTTTTTCGGATAGCGCCGACGTGCGCGCCGAAGCCGTCGAATTCGGTCCTGCCGGCGCCCGCTTTCAAGCCTGCGGCGTGGACTACCAGACCGGCCTCGCGGGCCGCCACGCCGTGATGAACCTGCTGGCCGCCATTGCCGTGGCCCGCGAATTTGGCATCGCGCCCGCCCGCCTGCGCGAACCCGTCCGCACCTTCGCCATCGGCCCCATGCGCGGGGAAAAGATCGAGCACAACGGCATCGTGATCTGGAACGACTGTTACAATTCGAACCCCGAGGCCGCCCGGTCCATGATCGACGTGCTCGGCGAAACACCCGCCGAGCGCCGCATCGCCGTGCTCGGCGAAATGCTCGAACTGGGCCACGCCGCCGACCACCTGCACCGCGCCCTGGGCCAATATGCGGCCGGGCATGGAGTGGATCTGCTGATTGCCGTGCGCGGCCACGCCCGCGCCATGGCGGAAGCCGCCGTGGCCGCCGGGCTTCCCTCTTCTTCCGCCCGTTTCTTCGAAGACTCCGCCGAGGCCGGCGACTTCGCGCGCCGCGCCGCCCGCCCTGGCGACGCCGTCCTGTTCAAAGGTTCGCGCGGCGTGCACGTGGAGCGCGCTCTGGAAAGGTTCCTGGTCTGATGGATGATCTCGGAAGTTCGCTCACATATCAAAAACCGCTTGCTGACGCGCGCGGCTCCGATCGGAGCCGCGACCGTGAGGGAGCGATCTTCGCGGAATTCCAGAGTGCATTGATGAAACGGTGTACTTAATTCACCATGCTCTACTACCTCTTATACGAACAGCTTTACCGGTTCGCCAGCCCGCTCCGCGTCTTCCGCTACACTACCTTCCGCACGGCCTTCGCCAGCCTTACGGCCCTGTTCCTGTGCATCGCGCTGGGCCCCTGGCTCATCGCCAAGCTGCGCGAATTCCAGATTGGCCAGTACATCCGCGCGGAGGGTCCTGAATCGCATCAGAAAAAGGCCGGCACTCCCACCATGGGCGGCGTCCTCATCATCATCTCGATCGTCATCCCCACCCTGCTGTGGGCCGACCTTCGCTACCCCTACGTGTGGATCGCCATCGCCGCGCTGGTGGGCTTCGGCTGGATCGGTTTCCTCGACGACTATGCCAAGGTGACCAACCGCCGCAACCTGGGCCTCACCGCCACGCGCAAGCTCATTTACCAGTTCGCGCTGGGCTTCGCCCTGGCGGCGGCGCTGCTGGTGATGCGCGCCAATGGCGATTTCTCCACCGCCATGAACATCCCGTTTGTGAAACAGTACCAGCCCACCCTGCTCATCGAGCCCTTGCTCCGCAGCCCGTGGACCTATGCCCTCGGCGCCGCGCCGTTCTGCATCTTTGTTTGCCTGGTGGTGGTCTTCACCTCCAACGCGGTTAACCTCACCGACGGCCTCGACGGCCTCGCCATTGGCCTGATGGTCATTTCCTCCGGTGCGCTCACCATGCTCGCTTATGCCGGCGGCCACGCGCAGCTCGCTGAATACCTGCAGCTCGCGCGCAACCCGCGCACCTCCGAGCTGACCATCTTCTGCGGCTCGATGACCGGAGCCAGCCTGGGCTTTCTCTGGTACAACGCGCATCCCGCGGAGATTTTCATGGGAGACGTCGGCTCGCTCGGTTTGGGTGGAGCGCTGGCGGTGGTGGCCGTGCTCATCAAGCAGGAAGTGCTGTTGCTGTTCATCGGCGGCGTCTTCGTGCTGGAGGCCGTCTCCGTCATCCTCCAGGTGGGCAGTTACAAGCTGCGCCACGGCAGGCGCATTTTCCTGATGGCGCCGCTGCACCATCACTTCGAGAAACTCGGCTGGACCGAATCGAAAGTCATCGTGCGCTTCTGGATCGCCGGCCTGGTGCTGGCCTTGTTGGCGCTCTCGACGTTGAAATTGCGATAGACATGGATTACGACGGCACAAAAGCGCTGGTGGTCGGGTTGAAGAAATCCGGAATGGCATCCGCCGAGTTGCTGGTGCGCCATGGCGCGCGTGTGCGCGTTACGGATCTCAAGTCGCTCGACCAGCTCCCCGGAGGTGATGAGTTCGTTTCCCGGCTCGGCATTCCCTTCCAGACGCAAACTCCCGAAGCCTTCGAAGACTGTGACCTCATCGTTCTTTCGCCCGATGTGCCCGCCGATCTCGCGCCGCTGCTGGAAGCCCGCCGCCGCGGCGTGCGGGTCATCGGCGAGGTCGAACTGGCCGCGCCGTTCCTGCAGGGCCGGACCATCGGCATCACCGGTTCCAACGGCAAGACCACCACTACCAGCCTGATCGGCCACATCCTGCGGGAAGCCGGAGTGCCTGTACAGGTAGGCGGCAACATCGGCACCCCGGTCACCGCCATGGTCGGGAACTCCCGTCCCGGCCAGTGGAACGTGCTGGAACTTTCCAGCTTTCAGCTCGAGACCATTTCCGAATTCCGCGCGCACATCGGCCTGGCCCTCAACGTCACGCAGAATCACCTCGACCGCCACCACACTTTCGAGAATTACGCGGCCGCCAAGGGCCGGCTGTTTGAAACGCAGACCCGCGGCGACTACGCCATCCTCAACGCCAACGATCCGGTGTGCGCCGCCTACGCCGCGCGCACCGCCGCGCACGTGGAGTGGTTCAGCGGCCGGGGCAAAGTCTCTACCGGCGCGGGCCTGTGTTCGGACAAGCTGGTGCTCGACGGCAAATTGCTCATGCTGGCCGGCGAGATCCCCATTCGCGGCCGGCACAACGTCGAGAATGTGCTGGCGGCCTCGGTGGCCGCCGCGCGCGCCGGCGTGGACGGCGCCTCCATCGCCGCGGCCGTCCGCACGTTTCACGGCGTCGAGCACCGCCTGGAATTCGTCCGCACCGTGGGCGGCATCGATTTCTACAACGATTCCAAGGCCACCAGCGTCGACGCCACGCTCAAAGCCATCGACGCGTTTCCGGGCGGCCTCTGGGTGATCCTCGGCGGCAAGGATAAGGGCCTCGATTACGCCGCCCTGCGCTCGCCGCTGGCCGCCCGCGCGCACGCCGCGCTGCTGGTGGGCGCCGCCGCGCCCAAAATCGCCGCCCAGTTGCAGGGAGCCGTTCCGCTCGTCGATTCCCAAACCATGCAGGCCGCGGTCGCCTACGCCTGCGCCCACGGCCACGCCGGCGACACCGTTCTGCTCGCGCCCGCCTGCGCGAGCTTCGACCAGTTTGAAAACTACGAACATCGCGGCCGCGTGTTCAAACAGATTGTCCAGCAGTTGCCGGAGAGAAACTGATATGGGTCAAAGACTCAAAACCGATTGGATCCTGTTCGTCACCGTGGTGGTCATGGTGTTCTCCGGGCTGTTGATCCTCTACAGCGCCTCCTCCATCATGTCCCCCATGGACCCGCGGCCCGCATCGAGCTGGCATTTCGTGCTGCGCCAGCTGGAATGGGCGGTGGTGGCCATCTTGGTCATGATGGCTCTCAAGCGCATGCCTTACCGCCGCTTCCAGAGCCCCGCCGTGGCCTTTACCGCCATCGGCATCGCCATCGTGCTGTTGATCGCGGTCTATGTTCTCGATACCACCAGCCACCGCTGGCTGCGGCTCGGGGGATCTTTCGGCGTGCAGCCCTCCGAGCTGGCCAAACCTGCGCTCGTCATTTTCCTGGCATTTTTCGTCACCTGGCGCGCTCGCGCCATCAACAACCCGCGCAATACGCTACTGCCGGCGGCGTTGTCCGTGGGCCTCGTCATCCTGCTGGTGGTGGTGCCCGATCTCGGGACCGCCGTGGTGCTGGGCGCCGCCGTCGCGGTGGTCTTCTTCGTCGCCGGTCTGGAGTGGCGCTTCGTCATGATCGCCGCCGCCGTGGCTTTTGTGGGCGTGGTGCTCTCCATCGCCATGTCGCCTTACCGGACGGCCCGCGTGGTGAAGTATTTCGATCCCCGGTTTCGCCTCACCGATCGCCTCGACCCCCAAGGCCACATCCGGGCCAGGCTCGAAGAATCGCTGGCCGCCCGCGATACCAATTACCAGTTGGAGCAATCGCAGATCGCCGTCGGCGCCGGCGGCGTGACGGGCGTCGGCCTGATGAACGGCCGCCAGAAGGTCGGATACCTTCCCGCGGCTCATACCGATTTCATTTACGGAGTGGTGGGCGAAGAGCTGGGCCTGGCCGGTTGCGTTGCCCTGCTCATGGGCTTCGGCGTGATTTTCTGGCGTGGCCTGCGCGCCACCGTGCGCATGC
>JBEKYE010000421.1:0-4400 GCA_049511275.1 Bryobacteraceae bacterium
ACTGGAAAACTCCAGAGCGGCTTATCCTTCGGTGTTGGAGATTCAAATGGATCTGGCGAGAGCCTACGCGCAAAAGGGCGAGTACGACAAGGCCGTGAACCTTGCCGAACAAATCAGTACCGCCGAGAATCCGCCTCAACAGGCGGCCGAGCTTCTGAGCGCCCTGCGAAATGCCCAGGTGACTGCCGGCAAGATTACAAGCGAACCCCAGAACGCTGAGTTGTTAGCGGTGCTGGGCCGCATCCAGGTTCAATTAGGCAATTTGCAGGCGGCAGCGGAGCAATTTCAGCAGGCCGCGAAACTCGAAGAGTCAAGGGCCGATTTTCACAAATGGCTGGGCAACACGCTCTTCAAACAGGAGGATTGGAGTGGCGCGGCCGCAGAATGGGAAAAAGTATTGAGCCTGTCGTCCGATGACCGGCTTACATTCAATAACCTGGGAACGGCGTATGACGCTCTGGAGCAAACCGAAAGGGCAATGACCTGTTATGCCAGAGCCTCGACGCTTGGTCCGGACAACTTCGTTCCTCAATACAACCTGGGCAGCAGCAATTATCGCCTGGGACATATCGAGGACGCTCGAGATGCCTACCAGAAGGCGGTGGAATTGAATGACAACTTCGCCCCGTCGCACTTCAATTTAGGCAACTGTTACTGGCGACTCGAGAATCGGGAGCAAGCAGTTGCCGAATGGAGGAAGGCAATCGAGCTCGATCCTAAACTTGTCGAGGCGGTTTACAACCTCGGAGTTGCGCTCTGGGTAACCGGCGGGGCGACAGGCGAACACCACAAAGAAGCCATGGAGCGCTGGAAGGAGGCTCTGCGGCTGGATCCCAATCTCACGGCCGCCGAGGATAATCGAGACACCGTTGCCAGGGGAGACGAACCCACTCATCTGGCGATCTTCGATTTGCTGCGGACCCGATAATCCTTGGTTCTGGCGCTTTTCGCTCATTCGTACCGAAGCGCGTCCACCGGGTCGAGCTGAGCGGCCTTCACCGCGGGCCATACGCCGAAGAAAACGCCCACGGCCACCGAAACCGTGAAGCCGGTCACCAGCGCCCAAGTGGGCACGGACGAAGGCAGCGAGGGCACCAGCGCGCCGACCAGCATCGTGATGAGCACCGCGATGACAATGCCCAGCATGCCTCCGGCCCCGGTGAGCGTCATGGCTTCCACCAGGAACTGTCCGACGATATCGCGTTTGCGCGCGCCGACGGCTTTGCGCACGCCGATCTCGCGCGTCCGCTCGGTCACGCTCACCAGCATGATATTCATCACCCCGATGCCGCCTACCAGCAGGCCCAGCCCGGAAATGGCAATCGCCACCAGGCCGATCAGGCCGGTGATGTGGTCGAACTGCTGGATGATCTGGTCGGGCGTCGAGATCGAAAAATCGTCGGGCGTAGCCGTGGCCAGCCGGCGGATGCGCCGCATCACGCCTTCCACTTCCTGGTAGGCATCATCCCGCTTGCCCGGCTTGGCCTTGGCCGTAATCAGAAAGCGGTCGATCTGGGGGTAGCGCGAGCGCGCCGTCTGCAGCGGAATGTCGATGGCGTTATCCATCCCGTTCTCGCCGAAGAATCCGCCCTTGGCCTTTTCGTAGATCCCGATGACGATGTACTCCGCGCCGTCCATCATGATGGCGCGGCCCACGCCGCGGCCGTCCGGAAACAGCGCCTCCGCCACGCTCGCTCCAATCACGGCCACGTGCGCCGAGCGGTGGTCTTCCTCGGAGGTGTAGAAGCGGCCCGCGGCGAAATCGCGCGGCGAGATGTCCTCCATGTTAGGCGACCGCCCGGTCACGTTGATGGTGTCGGATTCATAGCCCGGAACGCGCGCGGTGATCGGGTTGCCATCCACCGCCGCCGGCAGCAACAGTTCCAGTCCCACGTCCTCCACCGACGTGCACCAGCGCTTGAGAAGCTCGGCGTACTCCGGCTTGAGGGCCCGGCGTTGCCGTTCCTTGGGGATGCGGCTCTCCTGGCTGGGGTCGCCCGAAGTCTTGGAGAGGAAGATGTTGTCCGGGCCGAGTTCCTTGAAGAACACCACCACGCCCTCGCGCAAACCGGTGAGGAGCGAGGCCACCGTAACCACCGTGGTAATGCCGATGACGATGCCGAGAATGGTCAGCAGCGAGCGGAAGCGGTGCGTCCAGACCGCCGTGATGGCCAGGTGCATGTTCTCCGTGACGCTGATATTCATGGGTTACTTTCACACTGTCTGGTGCTTTGACCGCATGATGTTGTCCTTTTGTGGGAAACCACTCCCTTACGGTCGTGGCTCGCATCGGAGCTGTAAGCGCGCATGGTATTGGGTTTACTCGGCACGTAGCGCCACCACCGGATCTAGCTTGGCCGCGCGCGACGCCGGATACCAGCCCGATGCCACGCCCACAATGGAGGACACTGCCAGCGACAGCACCACATAGCCCAGAGTGATGTGGAGCGAAAGCTCGAAGATACGCCCGAGCAAGGCCGTGACGATGGCGCCCAGCCCCACGCCGGCCGCGCCGCCCAGAAAGGCCAGCACCACCGCTTCAATCAGTATCTGCATCATGATGTCCTCGCGGCGCGCGCCGACGGCCTTGCGGATTCCAATCTCGCGGGTGCGCTCGGTGACGCTCACCAGCATGATGTTCATGATGACGATGCCGCCCACCACCAGCGAAATGCAGGTCACCGGCACCACGATGGCGGCCACCAGGCTGAGCAACTGGTCGATGAAGCCGCGGATGGCATCCGGCGTCAGCGTGTCGAAGTTGTCCACCTGGCCGGGCCGCGCGTGGAAGCGGTTGCGCAGCGACACACGCGTCAGATCGAGCGCGTCCCGCAAGCTCAGCCCGCTGCCGGGTTTGGGCCGTCCGAAGAGCGCGAAGCCGGTACCCGGCCCGTACAGGCGGTCGAATGCGGAGATCGGGATGTAGATGCACTTGTCCTGGTCGCGTCCGAAGGCCGAGCCCAGCTTTTCCTGAACGCCGATCACGGTGAATTCCACGCCTTCGACGCGGATGAGCTGATTGAGGGGCGAAGCCTCGCCCGGAAAGAGCGTGGCGCGCACGGTTTCGCCGATCACCGCGACGAAGGCGCGCGAGCGGTCTTCCTGCGGCGTGAAAAAGCGGCCGTCCACGACTTCGATATCGCGGATGCCGGCCAGGTCGGCGGAAGCGCCGAAAACGGTGGTGTCCTCGCACAGCAGGTTTTCGCGCTTCACGTCGGACGAGTGACTGCGGTAAGGGCTGTAGAGTACGCGGTCGCCGTTGATGGATTCGACGAAGCGGGCATCGGCCGTGCGGATAGTTTTGTTGCGCTTGATCTTGTCGAAGTATTCGCGCCGGCTCAGCCGGCCGGTGACGACGATCTGCGCCACCAGGAAGGATTCCGAGCCGAAGGCCTTGGCGGTGCTCTCTTCGGCGTACACGCTGAGCCCCGCGATGGCCGCGCCCACCATGATGACGCTGGCCACGCCGATGATCACACCCAGCAGAGTGAGAAAGCTTCGCAGTTTGTGCGCGCGGATGGAGTCCAGCGCCAGCCCAAATGCGTTTTGAAATTGGTGCAGGGAGCGTGGGAGCCCCGACCCCGTCTGGACCATGTTCTTTCAGGATAACGTAAGATGGAAGTTCATCACCGACCCATGCCGATCCTCCGTCTGGCGTATGCCACGCTGTTTCTGATCGCGCTGATTGCCGTGTTCACCTTGTGGAGCCAGGTGGGCGGCCAGAGCCACCTGGACCTGATGCCGTGGTATCTGAAGCTGGGACTGGGGGCGGGCGCCGCGTTCGCCGCGGTCAAAGCCACCGCCGCGGCGGTAGCCGGCCCGCATGCCTGGAACGCGGGCACACTGAAATGGTTCGGCATCCTGCTGTTGCTACTGACCGGATGCGGCCTGGCGAGTTACTACTGCCACATGTATCTCGAGACCGACGAAGAAGACCAGCCCGACAACAGCACCGTGAGCCAACTCCAAGCGCCCAAGACACCGGCGGCAACGACCGCCGGCGCTACCAGGACCGTTCAGGCCAGATCCGGGAGCAGGAACCTGGCGGGCTTGCCGGCGGCCTGGGCCACCCACTCGGCTGCCATGTAGCCGGAACGCACGGCGCCTTCCATGGTGGCCGGCCATCCGGTGCGCGTCCAATCGCCGGCCAGATACAGGTTGGCGATTCCGGAATCGGTGGTGGGCCGCAGGTGCTCGGTATCGGGCGCGGCCGCGAAGGTGGCGCGCTGCTCCTTGATGACGTGGGCCTTGACCAGATTGGCATTGCGCACGCGGGGGAAATACAGGCGCAGATCGCCGATGGCGATATCGATGATCTCTTCGCGCGAAAGCGGCGTGAGATCGCGCGACGCGCTCACCACCAGCAGCAGATACTTTCCGCTGTCCTTATTAAACATCCA
>JBEKYE010000422.1:0-8166 GCA_049511275.1 Bryobacteraceae bacterium
GTTCGTTGGCGTTGTTTCCGGCGCTATAGAGGCGCACATAGCGTGCCAGCGCGCCCTTGCAGTCTACCAACTTCCCCTCGTAGGTCTCCACGTAATTCAGGTTCTTGCCCGCACCCTGCTTTGCCTTGTTGGCGGTGTCGTTGTTGAAACAGGTCTGGACGTTCCTGGTAAAGGCTTCATCGTCGGCTGTCTGCACGATGACGCCGAAGTATACCCTGGGCTGGTAGTAGTGCCAGAAGAGGACGCCGTAAATCTCGTGCGAGGCCGCCAGGTCGATGGTGACCCACTGCACGCCGCGCCCCAACTCGACGTTGTTGCCGTCAATCTGGGCATCGTCTCCGTCGGTCACCATGTCGAGGTCGCCGACCACCGGGTCCTTCTCGCTGCTGGTAACCTTCTTTCCCTTGGCGACATTCGTCACCCCCGCGGGCGCGAGAAACGGGCCGCGCTCCTTGCCGGAGGGTTTCTCCATGTTGGGGATGTTCAGGAAATTGGGCGGAGTGCCCTCATACCCGGGTTTGGGCAGCACGATCGGAACGGGCGCCAGCTTGGTTTGCGCCAGCAAGCCAGCCGGCCAGGCGCAGAGTAAAGTCATGGGGAGCAGCCAGTAATGTTTCATGTCAATTCTCATCATAGGACGATCGTCAATCCGGAAAATGCACGACCTCGTTCTCCAGGGTCCAGGATTCGAGGCCGGGATGCCTCCGGCAACAATCCTGAATTTCCCTGGCGTCGAGGATCAGAAAAGCCGTGGAGAACGCCTCCACCACGGCAGCCGGCGATTCGCCGATGGCGCCGGCGCCGGGCACGCTGCGCGCTTGCCGGCAGAATTCCGCGAGGGCGCTCACCGGGGCCGACGCCCATGCCGCGCGGCGAAAACGGCCCGGCCTGCCGGTTCGCGGTTCCACGATGTGATCCCCTTTTTGCGTGCCCGAAGCGCTGAAGGCCCTCCGCCTGGCCTGGATCAGGACGAACGGCGCGGCGGCGGCGCCGGGCGCGCTCATGGTCAACGGCCAGCCTTCGCGATCCGCGGGGGCTTCCAGCGCCAGCACCGAACTGAACCCGCCGTGAATCACCGCCCGTTCCACGCCCCACTCGGCTAGCACTTCGGCCATGCGATCCACCGCGTAGCCTTTTCCGATTCCTCCCAGGTCCAGGCGTACGCCGGCGGCATTGGCGCGCACCACCAGGCGCAGCGGATCGAGCGAGAGCGTGTCGAGACCCGACCCGAGCGAGATATCGAAAGCTCCCGCGGTCTCCGCCCATGCCAGGCGCGCCAGTTCCAGGCATTCCATGGTCCAGCGGTTCACGCGCAGGCTTTCGCCGGCTGCCAGGCTGTTGATGCGGGAGATATCGCTGTTCTCGATGAAGCGGCTCAGTTCCTGTTCCAGGCGCCCGGCCACGTCGAACGCAGCCCAGGCCGCCTGCCGCGCGTATGCCGGGTCGGCGTGCGCGCAGACGATCTCGAACACCGCATTCATCGCCTGGTGGGAGAAGCGCAGCGCGCCGCTGACTTCGGTCACGGCAACGCCGGAAGTGCTCATCGCCCATCCCCTCGCTGCCGCCAGTCGTCCCACAACGGTTTGGCGATATAGCCCCGGATCTCGACGCGCGGCCGCAACTCGGCATACCGCTCGAACAGGTTCATGTACATTTCCCGCCGGCCCGGAGGAGGCTGCTCATAGAGCTTGCTCTCGATCGCCGGTTCCATATCGGGAGTGGCCAGGATCACCGGCGCGTCGGGCGCTGTGGCGGAGACGCCATTCCACCAAGTGATCCCGGTGAAGCGCCGCAGGTACCACGGCAGCGGCCACAGATTTTCCCGGCTGATGACCTGAACCGGCAGCGCATAGCCGCCAGGATAGACCGCGGCGAGCGATTCCATGCGCGCGGCAATGCGAAAGACGTCCGTCCCGGTATGCGCGTAGACCCACGGGTTGCAGGGATCGGCTGCATACCGCGTGCTGCTCTGCCAGGCCAGCCAGCCGAGATGAGCCACGCCGGCGCCAACCAGGCCGGCCAGGACGATGGCGGCTCCGCGCGTGCGGCAGCGGCCGGCGAGCCAGGCTACCCCGGCGCCAGCCAGCAGAATCTCGCCATGCAGAAATCCCAACTCGTTCCACGGCACCTTGTACGGGATCAGGGAGTAGACGGCCAACAGGGACACCGTGTAAAAGGCGATGAAGCGCAGCGCCACGGGATGAATGCCGTCCACACCGGCCCGGCTGAATGCGGCCCACAATCCGGCCAGGGCCAGCGCGGCGATCAGCGCCTCGGACCAGACGGGCTTCCCGGGGAAATGGAAATAGAGCTGAAGAGACAGGTAATAATTCCAGGGGTGCACGTGAAAGGTGTTGATGCCGGCGCCCCGCGCGAAATAGGTTCGATAAGCCAGGAGTGAATCCAGAATGCCGCTTGGATGGCTCAGAAAGGAGGACATCAAAAGCCCGGAAACCACCAGCGCCGCGGCAGCCGCCAGGGCCAGATGGCGTCCCGGCGGGGGATCGGCTCGCCGCTTTTCAAACAGCAGCGTGGCCATACCCGCCAGCAGCATGCAGCCAACCGGCAGGATTGCGGTCTCCTTGGTCGCGTACATCAACCCCAAGAACGCGCCCGCGCTTACGGCCCAGACAGCGCGCCGCCGGCGGCAATATCCGAACAGACACAGCAGAGCGCAAAAGCTCAGCAGGACCAGCAGGATTTCATGAATGTAGTAACGGCTGTAATACACCATGGCGGGCGAAACCGCGGTGAGCAGTCCCGCCGCTGCCGCCGCGCGCAGGCCGAAATAGGGAATCAGGAGTATGTGGGCGCCCACCAGCAACACCCCCAGAAACGCAGGGACTACGCGCAAGGTTACTTCGCTAAGATCGATGTAACTCCGGATGCCTTGTATCTTAGCCGGGATGAGGCTTAAGTAATAGAGAGTCGGGCCGTGGAAGTCCTGCTTGGAGTATTCATAGCGGCCTTGCTCCAGGAGGATTCCGAACTTATCCGCGTTCACCGCTTCATCGCAGTGCATGGGGCGGACAGCGAGAAGCGGGAAGCGAAACAGAGCGGCCGCGACCATCAGGCAGAGGAACACCGCCGCGGTGCGGAGTTTCCTCACCGCGCGTTCCTCTTCCTCCATGCCAGCAGCGCGAAGAGGCCGAAGAGCGCGGCGGCGGCGGTAAACGCCATCGCGCACCAGCGGTGCATCAGGAAAAGATACTGCTGCCGGCCGGGACCAACCAAGGGATACATGGCGAGCAGGATGGAGACTACGGCGGGCACCAATAACGCGGCGGCGGCCCAGAAAAAGAACTTACGCAGCAGCAGGATGAAAGTGTCCGCGGATGCCGCAGTGAAGCGGTTGCGGTGCGCCCAGAACAATGCCACCGCCAGCGCGGCCACCATAAAGACCGGAGCGGCGGCGACGTGCACCATCAGGCGGTAACCGGTCATCGCCGCGCCTTTCGTGAAATATGAGTAGAACCCGGTGACTGCGATGGCGGCGAACGAGACCAGGCCCGCGACGTTGACGACAACCGGCGACCACGGGAAGAAACGGGACTCTCCCGCCGCGCCGGCCGACACCCGCGTCAAAGCCGGCAATGTGTAGGCGGCCAGGAGCAAGAGCAGCAGGCCCGCCGCCAGCATCCCTCCCGCTTTGAGCCAGGGACGGAAAACCCACAGCCGCGCGAGGCGGGTGTTGTACGCGATGTCCAGGTTCTTTTCAAACCGGGCCATCTTCCAGGGCGCGGCACGGTCCGATGCCAGCGGCGAATCCACGGCCACATTTTCCTGGAAAAAGGGCGCCTCGGGGGAGTGGCAGTCCTGGCAACCCTTCGCTCCCAGAGACTGCGAAGCCGGACGCACATCATGCGCCAGCGGCCACAAATAGGGCTGCGCCTGCGGATGGTTTTCGGCCGTCGGGCGCCAACGCCTTCAGCAGTTTTCCCTTTTGCAAAGTTTTCCGAACCTCGTCGGAATTCAGCGGCTCGACCGATCCAGCCCGCAACCGGCCCCAGAACGCGGGCCAGATCATGCGGTGCGGGCCGATCTTCCCATCCTGCTGAGGAGCGAACACCGGGTACTCGATGTGCGGCAGAACGTCGGGCGACTTATTGACGTTGAACTCCCCCAAGCCGTGCGAGAGCCCGTTTTTCAACCGCCGGGTGTCATCCGCCGGCCAAGGCCCGGAGTGGCAGGCGGTGCAGGTCAATTTCTCAAAATGGATGGGAGGGATGCCGGCGTGCTCCGGATAAGGAGCGCCCATCCTGCCGGGCTGATTCGGGCCGGCATCCTCACCCATGTGGCATCCGCGACAGGAAAGCAAGGTCGCAAAGGGATCGCCGGCGGCCGCGGGCTCGCCTTCGTAGCCACGCGTAATCATATGGTCGAGGTTGTTCCTATGGCACTGCACACAGGTGATTCCGCGCGCCAGGTGAACATCTTCGCTGGCTTTCCAACGCGCCGCGCCGGTCTGCGCCACGTCTACATTGGTATGGCAGTAGTAACAGCGGGTGACTTTGACCTCCCTGACTATGTCAAACGCCACTTTGCCGTTGGGAAGAAAGCGCTGAGGCGCATAATCCACCCTGGGGATCTTACTCTGCAGGGAGTCTTCCACCGAGTTAGGCAGAAGATAGTCGAAGAAATCGGGCAATTCTTTGACGGAGCCGGTGACTACGGCAAGCGAGCTCGCGGCGGTGGGCGCATAGCGGAAATTTTCCTGCGCAACCTGCCGGGCATATTCCGCCTGATCGTAAGCCGGCGAGGCATCGTGACAGGCCAGGCAGTTCACTTCCAGGTCGCCGGATACCGTCCAGCGCGCGTGATCGCGGCTGCCGGCATCATCCTGGGGTGACCCGCCCGGCATACGCCCGCCGAAGCGGAGAGCCATAGCGCGGTCGCTCAGCCCCAGTTGTGACGGCCTGTAAGTGCCCGGCCAAGCGCGGTAAGACAGAGGTAACTCGGTAGCGGTCTCGCGATCCACGAAAAACCACGGCTGCCCTTTCCTGCCCGGAGGCACGCCGGCCAGGGCCGCGTTGAAATGCCATCCGCGGCTGATGATGGCGACGTCGTGGCAGCTTGCGCCACAGGTCTGGCGGGTGGAAAAGGGCAAGGGCCGCCGGTCCTCGGGCTGGATGGTGTCTCCCTCGGGGTCGCGCAAGGCGATGATATGGGCCGGCTGTCCCCGGCTTCCCGCGCTATTGTCGCCCAGCATCACCTTGGGAGGCGAGGCCGTGGGCCGGGATTGCGCGAGTCCCGGCCACGCGGCTGCCAGGATCAGGGCGGCCGCTGCCGCCGATGTGTGCGAGCGCGCTCTCATCCTCAGACCTCGAAGTCTTCGGGCTTGAACTCCAGCCGAGCGCGGGCTTCCACCGCCTCGTTCACTTTGAGCACCGTCACGGCAGTCTCATAGCCAATTTCGGCCGGGCAGTTGAGCTTGTTCCTTCCCCGCACCGCCCCGAAGAAATTCTCCAGGTGCGGCTGGTGATATTTCTTGCGCATCTCCACTGGCAAGCCGTAGCTGGGCGGCGGCGCGGTCTCGCGCACGTCCAGCACCGCGCCAGCCGGCGGAGCAGGCTGAGCTGCTTCCTTGGGCTCCAGCAACAGCCCGTCTTTGACAAACGACTTCCAATCGGGCGCGTTGGCGACGTCGCGATATACCTTGCCGCGGCCCGCCGATTCCGAAATCTCCAGCGTGCCTTGATCGCCCATGAAGACTTCGAAGTAGCCGCCGAAACCGTTGGTGGTGATCGTCTGGTAGAAGGCCCGCACGGTGCCGGTGGGCGTGGCGTAATCATAGACCGCCATTACCGTGTCGTACCATTCGTGGGTGGCCTTGCTGAAGTAATCGGTGCCGCCGCTGGCGGTGATGCCTTTCGGGCGCGAATCCAGGAACCAGTTGAAAATATCGATCTGGTGGGAGCCCAGGTCCACGATGGGTCCACCGCCCAGGCCGCGATACCAGCGCCAGTTGAGGAACTGCTGCATGGAACGGAATCCGTACTTTTCGAGAATCTCCGGCTTGATGGCGTACCGCTCGGGTATGGTGGCAAAGTCGCGTTTGGAGCGATTCCATTGCCCGTTGATGGCCGTCATCCGGCCCAGCAGTTTGGCTTCGTGGATCAACTTCTCATAGCAGAACAGGTACCGCGGATTGCTGCGGCGCTGGTGCCCGATCTGCAACAGCCTGCCGGTCTGGCGGCAAGTCTCGACCATGCGGCGCGCGTCGGCCAGGCTGTTGGACATTTCCTTTTCGCAGTAAACCTCCAGGCCGGCATTCATGCACGCGATGGCGTGCTCCGCGTGCCAGAAATCCGGAGTGGCGATCAGTACCGCGTCGAGGTTGCCCTTTTCCTTGTCGAGCATTTCGCGGTAGTCCACGTACGTGTTGTTGGGGTGTCCGCTGTCTTTCAACAATCGCGAAACGCGGTGCTGATTGTACTCGGTCCAGATGTCGCACACCGCCCGAAAGCGCACGTTGGGAATTTGCAGGCAGGCGTCCAGAAGCACCTGCCCCTGCGCGCCGGCGCCCAGCAGCGCAACGCGCACTTCGTTGGAGGAGAGCTTGGCCGCGGAGATCGGCGTGGCGCCAAATACGAGACCGGCTCCGGCGGCGAGCGAAGAGCCGATGAGGAAGTCCCTGCGGTCGAGTGCTTTCCCGTCTTGCTTGGGATCCATGGGATTTCGTTTAGTATATCTCGATTGGGGCAATGGGTTCACCGCGGAAGAACACGAAGGGGCGTCGCGAGGGGATCGGAATTGGGCTCGTTTCGGTTCATTCCGAAAGCGGCATCTGCTTTGATTCCTTTGGGTTGGTACGGACAATTGGGTTCGTTTGGTATTTCGCGCCTGGGCAGCAAGGGAGGGTTGGACTCGGGAGTTGCCATGGCAGATTGCGCTCCTTTTCGGCGTCGATTGAAGCCGGAATCTCAGGAGCTCATTAAACACAATAGACGTACTCGAAAAAACAGCGTTTCAATTCGAGCGATCTATTACTGGGTTAGAAGAGAACGCAGGTTGGTTTTGGAGGAAACCGACGGCTGGCAAGCCCGCGCGACTCGCACCTGTTTTAAAGGTAGCAGGCATCTGGAGCAAGCAATTTCCGGGAAGTGATTGAGCTTGAGGGGGAAAAAGGTTGAACTGAAGGCAAATCGGCGACCTTTGTAGACAATCGGTCCAGCTTCGTCCCGTTTTGCGGAGGAAAATGCGTCTGACCCCTCTTGCGACAGCGGCCGCGCGCGTCAATGCGTCGCGTCGGGAATCTCGCGAATCCAGATGTTGCGGAAACGCACCGGCTGTCCGTGGTCCTGCAGGCGTAGCGGCATCTTCGCGGCGTGCGCGTGGTACGGCGGACGCTTCACCCAATCCGTCGGGCCGGTGAGCGTGACGTGGTCCTGCACCAGGACGCCGTTGTAGAAGACCGTGGCCGTCGCCAGGCGCGTGAGATCGCCCTCGAGGGTGAAGCGCGGTCCGTGAAAGACGATGTCGTAGGTCTGCCAGACGCCTGGAGCGAGGCTGGCATTGACCAGCGGCGGATACTGGCAATAGACCGCGCCGGCCTGCCCGTCGGGATAGGTTTTGTTGCGGAACGAATCCAGCACCTGGATTTCGTACAGGGTCATCAGAAAGACGCCGCTGTTACCAGGCACCTGGTCTTCGCCCTCGGTCGGAGCGGGCGTGGCCCATTCCACGTGCACCTGGCAATCGCCGAAGGCCTGAGTGGTCTGGAGGTCGCCGCTTTTGGGCTTGACCTGAAGGGTTCCGCCGGTTACCAGCCAGTCGGCGGGCTTGCCGCCGGGGTGCTGCCAGCCCGACAGGTCCTTGCCGTTGAAGAGGACCACCGCGTCGGATGGCGGCGCGCCGGGTTGATACTCCGTCCCGCCGCCGCCAGGCGTGATCTGGCGAGGCAATGGCTGGGTGCGATCGCCTGGAGCATACGGAATGACCGGAATGACGACGGCCGCAAAGACAACGCAGGCGGCCAGCGCGGCCGTGAAAGCACACAGGATTCGGGTTCTCATACCGATGAGGATTTTATCATTGGGCGCGGCGCGCGGCGCGAGTAACTGCGTTGCGGTTACCCAATACGGACGAGGTGGGGTTTCGGCGTGGCGCCGGGAAGAGCGCGACCAGGGGGTCGCGCGCGGACGAGGGCGTCCGCCCTCCAGAACT
>JBEKYE010000423.1:0-4375 GCA_049511275.1 Bryobacteraceae bacterium
ATTGCGGCTTTTAGCCCCACCTCTATCCGCAGCGGACTGGGTTTCTTGCGCGAAACTCGCGGCCTGAATTGGGAGCAGGCAGGCCTGGCGGCGCGGCGGGTGCGCGGCCAGGTATTCGCCAGTCCCGACTTTCAAGAGGGCATCCGGGCATTTCGGGAGAAGCGGGCCCCGCAATGGCCATCTTTAGGGTCTTGAGGGAGATGCCTCCAGGATATGCCCCCCAAGATATTGGGGGGCTTGACGAATGGGTACTGTTAACTGTGGTGTATGTGCTTTACTTTTCGCCTCCGCGCGTTTAGTATAGTTACAACTCCCCCGAAGCAGAGGATAATGCTTTGCTCAAACTGAAACGCATAGAACTACAGGGATTTAAATCCTTTTGTGAGCGCACCGAGCTCCGTTTCCACGGCGAAGGCATTGCCGGAATCGTGGGACCGAACGGCTGCGGCAAGTCCAACATCAGCGACGCCATCAGTTGGGTCCTCGGCGAACAATCGGCGAAGAGCCTGCGTGGCACGCGCATGGAAGACGTGATCTTCGCCGGCACGCGCGACCGCAAGCCGCTAGGCATGGCCTCGGTAACGATGACGCTGATCGATCCGGAGATCTACCAGCCGCACGTGGCGCACAAGCCACAGCCCGTGGAAGGCGGGCAGGCGCCCAAGAGCGGCGAAGTGACCATCACGCGCCGGCTCTTCCGCTCGGGCGACAGCGAATACCTGATCGACGGGCGGATCGCGCGGCTGCGCGACATCCAGGACCTGTTCATGGGCACGGGCCTGGGACCGGAGAGCTACGCCATCATCGAGCAGGGGCGCATCGGACAAATTCTAAGCTCGAAGCCGCAGGACCGGCGCGCGGTCATCGAAGAGGCCGCCGGCATCACCAAGTTCAAAACGCGCAAACGGCTGGCGGAAGCCAAGCTGGAGGGCGCCAAGCAGAACCTGGCGCGGGTCTACGACATTCTGGAGGAAGTCACGCGGCAGGCGAATTCGCTGAAGCGGCAAGCCTCCAAGGCGCGGCGCTACGGCGAATTGAAGAGCGAGCTGGAAGAACGGCTGCGCGTGGTTCTGTCGGGCAGATACCGCTGGCTGGAGCGCGATGCCGCCAAGACCGCTCTCGACCTGAACCTGGCGGCGTCCGAATTGAAATCGCTCACCGCGCAGGTGGCGGAGCGCGAGCGCCAACACGAAGAACGGCAAACCGCGTGCTACTCCACCGAGCGGCAGCTCACCGCCGCGCGGCAGCAACTGGCGGAGTTGAATCTGGAAGCCGAACGGACGCGCGGACGTCTGGTATCGCAAGTGAAAGAGAGCGGCGCGATGGAGCAGGCGATCGCGCAGGCGGAGAAGGAATCGCAGGAGCTGGGCCTGCGGTTGGATACGCTCGAACAGGAAATCGCGGCGCATCAGATGAGCGTGGACGCGCTCGACGCGCAGATCGCGCAAGCACGCGGCTACATGCAGGAAATCAACCTGCAGCGGGAGACCCTGCAGGCGCGCGTGCGAGAGCGCGAGCAGGCCATTGAAGCCGGGCGGCAGGCCATTCTGCGCCTGTTGGGCGAAGCTTCGACGCTGAAGAATCAACTGGCGCAGGTGGAAGAATACCTGGCGGGGATTGAGCGCGAGACGGCGCGGTCCGAACGCGAGGAGCAGGTGGCAACCGCTGAGATCGAGCGTCTGGAGACCGCGCGCCGGCAGCTTTCGGAAACCGCGGTCGAGCGGCAACTGGAACTGGAAACCGTTACCGGCGAGCGCCGGCGCACCGAGGAGGATCTGGGCGAGCGGCGTAATGCCGCGGTGGAATTGCGCGGCGCGATCGATGGACTGAAGAATGAAGTGTCGCAGATCCGTGCCCGCAAGGAATCGCTCGAGCAGGTGCTGGCGCACCGCACCTACACCACCGAATCGGTGAAGCGCTTGTTCGCGGCGCTCGAAAAAGGCAACGCCGCCGATCTGAAGCTGCTGGGCGTGCTGGCGGATTACGTGGAGGTGGACCCGCAGTTCGAAAAGCCGGCCGAAGAATTCCTGCATGAAGAGCTGGAATACGTGGTGGTGGAGAACTGGCAGCAGGCCGAGCGCGGCGTGGATTTCGTCCGCGCGGAGCTCGACGGGCGCGCCACCTTCCTGGTCCACCCCGAGCCGAACGGGCATGCCTACAACCATCTGCCCGAGCCGGCCATTGGCCCGGAAACGGGCATCGCCGCTCGGCTGAGCGAATCGCTGCGTCTCACCAACGGGTTCCGCGATCGCGCGGTGGACCTGCTGCCGCGCCTCTCGCTGTGCTTCCTGGCCGAGGACCGCGCTTCGGCGCAGCGGCTCGCGACGGCCTATCCGCACCTGTATTTCCTGATGCCGGACGGTGTCTGTTACCACGGCCACACCGTGACGGGCGGAAAGAAATCGGGCGCCGGCCCGCTGGCCATGAAGCGCGAAGCCCGCGAACTGGCGGTAACTCTGGCAGGCCGGCAGATGGCGCTCGACGAGCAGGTGGCGTTTTTGGACGCCGTCAGCCAGGAAATCATCGGCCTGGAAGCCGAACTGGAACGGCTGCGCGCGGTGCAGCAGGCGCGCGAGAAAGACCGCGTGGCGCTGGAGCACGACATGCGCAAGCTGGCGGACGACATGGCGCGGACCAACTCGCGGCTTTCGGTAGCGCGCCTGGAGCTGGAACGCCTGCGGCGCGATGCCGAAAAGTCGGCTGAACAGCGCGAGAAAAATCGCGCCGCCATCGAAGAAAAGGACGGCCTGCGCGCCGGACGCGAAGCGGCCCTGGAAGCCGAGCGTCAGGAGCTGGAGAAGCTGGAAGGCCAGGCGGCCACCATCGGCGAAGAATACGCCGCCACGCGCGCCGAACTGGCCGGACTGGAGGAACGGCATCGCGGGGAGCGCTCCGCCATGGGCCGCCTGGAGCAGCAGTTCCGCGAAATCTCGGCGCGCCGCAACTCCATCGCCCCCGAAATCGAACGCCTCGGCGAGGAACGCGCCCGCCTGCTGGCCGACAACATCGAGCTTGACCGGAGGGCCACGGCGCTGGCCGGCGAAATCATTGCGCAGGAGACCTGCGTCCTCGAAATGGCTGCCCGGGAGGCGGCCATGCGCGAAGCCTTGCGCGCCGGCGAAGAGGATCTCAAAGCCCTGCGCGCGCTGGTCGAGCAAAGCCACCAGAAGCGGTCGCAGATTGAAGTGGACCTGGTGCGCAAGCAGTCCGAACTGAAGTTCCTGGACGAAACCAGCCGCAAGGAGCTGAACTGCCCGGTAGGGGAGCTGGCCTCAGCCGACGACCCGGTGCCCGATGCCGAAGCCATCGCCGAGGCCGAGCAGGCCTGCAACGAGGTGCGCAACCGTATCGAAGCTCTCGGCCCGGTGAACGCCGCCGCTATGGAAGAATTCCAGGAAGCGCAAGTGCGCCAGGATTTCCTGAGCGCCCAGCGGCAGGACCTGATCGATTCCATCCGCGATACCGAAAAGGCCATTCAGGAGATCGATACGGTGTCGCGCCAGAAGTTCGCGGAGGCCTTTGAGGCCATCAACGCCAATTTCCGCGAAGCCTTCCAAACCCTGTTCGGCGGCGGCACCGGCGAGATGCGCCTCACCGACCAGGAGAACCTGGCCGATTCGGGCATCGACATCATTTGCTCGCCGCCCGGCAAGCGCCTGCAAAACGTCCTGCTGCTTTCCGGCGGCGAGAAGGCGCTGGCGGCCGTAGCGCTGCTGATGGCGATTTTCAAATACCAGCCGAGCCCGTTCTGCGTGATGGACGAAGTGGACGCGCCACTGGACGAAGCCAACATCGGAAGGCTCACCAAGCTGTTGAAGGAAATGTCGGAGCAGACGCAGTTTGTGGTGATCACCCACTCCAAGCGCACCATGGAAGCCGCCGAGGCGCTTTACGGCGTGACCATGCAGGAACCCGGCGTGTCGCGCCTGGTATCGGTGAAGTTCCACGGAGAAGCCGCGGCGCCGGCGGCGTAGCAAACGTTTCTCACAAATGGCCCGATGAAGTGCGCACGCACGAGTGCGTGCGCCACATCGTCACCACCCGAATATCTGTGAGAAGAGCGGGCTAGCTCTGCGCTAGCTCGTGGTTTTGGTTGTGGGGCAGGATGATATCCTGCGCACCGGGCGTCACTCGGTGCAGCCGGGCGCAGCCCGGCTTTCAGCGGTGACGCACCGCCGGCTCCGCCTCGGTGGCCGGCTCGGTTTCCCGCCAGTAGTCGGTCCTGGATTCCACCGCCGGCCTTCGGGCGCTCATGAGCGTATTGCCTACGAATATCAGCTTCTTCAGTTCGCCCGGGCCGACGGAGAGAAACGTGCCGGTTCCCGCGAATGCCCGGCTGTCACGCACAATCGCGCCCGGACAGCGGTCCAGGCGG
>JBEKYE010000424.1:0-4366 GCA_049511275.1 Bryobacteraceae bacterium
TTCCATGTGCATCGGGTGGGCTGATGATAAAGGAAATCGCTTCATCAATGCAAGACTCCAGAAAGTTGAACGACAATGCCAATCTGCCTATCGCTGCTGCTTGTTCGTCTGTGACGTGGGCCACATCGAGTTCTTCGACGTCGAAGATCGTCATTTCAATTTATCCGCCGTCACCATGTTAACCGCGTCGCTGCACCGTTCACCAGGGCATCGAAAGGACGGAGTCGGCCGAGCAACGCGCAAAACCATACGTCGGAGTAATCGGGCGCGGCATTCGGAAGGCTAAGGCCGTTTTTTCGATTCCGCGTTAGGCATTACAGCGATGCGGTGGCATCCTGCGCCATCGGCCACGGAAACCTCTCTCTGAGCGAGTGCCTTCCGAGTCGTGGATTCGCTCGGAACTAACACATTCAGTTCCCTGGGTTCCGGCGCGTAATCGTTGGGGCCTGGAACCGCACCGCTTCAGTTCGCAGGTCTCCTTTCGCACTCCTTCAGATCCGGGCGCGATATCATTGAGTTCTGTCGTGATCGGGCTCGTTGATACCAAAGTCTCGCTGAACAGCCGAGAGATCGGAGAATGCATCTACTGTGGTGCGCGCGGCGGGCCGCTCGGCACTGAACACGCCGTCCCATACGGTCTAAACGGACCATGGACTCTTCTCAGAGCGAGTTGTGAAACGTGTGCAAAGATTACTCATCGCTTTGAGCGCGATGTGATGAGATGTTTATGGCCAGATGTCCGCAATGTTCTCGCGATGCAAAGTCGGCGTCGGGACAAGCGTTCGCCGACGCTGCCGCTCGTTCTGCAGCGTGACGGCGTCAAAGAAGTGGTCCAAGTGCCAAGGACGGAGTATCCAACCTACCTGGCCACGCCGCTCTTTCCTCCACCGAGCAGTTTTTGGAGCGGCAAGCCCGTGAGGGGCGTGTTCGCGAACCTCGAAATGATACATCTCTGCGGGCCCACGTTTCAGCAAGCAAGCAGGGACTATCCCGAGGCGGATTTCGTCGGATCTCACACGAATTTCTCAGCCGAGGATTTCGCCCGGACCTTGGCGAAAATCGGCTTTTGTGCAGCCGTTTCCGCCTTGGGGCTTGGAGCATTTGCCCAGACTCCAATCAGAAAAGTGATCCTCGGGTCCGATCCTTGCATTGGATACTGGGTAGGCTCCTGGTGGTGAGAACCCGTCAACGCCACGCACGATGGGCTTCATGAAATCAGAGTGATGTGCAGTCAACCCGGATCACAAATCCACGCATTCGTTAGGCTGTTCGCTCAGTTTGGCGCACCCGAATACCATGTCTTGCTCGGCCCGGCCGATCCAGCATTTGTGGCTTCAAGTGCTTGGCCGTCGGTTTGGGATCAGAATCGCCTCCTGAATGCACTGCGAAGCGAGGCTGCGTACTTCCACTGGCTCTCGCGCGGTCAGCCTGAAAATGATGATTGGGCTGACTGGTTCTGGGCGACGACGGAAATTCCACAATTGTCGTGAGGTCTGCGACCCATCGAAACCAGTTGTGTGCGCACTCGGCCGATTCCGAGATCGGCTGCGTCATGGCGGCGTTGCTCCGGTCGGATAACGCGGCACTCGGTGACTGCTCCGATCCGAACGCCGGAAGCGGACCGATTCCTCGCGTTACACGCCCGTCGCGGCAGTTGGCGTACACGGAGCCCGACCACTGGGACGAAAGTCGCCGACCCGTGGAAGTGATCGTCTGCGCGGACAAACTAACCACTACGCGAATTTCGGACCTGGCACGAGTTCCATTCGCCAGCGCCGAACCCCGAACCCTAGCGGACTCACCGAAAAGCAACTCAGCGCAGTGATCTCATCCGTTGAGCGAAATCCGGTAAGAAGCGGCCCGGCAGCGTGGGCGAAGAGTGGCGATGGTCCAGCGTGGACAAGACACCGGCGGCAAGACCGCCGGCGCTACCAGTGGTCTTAACGAAGCTCGAAGATCCGGAGATTCCAGGGGCAAGTCTGAACCTGCCCCTTAAGAGCGGCATCGCGCAATTCAATGGTGCGCCAGCTACACCGGCTTCTTGCGCGACCGGCTGGGCCGTTTCTTATTGCCATCCTCGCCGCCGGAAGATTTGCGCGGGGTGCGCGGGCGCCGCTGGGGCTTGGGAGTCGGCGCCGGAATCGGAATCTCTCCGGTGGCCGTAGGCTGGCCCGGAACCAGCGGCTGTGGCTCGTCTTCCTCTTCTTCTTCCATCACCGCGACCGGTTCCGGTTCGGGCGGCGCAGCGGGCGGATGGAACTCGGTGCCCAGGTAGACGATCAAGCCCTTCTCTTCGTCGGCCTGTATGCGAACCAGGCCCTTGTCCTGCGCGTAGTTCAGCAACTCGCCGAATTCCTGGAAGCCATAGCGGTGCCAGTCGAAGCCGGGCTGGTCCTGATGAACCCATTCGGCCAATTCGTCGGCCACGGCCCCGTTGTCGATATCCAGGCGGTGCGTTTCGAGCACGTCGCGCAGCAGCGGGATGGCTTCTTCGGGTTTCGCGCCGGGCTTTTCGGGAGCCGCGCCGCCCCGCAGGCGGATCATGTAGCGGCCTTCGCCCCCGGAGACTTCCACGTAGTCGGCTTTTTGCAGCTTCTCCACGAAATCGGTGAAGGAGCTGGCGCCGTAGGCCTTCTCGTTGAACGTGGAATCGAGCTGCAGCATGGTGGATTTCAGCAACCCGAGCTGCGGCCGCACCTCGCGGCGTTCCAGCACGCCGAGGGCGCGCTCCACCAGCGGCATGGACTGCGCCAGATCGAGCGCCACGCGCTTGTGCGGCGGGCGCTGCTGCTGTTGCTGTTGCTGCTGCTGTTGTTGCGGTTGTTGCTGCTGCGGCGGCTTTTCGGAATGTTGCTGCTGTTGTTGCTGTTGTTGCGGCTGGTGGCCGCCGCCCTGCTGGCGCGGCCGCGGATCGTCGATGATGGATTCGTAGGCCACGAACTCGTGGCAATTCTTCTGCAGAATCGTGCTGGTGAAGGCACGCCCGCCGACTACGAAAATCCGCTTGTCGTACTGCTTCAGTTTGTTGACCAACGCAATGAAGTCGCTGTCGCCGCTGACAATGGCGAAGGCGTTGATGTGGTCGTGAGTGAAGGCCATCTCGAGTGCATCGAGGGCCAGGTTGATGTCGGCGCCATTCTTGTCGCCGCGCGGCGAGGGATCGCGTTGCACCATCTGTACGGCGTGCTCGGAGAGCGCGCGGGTGGCGGATTCCTGCCGTCCCCAGTTGGCGTAGGCAAACTTGGTGACGATTTCGCCGCGTTCTTTCAATGCGTCGAGCACGGCTGCCACGTCGAATTCGCGGTGCAGCGTGGATTTGACGCCGATTTCGATATTGTCAAAATCGATAAACACGGCGATTTTGAGTTTCTGTTCCATTTTTGATTCCTTAAAGTCGGCATTTGGTGCGTAGGACCGCGAGGTCCGCCGTGCCTGAAAGGCCGCGGGTCCACCCCCGGACGAAAGGTCCGTCGATGGTCGAGGTACGATTAAGCGCCTCATGGGTAGTTTATCCTATATTGGCGCGGAGAATCAGACTGCCCCGCGCAAACGGCCGGCCACAGCCGCGCCGCGTTGAAATTCCTCCTGGAGCTGCCGCGTACGAAGGTTTTCGCGCATGTGCTCCAGCATCTGTATATACAGGGCCAGCGACCGCTCGATGTGATCGGTATTGGTGGCCAGAATGTCGCGCCACAGCTCGTAGGAGCTGGCGGCGAGACGTGTCATATCGTACAGGCCCGGGCCGGAAACTTCGATATGGGCCGAACCGGCAACGGTCGAGGCCAGAGCCGTCGAAGCCAGTTGCGGCAAGTGCGAGGTGAGAGCGACCACGCGGTCGTGCTCATCGCAATCCATCACGGCGACGCGGGCGCCGATGCGTTCCAGCCAGCCACGGAACTCGCGCGCGGCCGGGGTTTCCAGTTCCGCCGGCTCATCCGGCGTGAGCACCCAGGTGCGGCCGCGAAACAAATCGGCATCGGCTTCCGCGGCCCCGCGTTTCTCTTTGCCGGCCATGGGGTGGCCGCCCAGGAACTGGGCGCGGCGGATGCTCTGGCGCGCCAGGTCGACGATTTCGCACTTGGTGCTGCCGGCGTCGGTAACCAGCGCTCCGGGCTCCAACAGCGCGTCGAGATGGCGAACGGTATCCAGGATGCGGCCGATGGTTTGCGAAAGGAAGACCAGGCCGGCTTGCGCCACGGCATCCGCCAACGGCGCTCCGCGATCGATGGCTCCGGCTGCGAGCGCCGCGGCGAGGGCCGGCGGGGAACTGACGCCCACGATTTCGCCCCGGTAGCCGGCCCTGCGCAACGCCAGCCCGAAGGAGGCGCCGATGAGGCCGGTCCCGACGATGGCGACTTTGTTCACC
>JBEKYE010000425.1:0-4345 GCA_049511275.1 Bryobacteraceae bacterium
TACGCGCAGCAGCCGGAATAGGGAAGGCGTCGCCAGCATGCCGGTTACGCGTTCCGGCGTACCCTGGAACTCGAGCGTTCGGCCGGTGGTGCGAAACAGCGCCTGCTCCGAAAAAACGCGGACGTCGCGAAGGCGGTCGTAGTAGTCGCCCGAGGCGCTGTTGTAGCCGAAATCGGCGCCCGCCTTCGGGTAACGATTCGCCATCAGCAGGATGGAACGCGCGTCCGGCACCGGAAGCGGCCGCAGCAGCACCGAGTTCACCACCGCGAAGGTGGCAGTGTTCGCCGCGATACAAACCGCAATGGTCAGGACCACGGCGACGGTGAATCCCTTGTCGCCCATAAGCGAGCGGACGGCGTGCCGGAGGTTGCGCAGGGCGGACCCCATAGTAGCTCATACGCCATCCGACCCCGCCGGTGTTGCAAAAACTTCGGCTTATTCTTTCAGGTCCGGCCCACCCAGTAGCGGGAAAGCCGGAGTAAATGCTGCTGCCAGGCAATTCGGGCAGCCGGGAGTGCTGCTTCCGCGCTGCTCTTCGAGCATGCGGGCACGTGGGTCGGAAACGGCAGGCCGACAACGGCTACCGATATTTGCTCATAACACGCGCGCGAAACGGGCGCCGTTCGTGCGGGCAGTAGGGGGAACCATACCCGCCGCGGCATTCAGATCCGCACGAACCAGCCCCGCCGGTACATCCCGTACGCCAGCAGATACATCAGCAGCGTGTAAGCGATGGCGAACAGCAGCGAGGCATTCATCGGCGCTGCAAGCGGTGCGAACAGCGTGGCGAAGATCCACGTGTGCAGATTGATGACGTGTCCACCAGCCGGCCAGCGGATCGCGCTGAGCACCTCGTCCAGAAGCTCGCTGGCCATGTACACCACGATCGCGTTCATCCCCATGATGACCAGCGGCTTCACCGCACGCTTGTAGCCTTTACCGTCCACCAGCCACAGGAACATCGCGAATATCACGAAATCCAGACCCGCCATGAACAGCGAAAACGAGCTGGTCCACAGCTTCTTGTTGATGGGCAGCCATACGTTCGAGATCAAGCCGGCAGCGATGAGCAGTGTCCCGATCAACAACAGCCAGGCGGTCCGTTTCGCGAGGGCTCGATCGAGCCGCAGCAGGTGCCCGGCGAGGATTCCAAACAGCGCCGTTGCGATAGCGGGCAGCGTGCTGACGATTCCCTCCGGATCCCACGTCTTGGTCCACATGTAGTTGTGCGATCCCAGTACGATGCGATCGATGTAGTGCGCGAAGTTGCCCTCCACATCCAACCTGCCTGGACCGTAGCCGGGCACCGGTACCAGGGTCATCAACAGCCAGTAGGCCGCCAGCAGGGAGACAATCCAGACGATCTGGCCGCGAATGTGCGTGGTCAGGTAGATCGCCGCGGCCACCAGGTAACAGATGGCAATCCGCTGAAGAACACCCAGCAGCCGCTGCGTCGACAGATCGAAACCCGGGTACGCATAGACCACCAGGCCCAGCACATATAGGATCGCGGCCCGGCGAAACGCCTGAGCAAACAGCTTGGCCCGCGGCACGCCCTCGGCTACCCGGCGTCCGAGCGACAGCGTCATGGCCACCCCTACGATCCACAGAAACGACGGGAAGACCACGTCCGTCGGAGTCCATCCGTTCCACTCCGAGTGCTGGAGCGGCGCGTATACGTTCCGGCCGTCGCCGGGTGTGTTCACTAAAATCATCAGGGCCATGGTCGCGCCGCGAAAGGCGTCGAGCGACACCAGGCGCCCGGAATTCGCGGGGGTGCGTACCTGGGGGGCGTCAGTAGATTCCATATCGAAGGATGTCCGGCGATCCCATTCTGGCACGCTGAGGCGGCGACCGGAAGCCTCTTGCTCCGGCGCCTGCCCGGATTCGGAGTGACAAGTCGGACGCGCCAGTCGACCCCCACTTGGATGCGCGCTCACTTTGCATCGACGCTGTCCTTTCTCTAGTATCGGAATCATGAGTGACTCGACTATCGTCGTGGCGGGAGCTACCGGTAACCTCGGCGGACGCATCGCGAGAGCTTTGCTCGAACGGGGAGCCACCGTAAGAGCGCTGGTGCGCCACGGAACTGCGCGAGACAAGCTTGAGCGCCTGCAGGAGCTCGGCGCAACGGTTGCCAGTGTCGACTGGAACAGCGCTTCCCAAGTGACACCGGCCTGCTCGCGTGCGTCCTGCGTGGTGTCCGCGCTGCAGGGATTGCGGGACGTGATCGTGGAAACGCAAACGGTTCTGCTCGACGCTGCGATCCAGGCTGACGTGCCACGTTTCATTCCGTCCGACTACTCGATCGATTTCACCAAGTTTCCACCCGGAGAGAATCGCAATCTCGATCTGCGCCGAGACTTCCACAAGCGCCTCGATAAGACGTCGATTTCAGCGACCACGATCTTCAGCGGCGCGTTTGCCGATATGCTGACCGGTCAGATGCCGCTCATTCTTTTCAAACTGAAGCGGGTCCTCTATTGGGGCGACGCGGACCAGCGCATGGACTTCACGACGATGGACGACACGGCCGCATTCACGGCGAGCGCGGCTCTTGATCCGTCCACCCCTCGCTTTCTCCGAATTGCCGGCGATCCACTCAGCGCCCGGGAACTGACGGCGGTCGCAAGCGAGGTGACCGGAAAGGAGTTCCGCCTGTTCCGCGCGGGAGGTCTGGGAATGCTCGGCACGCTGATCAAGGTCGCGCGCACGGTCGCTCCAGGAGACAAGGAACTTTACCCGGCATGGCAGGGCATGCAGTACATGCGTAACATGTTCGACGGCCGGGCGAAGCTAGAGCCGCTCGACAACGATCGCTATCCCGGCATTCGTTGGACGACTGCGCGGGATGTGCTGTCAAGGCGTCAGGCTAGGTAACCGGTTCTCCCATGCGCGCGCAGGGGAGCATGGTCGGCGCTGCTGGTAGCCTGGGCCGCCGCCCGCGCGCGGCGCAAGCGCGTGCCAAGCGGCAACAGCGGGCGCGTTCTGTCGGTTGCTATGATCTTAGCTGACCGATTCCCAAAACCAAAGGAGTTTTGAGATGGACAACATGTTGCTGATGGTTCCCGCCGTACTCGCCGCGATCGTGGTGCTGGCAGCCATCCTGGGAAGCTTTTTTACCGTGGCCACTGCCCAGGTGGCGATCATCACCAGGTTCGGAAAATTTCTTCGCGTCGCCGAAGCCGGCCTGAACTGGAAAACTCCGTTTTTCGATTCCGTCGCGGCAGTCATGAGCCTGCGCGTCAACCAGATCACGCTCACGGTGGAAACCAAGACCAAGGACAACGTATTCGTGACGATTCCCATCTCCGTGCAGAACCGCGTGCGCCCCGAGAAAGTTTTTGACGCATACTACAAACTGGCCGATCCCACGGCGCAGATCAAGTCGTATGTCGAGCAAGTGATTCTGGGCCATGTGCCCGGCATGACGCTGGACGATGTTTTCGCCAGCCAGTCCAGCATTGCCGCGGCTGTGAAGAAGGAACTCGACGCCGACATGACTGGATTCGGCTTCGAGATCGTGAATGTCCTGGTGACTGACATCGTGCCGGACGCAAAAGTGAAGTCGGCCATGAACGACATCAACGCAGCGCAGCGCGAGCAGGTGGCGGCCAACGCGCGCGGCGAGGCCGAGAAGATTCTGGTGGTGAAGAAGGCCGAAGCCGAAGCCGAGAGCAAGGCACTGCAGGGACAGGGCATCGCCAACCAGCGCAGAGCCATCATCGAAGGACTGCAGGCTTCGATCGACCAATTCCAGAAGGTAGTGGAAGGCGCGTCGGCGAAAGAGGTCATGCAACTGGTGATGGTGACTCAGTATTTCGACACGCTCAAATCGATCGGCGAAAACGACCGGACCAACACGCTGTTCCTGAGCCACATGCCCGGCTCCGTCAAGGACGTCGGCGACCAGATACTGGAATCCATGGTGGCCGCGGCCAAAGCCACGCCGCAGTCTTAAGCAACACGAAACCGGGCCGCCGGACGGATTCAGGTGCGGAGGATTCTTCACTCCGCCGGGGTAAGCGAGCGACACCATGTCTGAAAAGGTAGCCGTATTCGATACAACTTTGAGAGATGGCGAACAGGCCGCGGGAACGCGCCTGGGAAGCCGTAAAAAGCTCATCATCGCCCGGCAATTGGCGCAGTTGAGGGTGGACGTGATCGAGGCAGGCTATCCCGCCTCGTCGCCCGAGGATTTCACAGCCGTGCAACTCATCGCGCGCGAGATTGATGGGCCGGTGATCTGCGCGCTTTCGCGCGCCGTCCCGAGCGACATCGAAGCATGCGGCAAAGCGCTGGCCGCCGGGAAACGGCCGCGGATCCACACCGGCATCGGCGCCTC
>JBEKYE010000426.1:0-4303 GCA_049511275.1 Bryobacteraceae bacterium
GCCCGGCGGGCTTGCGCGCCCGGTAGGCCCGGCAAGCCCCCAGTGCGAAAGAGAATGGCCCGCTGTACAAGCCCGCCTCCATCCATTAGAACGATCTATCACTCTGGTACAGTGAACTTGTGTCAGGGGAGCCAATGACCACCGACACAGAGCAAGCCTGCTACGACAACCTCCGTCTCAGCCGGCTGGAGTACCAACAACGCCACGTCTATCTCTACTCTCGACCCCGCTGCTTGAGCCTGGTCCTCGGAAACGCCTGCAACATTGATTGCCCCCATTGCTACCAGCCAAAGAACGGAGATAATCTGCTCCGCCCCCCTGAAATCGGCGAGGAGCTGCGCCGCGAGCTCATGGCGTTCTATCCGTACGTGTCCACGCTCCGCATCCAGGGCGGTGAAGTTTTCGCCATCCGCGGATTCCGCGAGTTGATCGACGACGTGGCGCAGGGTGTCCGCCGCCCCATTCTGAGCATCAGCACGAACGGCACATTGATCGATGACGAATGGGCCGAACGGCTGGTCCGCACTCCCTTCTCCAACGTCACTGTATCCATCGATGGCGGAACCCGAGCTACCTACAACCGCCTTCGCAAAGGCGCCGACCTGGATCAGGTGCTCGCCAACATCGATCGCGTCCAACGCTGGAAGGCAGAACTGCGGAGCGACAAGCCGTACCTGGACGCTTTCTTCGTGATCATGCGATCCAATTTTCGCGAGATCCCGCAATACCTGGAGTTGATGCACCAGCACGGCATGATCGCCGTGGCGCTCCAGACCATGGAACTCTCCCCGGAAAACACCGCCCGAATTCCGACCCTGGGAGCCGACGAGGCGATCGCCGACCGCCGCGAAGTGGAAGAGCTACACGCAATCCTGCAAGGTGTGCTGCCGCGCTTCCAGAAGTGCTTCCGTACGATAAGGGTGACCGGGCTGCAAACGCTTTTCGAAACCTACGGCCTCAGCGCCGCGTTTCTTGAGGAAGGCGAGAAGAGCCTGTATCCGGACAGTGACGGGCTGTCCGATGGCCCCTTTGAGCTTTGTCCCAATCCGTGGACTACTCTCTTCCTAGTCGAGAATGGCGACGCGCACCTTTGCTTTATCTCTCAGCCCATCGGCAATCTGTATGCCGAGTCGCTTTCGGCGCTCTGGAACTCGCCCCAGGCGATTTCCAAACGCAGTGACATGATCTCGGGACGCTATCTCGCATCCGGGTGCTCCCGCCAGTATTGCGGCTGGCGCGAGGGCAAGTCCTCGCCTCCGCAGGACATCGACCCCGGGCGGCGGGAACGGCGTGAGTTGGTCCGGATCCATCCGGGCGAGCACGCCGGAATTGAGCCGCCGGGGTATCTGGCGCTGGTGCGAAAACTGATGGCGGAAGAGCGCCGCAAACGCCGTGAGCTGGAGGTCTACAAGCGCTCTCTGGAGTCTCTCCTCGAAGCTAGCCAAAGGCACATCGATCACCTGGAAGCAGAGGCGAAAAGAAACGTCATCGGCTTTCGCAAGGCCGAAGGTGCGCTGGGAAAACACCGCGCGTCTTGGCTGGTACGGGCTGCCCACAGAGCCTGGAATGTCGTCTTCCGCTAACCAGCCCGCAACTCCGCCAGAATTCTCGCGGCCACCTCTTTGCCGCGTTCGCCAACTTCGCCCACCGGGCCTACGCACGATGGGCAACCGGCCTCGCAGCCGCACGCGGCCAGCAGTTCCGCCGTCTGCTTCAGCAATTGCGGCGCCAGGCGGAACAGCGGTGCGCTCTGTCCGATGCCGCCGGGGTATGCGTCGTACAGGTAGAGATTCGGTTCGAAGGTCACGAGCTCGCCGGCGATATCCTCGCTGAGGGCTACGCCCAGATCGCGCGGGTCGCACATCAGCAACAGCGACGCCACGGTGCGCAGCGCGTTGCCCAGGCCGTGAATGCCGCTCTGCCTTTCGGTGGGGGTGAACCCGGCCAGGCGCGCCAGAAAACCGGCCGGGAAATGCAGCCAGAAGGCGGTGGTGTGCATTTCCTGCTCGGGCATGGAGAGCTTTCCCGCCCCCACGTTTTCCATGGTGTAAAACTTGATCTTCTTGAAGCCCACAATCTGGCGGTTGACGCGCACGTCGCCGTGTACGCGGCGCGCGCCGCCCAGGGCTTCGCCTTCGGCTTCTTCCAGCACCTTGACCTGCGTGTAATCGATGGCGTCGGTGTAGTAATCGCAATCCACGCGCTTGACGTAAGCCTTGCGCTCGTCGTAGTCGAATCGCTCCACGTGATACTGGCGGGCTTCGTGCAGGTAAATGGCCTTCTCGTGCAGCGTGGTGAGAGCGGTGGAAAAGGAAACTTCGGCGATAACTTCCGGCTCGCCGGTGATGTCCACCACGACGAAGTTATCGCTCGAGACGGAGCGCAGGCTGGTGGCGTCGGCCGGGTAGCTCGACTGGGTCCAGTGCCAGGCGCCCGCCGAATGGTGCAGAAAGCCGGCCTCTTCGAGGTAGCGGCAGATTTCAGCGACGTCGTGGCGGCCGAACTTTTCGCCTTCGCGGATGGGCAGCTCGAAGGCCGCGCATTTCAGGTGCGCCAGCAGGATCTCCAGATTCTCCGGATTGATGTGGGCGTGCTCGGGCGAGCGGCCAAAGAAGTAATCGGGGTGCTCGACGATGTACTGATCGAGCGGCGCGCTGGAGGCCACCAGTACCGCCGCCGAGCTTCCCTGGCGGCGGCCGGCGCGGCCGGCGCGCTGCCAGCTCGAAGCGATGGTCCCGGGATACCCGGCCATCACGACGGCGTCGAGCGAACCGATGTCGATGCCGAGTTCGAGCGCGTTGGTCGACACCACGGCAAGGATTTCGCCCTCCCTCAGACGGCGCTCGATGTCGCGGCGCTCGCGCGGCAGATAGCCGCCGCGATAACCACGCACGGTTTCGGTTTGCCCCGGCCCGCGGCCGCAGGCGTCTTTGAGATACGTGACCAGGATTTCGGTGGCCAGCCGGTTGTTGGCGAAGACCAGGGTCTGCAGCTTGCGCTCGATGAACTCGAGCGCCAGGCGGCGCGATTCGTGGATGTAGCTGCGGCGGATGCCGAGCTGGCGGTTGACCACCGGCGGATTGTAGAAGACGAAAAACTTTTCGCCGCGCGGCGCGCCGTTCCGGTCCACCAGGTCGAACGGTTCTCCGGTGAGCGCTTCGGCCAATTCGCGCGGGTTGGCGATGGTGGCCGAACAGCAGATGAACCGGGGCTTGGAATTGTAGAATTCGCAGATGCGGCGCAGGCGGCGCAGCAGGTTGGCCAGGTGGCTGCCATAGACGCCGCGATAGTAATGCAGCTCGTCGATCACGATGTAGCGCAGATCCTCGAAATAGCGCGCCCAGCGGGTGTGGTGCGGCAGAATGCCGCTATGCAGCATGTCGGGATTGGTGAGCACGACGTTGGCGCGCTGGCGGATGGCTTTGCGCGCATCCTGCGGGGTATCGCCATCGTAGGTGAAGGCGCGGATGTCGCTGCCCATTTCCTCCACCGCGAGATTGAATTCGTGGAGCTGGTCTTCGGCCAGCGCCTTGGTGGGGAACAGGTACATGGCGCGCGCGTGGGTGTCGCCCATCAAGCGGTTCAGCACGGGCAGGTTGTAACAGAGCGTCTTACCGCTGGCCGTGGGTGTGACGATCACCACATTGCGCCCGGCGGCGACGCGGTCGAAGGCTTCGGCCTGGTGCGTGTAGAGGCGGGCGATGCCGCGCCCGGCGAGCGCCGCGCGCAGCCGGGGGTCCACGCCGGCGGGCATTTCGGCGTACTCGCCTTCCGTCGAAGCCTGGTGATGAATGGCGCGCACGGGCGAATCGGGCTCCTGATGCACGGACCGGAAACGCGACACCACGGCTTCGAGCGAGGGCTTGGTGGCCACCGCCAGTTCCTGCGTAAATTCGGGGAATCCGAGCGAGAGGTTCATGGGATTTTCGCCTTTTCTTTGCTATAGTACAACGAAAAGGGGGGAGTCAGAAGTCAGAAATCAGAAGAAAGAAGAAAGAAGAAAGAAGACGGAATGGCGCAGATGCAGGGCTTATTCTGACTTCTGACTCCCATATCCCGCAGGGATATCAGAGCGAAGCTCCAGCGTCTTCAGTGTTCGCGGACGAACTCGTAGCGTTCCAGGGTGGCGGCGATCTGGAAAGCCGGGACCGGCTCGAGGCCGCTGTCCGCCGGCTCAGCCCTCAGCACCTTGCCGATGCAGCGGAGGTTGACCGACTGCGGACCGTCGTGGTTGAGAGTGATGATGTACTCGATGGGGCCGCCGAGATCGGGCTCTCTCTCCGCGGTGAACAGGACTCCGGTG
>JBEKYE010000427.1:0-4299 GCA_049511275.1 Bryobacteraceae bacterium
GCGGCTGACGCTGGAAAACAATCGTAACGTGATGGTGAACCGGCTGTCGGCGATGGAGGGGGTAAAGGTTACCAAGCCGGGCGGCACGTTTTACTGCTTCCCGGATTTCAGCGCATACGAGAAGGACTCGCAGAAGCTCTCGCGGCTGCTGCTCGAGAAGGTGCGGGTGGTGACGGTGCCGGGGCGCGAGTTCGGCATGGAGGGACACCTGCGGCTGAGTTTCTGCGGCGCGATGCGGGAGGTGACGGAAGGCATCGAGCGCATTCGTTGGGCGCTCGACCCGAGCGCGCCCAACGAAATGTTTCTGGGCGACCGCAAGCTGGTGAGGGACTGGCGATGAATCCTTATCTGGACCTGCCATCTCCGGCGCAGCCGGAAGCGGGCAAGCTGGCGAGCATTTACGGCCTGCAGAATCACGGGCTGACGAACCTGCACAGGGTTTACTGGAACCTGCCGACGGCGTCGTTGTACGAAGAGGTGGTGTTCCGCGGCGAGGCGCGCGTCTCGCATCTGGGCCCGGTGGTGGTGACCACGGGCAAGCACACGGCGCGGGCGGCGGCCGATAAGTTCATCGTCCGCGAGCACTCCACCGAGAACAGCATCTGGTGGGGAGAATACAACCGGCCGTTCAGCGGGGAAAAGTTCAGCGCGCTGCTGACGCGCATCCAGGGCTTTCTGCAGGGCCGCGACGTGTTCGTGCAGGATTGCTACGCGGGCGCCGACCCGCGCTACCGTATGCCCATCCGCATCGTCACGGAGAAGGCCTGGCACAGCCTGTTCGCGCGCAACATGTTCATGAAGATCCGCCGCACCGAAGAGCTGAAGCGCCACGTGCCGGAGTTCACGGTGATCGCGGTGCCGTCGTTTCAGGCTTCGCCGATGATGGACGGCACGCGCACCGAGACCTTCATCATCATCAATTTCGCGGAGCGGCTGGCGATTATCGGCGGCTCGGAGTACGGCGGCGAGATCAAGAAGACGGTCTTCACGACACTGAATTTTCTGCTGCCGCTGGAGGGCGTGCTGCCCATGCACTGCTCGGCGAACGTGGGACCGGATGGCGATGCGGCGCTATTTTTCGGGCTTTCGGGCACCGGCAAGACCACGCTTTCGGCGGACCCTGCGCGGCAACTGGTGGGCGACGACGAGCACGGCTGGAGCGAAGACGGCGTATTCAACTTCGAAGACGGCTGTTACGCGAAAGTGATCCGGCTATCGCCCGAGGCGGAACCGCAGATCCACGCCTGCACGCGGCGCTTCGGAACGATACTGGAGAACGTGGTACTCGATCCGCTCTCGCGGCGGCTCGATCTCAACGACGATGCGCTGACGGAGAACACGCGCGGGGCGTATCCCCTGGATTACATCGAGAACTATCTGCCGCCGAAGATGGCCGGGCATCCGCGCAACGTGGTGTTCCTCACCTGCGATGCCAGCGGGGTGATGCCGCCCATCGCGCGGCTCTCGCCGGAGCAGGCGATTTACCATTTCATTTCGGGGTACACCAGCAAGATCGCGGGTACCGAGATCGGGCTGGGCGCGGAGCCGGAGATCACGTTCAGCACGTGCTTTGGCGGGCCCTTCATGGTGCACCATCCTTACCGATATGCGGAGATGCTGAAAGCGCGGCTGCTGCGGCACGGCGCGGCCTGCTGGCTGGTAAACACGGGGTGGACGGGCGGCCCGTTCGGGGTGGGCAAGCGGATCAGCATCCGCTATACGCGGGCGCTGCTGAATGCGGCATTGACGGGGAAACTGAGCGGCGTCGAGTTCCGCCAGGACCCGGTGTTCGGGTTCGAGGTCCCGGTGGAATGCGAGGGCGTGCCGGCGCAGATTCTGGACCCGGCGGCGGCGTGGCCGAATCGCGAGGCCTATGAGCGGAAGTACGCGACGCTGGCCGCGCGCTTTGTGCAGAACTTCCAGCTCATCGGCGATGGGTGCCCGGAAGAGGTGCGGCAGGGTGGGCCGAAGGTCGTGATTGCGGAAGGATGAGGGCCCTGCGGATATCGGACAGGAAAATCCTTGACTTTTTTGGCGGTCTGATTTATACCTAGTCTGGACAAGGGAAAAATGGGATCGGATTCCATCCCGGAACTGCTCCCCGGGACGCTGTACCTGCTTATTCTGCGGACCCTGAGCGGCGGCCCGCTTCACGGATACGGCATCGTCAAGCGAATCAAGGATGCTTCCCGCGAGGGCCTGCAAATTGAAGACGGCTCCTTGTATCCGGCGCTCAACCGCATGCTGGTCAAGGGCTGGCTGACGTCCGAGTGGGGCGTTTCCGAAAACCACCGCAAGGCTCGCTTCTATCGGCTGACACCTCAGGGCCGCAAACAACTCGACCAGGAAGCAGGTGAATTCGATCGCCTGGTGCGCGCCATCCAGCTTGTGATGCGCACCGCCTGAAGGGGAAACTCCCATGGCGTTCTGGAACGAAATCGGCAACCGTCTCACCTATCTATTCCGGCGTTCGCGGCTCGACCGGGAACTCGAGGAAGAGATCCGGCTTCACATCCAGGCCCGCGCGGATGAGCTGGAACAGGCCGGCCTGTCCGGCGCGGATGCCCTGCAGCGGGCGCGGCGAGAGTTCGGTTCCACGCTGCGGGCCCGGGAAGAGATGCGCTCCGCGTGGCAAATGCGCTGGCTGGAGGACCTTGGTTCCGATCTCCGCTACGCGGCGCGCGCGTTGCGGCGGAATCTCACCTTGACGCTGGCGGCGGTTGGGTCGCTGGCCCTGGGAATCGGCGCCAACACCACCGTATTCAGCGTCGCGCGGGAAGCGCTCTTCAGCGAACCCTCCTGCCGCGATGCGAAGTCGCTGGTCGAGATTTCCTTGAGCGGCGACAGTTGGATCCCGATGCCGCAATATCGCTTTCTAAAAGAGGCACGCGTATTCGACGGGCTCGCCGGGATGAACATCCAGCTGGTGGTGAACTGGCGCAACGGCAACCGCACTTATCGACTGGCGGGAACTCACGTCACCGACAACTTCTTCGAGGTGGTGGGAATTCCGGTGGCCCTGGGCCGGCCCATAGAGCGCGGCGAATCCGCTGTCGCCGTGGTGACCTATGGGTTCTGGAAGAAGCGCCTGGGCGGCGATCCGAATGTGCTCGGGCGCACGCTCGTGCTGGATGGCAAGCCGTACACGGTGGTGGGAGTATTGCCTCGCGACCACCGCATGCTGGCGGGGTTTGGTTTCACGCCCGACCTGTACCTGACCAAGGACCCGATAGAGGTCATGCTTTACGCGCGGCTGCCGCAAGGAATGACGCGCCAGGCGGCCTATACCCGCCTGAAGCCGATCTGCCGCGAGATGGATCGCGTGTACCCGGATGTCAATCACAAATGGGCGCAAGAGATCAGGCTTTCCGCAGCCGGAGGAGTGGAGCGCCTTCAAGAGGAGGGCCAATTCACGATGCCGGTGGCGGCGTTCTTTGGCATGCTCGTGATCGTAACGGGGATTGTGCTGCTGATCGCCTGCGCCAACATCTCCAGCCTGCTGCTCGCGCGCGCTTTCAGCCGCTCGCGGGAGTTCGCCATCCGCATGTCGCTCGGCGGCAGCCGCGGCCGGCTGGTCCGGCAATTGCTGGCGGAAAGCCTGCTATTGACGTTGCTTGGAACGGGCGCCGGTCTGCTGCTGAACCTTTGGCTCACCAGGCTGCTGAGCGGTTTGCACATCCCGACGCCTCTGCCGATCGAGTTGCAGATCCAACCGGACCGCATGCTGCTGGCTTACTCGCTGGGAATCGCCCTTGTAGTGACGCTCGCGACCGGGCTGGCGCCGGCGCTCAAAGGCACGCGCGCGGGCATCGGAGGCGCGCTCAAGGAGGGCGGCCGGCAAACCGGACCGGCGGGCAGTGCGCTGCGAAACGCGCTGGTGATCGGGCAACTGGCGGTATCGATGGTACTCCTCAGCGCGGGTCTGCTGTTCCTTCGTAATCTGATATCCGCCACATCGTTCAACGCGGGGTTCGACACAACCCATACGGTGGTAGCCATGTTGCAGACTGCAAGTGGCTCGTACACGCCGCAAAGATTCGCGGCGCTGGTGGATGCCGCTCTGCGACGCTTGCGCGCGCTTCCGGGGGTTGAAGCGGCGTCGCCGGCGAATGCGATGCCGCTGGGCCCGTTCCTGGCTTTCAGCCGGGCCAGCGACCCGCTTCGGCCCGACGCGGGCAGTCGCACGGTGCGCGTCGAGTACAACTCCAATTCCGTGGGGCCGGATTACTTCCGGGTGATGGGGATTCCCATTCAGCAAGGCCGCGCCTTCCTTGATTCGGACCGTCCCGGGGCGCCCGA
>JBEKYE010000428.1:0-4284 GCA_049511275.1 Bryobacteraceae bacterium
CGATCGATATCGTCCCGCTTTCGACCTGCTCCCATCCCGCTCCGGGCAGGCAATTCTTTGGCGAGTGCGGCGCCTGTCCATACCGCTGCGTCTTGAAGAACGCGATGAACAGGGAAGCATTGGCTGCCGTCGGAAGGTTCACATATTCCCGGCTCAACGTGTCGTCCGCCCGCAACACGTCCTGCGTTCCCTTCACCATCGGGTACTCTTTCGTCATCTGCCAGCCGCCCAATTGAGCCGGAAACGACGACAACGGAAGCACTGCCGGCACCAATTCCGACCGCGACCTCACCCCATAGTACACGCCGCCTTGCACCACCAGCACGGTCGTCAACAACCGGGTGTATTTCCCATGCAAGATCATGCGGCCACCCTCCTCCTCCTCAGAAAGTCCAACATACGCCTCAACACCCGGTGAAATAAGATCAGTACCGCCATCGCCCCGATAAAATGATCAATCCCGTGGATTCGTGGAAGAAGCCCCCCCGCCAGTTCCGGCTTCACTTGCTTCATAATTCCCGTAATGGTCATCCGGCCCGCGGCGGCCACGATGGCGATGGGAATGGTTGGCGGAAACAGCACCACCCGAACCCATGCGATCTTCCCGAAGAAACATCAGTATACCAGCAAGAGGAACCGCAGCGAGAAGCGGCCGGCGGTCTGTCCGAATCGTTTTGCGCGGCGCACTGCCTGTGCCTTCAGGCTTGCTAGAATTGGAAAGTCTCCCCATATGGCGCTCGAGTCAATAGAAAGATCGTTGAAGGAGAGGGGCGTCCGCCTGACGCGGCAGCGGCAGATTCTGCTCGAACTGATCGACAAGACCGGCGCGCATCTGGATGCCGAGCGGCTGTACCAGTTGGCCAAGGAAAGAGACCCGAAACTGAACCGGGTGACGGTCTATCGCACGCTCAAGATGCTGAAGACGGGTGGGCTGGTGGACGAGTTGGACCTGATGCACTACGGAGGCGACCAGCACTACTACGAAACGCGCCTCAAGCAGGAACACGCGCACGTCATCTGTCTCCGCTGCGGCAAGGTCGAGGAGTTTTTTGGCGAGCCGCTGCAACGGCTGCGCAAGCAGATTGAAAGCCACTTCGGCTTCCAGGTGCTGCTGGCGCGCACGGAAGTAGGCGGTTATTGCGCGCACTGCCAGACGCTGCGGGCGCGCGAAGTGGAAGCGTTGCGCAACCAGCCGGCCGAGATTCCCAAGGCGGCTATCAGGCGGCGAGCGGCCGCCGGGGCGAAAAGCCGGCCGTGGCGAGGCTAGGCGGACCAGTGGCTGCAGCTTCACCATCCGCGGTTCCGGCGGCTTCCTTGGTGGTGATCGATCCGAACGGACATCGTGCGCGGGCGCCGCTCGATCCACTGCCGTTTCAGATTGGAAGGCAGCCGGAGAATAACCTCATCATTCGCGACAGCCGGGTTTCCCGCACGCACGCCCGGATCGTGGCCGAGGGCGGCGAATACTGGCTGGAGGATTGCGGCAGCCGCCACGGCACCTACGTCAACGGGCAGCGCGTGAAGCGGCACATGTTGCGCAATTCCGACAAGATCGAATTTGGCGCCCAGGATTCCTACCAACTGATTTTCGCGCTGGAGGGCGCCGAACTGAAACGGCTGATGGAACAGATGGCGGCGTCGGAGAAGGCGGCTGGCGCGGGCGTGGGCGGCAACCTGGCCAAGCTGCGCGCCATCCTGGACCTGGCGCGGACGGTGCAGAGTTCGCTTTCGGTGGACGATGTGCTGGCGTCGGTGGTGGATACGGCTCTGACGATTACGGGCGCGGAACGCGGGTTCCTGATGCTGCGCGCGGGCGCGGGGTTGGAAACGCGGATTGCGCGCCACAAGCGCGGGCACCACCTGAACGAGACCGACTTGCGGGTGCCGCGCGCGGTGATCCGGCGCGCCCTGGAGCACAGGCGGGAACTGCTGTACATGAACTTCGACCCGATGGCCAGTGCAGAGGGGCAGCCGCACGGCAGCGTTGTGGACCTGGAGCTGCGGAGCGTGATTTGCGTCCCGTTGGTGCGCATCCGGACCGGGCAGGGCGACGCCACCAGCGTGCTTTCGACAGGCGGGGAAACGGTGGGAGTGCTCTACCTGGATTCGCGCCTGTCGGTGGCCGATCTGACGGGGGGCAATCGCGAACTGCTGCAGACCCTGGCGATTGAGGCCTCCACGGTGCTCGAAAATGCGCGACTGCTGGTGGAGGAACGGACCAAGCAGACCATGGAGGAGGAACTCCGGCTGGCGCGAACCATCCAGCAGAGCCTGCTTCCGGGCAAGTTGCCGGCGACGGGCTGGTTGCGGGCGGCGGGCAGCAGCCTGGCGTCGCACGAAGTGGGTGGCGACTACTTCGACGTAACCCCGGTGCACACGGACTGCTGGTCGGCGGTGGTGGCCGACGTCTCGGGCAAGGGTGTGAGTTCCGCGCTGCTGGCATCGCTGCTGCAAGGCGCGCTGATCACGGGGACCGACCATCCGGGCAGCATGGGGCGGCGTATGGCGCGGTTGAACCGCTTCCTCCTGGATCGGACGGGCGGTGAGAAGTACGCCACGGTTTTTTATTGCCTGCTGACCGAGAGTGGACGGCTGAGCTACGTGAACGCGGCGCACTGCCCGCCGCTGGTGGTGCATCCCGACGGCACATTGCTGGAGTTGGAGGCCACGGGCATGCCGGTGGGTTTGCTGGAGGCCGCCGAGTTCACCGTGGCGGAACAGCAGTTAAGCGCCGGAGACCGGGTGATTATCTACACCGATGGGGTGACCGAAGCGCAGAACCGGTCGCCAGATTTTTTTGGCAAGAAGCGGCTGCTCGAAATCGCGAAGGCTCACGCCACGGAATCCTGCACCGCCATTCACGACGCGATTCAGGAAGGCGTCGCCGGATTCACCGAAGGAGTGCTCCAGTCGGACGACATTACGCTGGTGGTGCTGGAGTTTTGCGGCTCGACGGCGGCCCACTGAATCTGCATACTCTCCAGTTTCGCGGGGAGTATCCGGCTCAACAGTTCGACGAACGGGATTACCAGGATTGGGTTTCTGGCGGCCCCATCGCGCTGGGTGATGTTGACGTAGTCGTTGCCGGGAAGGTTGAGCCGCATTTGCCAATAGGTGCCGTTGCGGGCGGACGGGGACGTGGTCGAGTAGCGCGTCCCGGCGAGGCGCGCGTTGACCTCGCTATAACCCAGGGAGCGCGCGGCATCTTCCACGGCGTCCCAGCACCGCCCGATGGTGGATGCCGAGCGCAGCGAGCGCTCCAGACGCTCTAACTGCACGTGGCCGCGCAGCATGGGACGCAGCCTGTTCCACACAAACCGGCTGGCGGCTTCAAACTCCACATAGCGCAGACAGTGCACGCCGAGCCAGGTGGCCAGGCCGAAAGCCACCACCACGGCGCCGGCGTATTGTTGCCGCACCACGCTGGGCAGCAGAGAGAGGACCGCGCCGACGGTGCACACGGCATAGAGCAGGAGCGCGACGCGGCGGGGAGTGAAACCGAAGTCCAGCAGGCGATGGTGGATGTGCCCGCGGTCTCCCCCAAAGATGGGCTCGCTGGCCAGGAACCGGCGAAAGACCGAAAGACAGACCTCCAGAAGCGGCAACGCGAGCGCCATGGCGGGCGCGGCGAATCCCAGGCCGGGGGCGGACTGCTGGCTCCAGAGGATGCCGTAGGAGCCAAGCAGAAAGCCGACGAGCAAGGAGCCGGAATCCCCCAGGAAGATGGAAGCGGGATTGAAGTTGTAACGCAGAAAACCGATCAGGCATCCGGCCAGCGGCGCGGTGGCGAGCGCCAGCATAATGTCGCCATGAAGCAGGGCGGCGATGAGAGTGGTGAGCGTAGCGGCCAAGCCGACGCCCGTAGCCAGGCCGTCGACGCCATCGATCAGGTTGAACGCATTGCAACAAAGGATCAGCCACGCAATCGTCATCAGGCAGCCACACCAGGGCGGGACGGGGTGTCCGGCGAGGCTCACAAAACGGACTCCGGCTTCATAAGCCCAGGCCGCCGCCGCCAACTGGCCGAGCATTTTCTGCCAGGGTTTGAGGCTGAGCCAGTCGTCGATGAGGCCGGTCGCGAAAACCAGGCCGACCGGCGGCAGGAGGGCGGTGATCGCTCCCAGGTTGCCCTGGATTACGCCACCCGCCCGAAGGGGTGACAGAAAGAGCAGGGCGTACGACGCGATGTAAGAAACCAGGATGGGAACACCACCGGTGCGCGGCGTGGCCTCCGGATGAGTTTTCCGCCGGCGGTCGGGACGGTCCACAAGACCCAGACGCGCC
>JBEKYE010000429.1:0-4276 GCA_049511275.1 Bryobacteraceae bacterium
GCTGCTGAGCCAGGTTCTGGTGGCCAGCACCTACCCGCTGGAAGTGGTGGAGGCGCAACAGTGGCTGCAACGGAATGGCAACCTGAAGGGCCAGCAGTTGACGGAAGCGGCCCGGCAGCAGAATTGGGACGCCAGCGTGCAGGCCATGGTGGCCTTCCCCGACGTTCTGACGATGCTGAACCAGGACGTGCAATGGACCACGGCATTGGGCAATGCGTTCTTGGCGCAGCAGTCGGACGTGATGGCCGCGGTGCAGCGGATGCGCGCGCGGGCGCAGGCCAACGGCAGGCTCTCCACCACTGCGCAGCAGACAGTTACCACCGAGACACAGGGCGGGCAGACGGCCGTTGACATTGCGCCGACCGATCCGCAGGTGATCTACGTGCCGGAATACGATCCGGCTTATGTCTGGGGACCCCCGGCTTGGGGCTACTATCCGCCGCTCTATTACGCGGGATACGGCTTTGGCTTTTATCCCGGGATCAACATGGGATTGTACTTCGGCGGTTGGGGCGGCTGGGGCTGGGGCGGCTGGGGTTGGGGCTGGGGCCCGAACTGGTTCGGCGGTTCTTTGTTCGTCAACGGCGGCTTCTTCAACCGCTATGGTTTCGGCGGTGGGTTATACGCGGGCGGGTTGGGCAGAGCGGCCTGGCAGCACGACGCGAGCCACCGTTTGGGAGTCTCCTATCCGAACGGTCAACTCGCGGCACGTTATGGGGCCGCATCGATGGCTTCGCGGAGCGCGATGACAAGATCGGGCAGCGTGAATTCCGCCCGGTCGGCCAGCACGGGGAGCTATAGCCGGTTTGGAAACGCGACATCGTCATACGCTAATCGATCGGCGGGGACGCAGGGCGCTCGCAGCGCGGCCACACCGAACGCAGGGCGCACCAGCGAGGGACAGCGGCAAAACTTCCAGGGATCGCAGAGCTATTCGGCTCCGGCGCAGCGGTCTTCCACCTCGGGACTGCGTAATTCTTCAGCGGCTCAGCGGTATTCGTCGGGCTCGGCGCAGCGGTATTCGGCTCCGGCACAGCGTTACTCTGCACCGAGCAGTGCCGGGCGCAGCTACAGCGGCGGCGCATCGCGCAGTTATAGCAGCGGCGGAGGCTCGCACAGCTCCGGCGGCGGCCATCGCCGTTGACGGGGGCTGCCACAGGCTCAGCCCGGCATTTCCGTGCCACAAGAGCCGTGCGCGGCGAACATCGCCAGAGATCCCGATGACTTCGAACCAGGCATCGCTGCCCAACTGGAAGCGGCGGCCAATGGCATTCTGATTCGGCCAGAGGCGCCGCGCGGCCTGAGCGGAAACCACGGCTATCGGGTGATCGCGGTCGGACTCGGCCATCAACCTACCCTCCAAGAGCGGGATGCCCTTGGCGCAAAAGAAACCGGGGGTCACCGTGCGGTAGTGGGTAGTTCCTGTCTTTTGTGGGAAAAAGGGGAAGTCCGTAACGGCCACACACTTGCTCAGATAATTACGGGAGAAGACAATGCGAAAACTACTTTTGACCACGCTCATTGGGATAGCCGTGGGGATAGGCGCCGCACAAGCGGCGGAGATAGTCATTAGGGTCCGGCCGCCGATTAGCATACACGAACGCCGCACCGTCAGACCGAGCCCGCGCCACGTATGGATTGGAGGCTATCACCGTTATGACGGCAACGCATACGTCTGGACACCGGGCCGCTGGGACGTACCACCCCGCGAGCACGCGGTATGGGTCGCTCCCCGATACGAGCGCAGGCACGACGGATATGTGTTCATCGAAGGTCGATGGAGATAGTTCGAACGTGCAGAATGTGCTTTGGTGCTGCAGCGTTTGGTGGTGATGCTACCGTGGCATCCTTCCTGCCTGAGAATTTCTTGGTGGTCCAGAACGGAGAACGCGAGCCAATCTCCAAACGCCCATGAGCCAGCGGCCTGCACAGGAGCGACAATGGGACGTTGAAGTCCTTTAGCAAAGAACTGTGGTTTGAGGTCCCCGGCCGGCGAGCGCTCCTCAACATCACACATCACGGCTTCCGTTTTCATCGATCCTTCCATGGCGCGCCGAGCAAGGCCGCGCAGAGCACGATCCTGATTGTAGAAGGTCCCGAGCAGCGCGCGATCGTATCGCCCGAGGCATCGTGCAGGTTCCGTCCATCGGTTGGCTTCACGTAAGCGGCTCCGCGAAGTCCTGGATTTCGAGATCTGTCGCGATCGCATTTGAATGGGCCGAACGGGTATGCAGGGCCACGAACTAGAGTTCGGCCAGCGCCCGGTGAACCATATAAACACTGATCGCGCCCTCGCCAACGGCCGACGCCACCCGCTTCACATTGCCCGCGCGCGCATCCCCCACCGCAAACACGCCAGGCAGACTGGTTTCCAGCATTTGGGGAGCGCGCGCGAGCGGCCACTTGGTGTTCTCATCCGGCGCGGCGGCATCCAGGTCACGCCCGGTGAGGATGAAACCTTTGTCGTCCAGCGCCACACATCCCCGCAGCCATTCGGTTCGCGGCAACGCGCCCGTCATCAGAAACACATGCTGGATGGGATGGGTGGAAATTTCTCCCGTCCTTTTGTCCTGCCACACCACACGCTCCAGAGAAGGTCCGCCATCGAGAGAGACGATCTCGGTGTTGAAATGCAGTTCAATACAGGGATTCTCGGTCAGCCTTTGAATCAGATATCGCGACATGGTGCCCGACAATTCCTCCCCCCGCACCAGCATGTGCACGTGGTGTGCGGTTTGCGACAGGAACACCGCGGCCTGCCCCGCCGAGTTGGCTCCTCCCACCACCGCGACCTGTTCGCCTTCGCACCACTGCGACTCCAGGTGCGTGGCGCCATAATAGATCCCCTCGCCTTCGAACTTTTCCAGATTCACAAGCCGCGGCTTATTGTACTGCGCCCCGGTTGCGATCACGATGGCCCTGGTTGACAGCAACTCTCCCGTGTCCAGCTCGACTTGATAAGGGCGGTTGTCGCAGTGGAGCCGCGCCACGCTGCGCGCGATCATCATATTCGCGCCGAACTTCTGCGCCTGCGTGGCGGCCCTCGCCGCCAGTTCTTCGCCGGAGACTCCCGTCGGAAAGCCCAGGTAGTTCTCGATCTTGGAGCTCGATCCCGCCTGGCCGCCGGGAGCCTGGGCCTCGATCATCAGCACATTCAGCCCTTCCGACGCCGCGTAAACCGCCGCGGCCAGGCCCGCCGGACCAGCGCCTACGATGATCAGATCGCGCACCTGGGTGCTGTCGATGCCGACATTGAAACCCAGACAGTCCGCCACCTTTTGTATCGATGGGCTGCGCAGAACGGTGCGGCCGTGGCAGATGACCACCGGAACTTCGGAGGGCTTCACTTCGAAGCGGTCCAACAGTTCCTGCGAGGTTCGGTCGGTGTCGAGGTCGATATAGGTGTAAGGGTGTCCGTTCCGGCTGAAGAACTCGCGCAGTTGCAGCGTCTGCGCGGAGTGCCGCGAGCCCATCAGGATGGCGTTGCCATAGCCCTGACGGACCAGAGCCAGGCGCCGCAGGATGAACGCGCGCATCAGGATCTCGCTGAGTTCCGCGTCCTTCGCCACCAGCGCCCGCAGCGCGTCGCCGCTCAACTCGAGAAACTCGCCCGGCTCCGTCACGCGTCCGCGCACCAGGCACCGTTGCCCGGAAATCAAAGTCATCTCGCCCGTGAATTCCCCAGGGCCGTGCCTGGCCACCAGGCGCTCGCCGTCCAGGGCTGGCTGCACGATTTCCATCTCTCCCGTGAGCAGCACAAAGAACGGGACGGCAGTATCGTCGGGTTGAAACAGGATTTCGCTGCTCTGGACAATCCGGGAGCGGCCCATCGGACGAATGCGATCGATCTGCGCCGAAGTCAGTACCGGAAACGCCTGCGCGCGGGCGTCCAGGGCGCTCGTTACGAAGGGGGAAGCCATGCTCCATTCTCGCATCGCCGGCCTCCGGCTTCACCTCAAGGTTGACCGTATCGGAAATCACATTTCAGGCACTGCCCGATGTTTGCGCCGGCGGGTGGGAATATGCTGCACTGGTCGTAAGGACGGGGCGGCGTCGCGGCTGCATCCAGAGAGGGGGACGTGAAGACCTGCGCACACGTAAGAGAGGCCAAGGACCTGCAGCCATCGGAGCGGGTTTGTAAAGAGTGCATCCAGATGGGCGACAGTTGGGTCCATCTGCGAATCTGCCTGACCTGTGGCCATGTGGGATGTTGCGATTCGTCGAAGAATAAGCACGCCACCAAGCATTTTCACCGGGTACAGCATCCCATGGTCCG
>JBEKYE010000430.1:0-4625 GCA_049511275.1 Bryobacteraceae bacterium
ACCAACGCGCGGGCCGAATGCACCGCGTTGCTGGATTCCTCCTCGGCCGACGCCACGCCCTTCAACACCAGCACCAGGGCGCGCCGCGCGGCGCAAATGTTGATCGGCTCATAGCTGGCGTTCAGCACCAGCACGGGCCGCTGCAATCGCTCACTCGACATCCCGATTCACCCCCTCCGTGGACGGAGCCGGCGCGGCGCGCCACCCTTCTATACGCCGGTCGACACGCGCCACCGCCAGCAGCGCCACCTTGGCCGCCCCGGCGCGTTTCAAAGCGCGCGCGCAGGCTGCCGCCGTCGAGCCCGTGGTGAGCACATCGTCAATCAACAGAATTCTTTTCCCCGCCAGCGCACGCGCGCCGCGCCGGCATGCAAAAGCCATGGCGACGTTCTCGCGCCGCCTGGTATTGCTCAGTCCGGCCTGGCTCACCGTGGCGCGCACGCGGCCGAGAGCCCGCACTACCGGAATGCCGTAGCGCTCCGCCATGGCGCGCGCCAGCAGTTCCGACTGGTTGAAACCTCGCTGCCACCGGCGCCGCCAGTGCAGCGGCACAGCGGTAATCGCATCGAAGCGCTCCTCGCGCGGCAAAGCTGCGGCCAGCAGGTCTCCCAGCGGCTTCGCCAGCGTCTGCACGCGCCCGTACTTGTACAGGTGGATCAACTCGCGCAGCGCGCCTTCGTAGGAACCGTAGCAATAGGCCGCGTCAAAACCGCGAAGTCCGCCGCGGCACAGAGCGCAGCGTCCTTCCGAATCCAGCGGGAAGCGGTTGAGAAACGGCGTCCGGCAACTCACGCAGAAGAATTCCGCGCTGATGGGCTGCGGCTCCTTCAAACATCCCGGGCAAACCGGGATGCGCGAGACTTCCGTCAGAGGCCGCGCGCAAACCCTGCAATCGTCGGGAAAGAAGAGGGAAAAAAGAGCGTGGGAAGCTGTTCGGACGGCCGATGGACCGAAGCTTGCGACTGCGGCTAGTCTGCTACTCGAGAAGACTCACCTCCGCTAAGCCTCGATTATATCCGATTTCCGGCAGGACCGGCCATCGCCTTTGGTGGCCTGTCTCGCCTCGCTAACCCCGGCGGCTCGATGGACGACACAAACCCATGTCCCACATTCCCCCGCCGCCGCCGCGCCGCAGTACAATACCACCAGAGAACTTCTCATGGGCTCGAAGCGAATCCTGGGGACGGCGTTGCTTTTGGCTCTAGCCGCGCCGCTCGCCTTCCGTGCACAAGTCGCCACCCAGCCTCGCCCCAAGCCCGCTCCGCCCGCCCAGACCAGGCCCAAGGCCAACCTGCGCGTGGATACCAACCTAGTGCTGGTCCCGGTGAGCGTGTGCGATCCCTTCAACCGTCCCGTCACCGGCCTGGAGAAGGACCACTTCAAAATCTACGACGACAAGGTCGAACAGACCGTCACGCATTTTGCCATGGATGACGAACCCGTGGCCGTGGGCCTGGTTTTCGACATCAGCGGCAGCATGGGCCCAAAGCTGCGCACCTCGCGCGAAGCCGCCGCGCAGTTTTTCAAGACCGCCAATCCCGAAGACGAATTCTTCCTGGTGGAGTTCAACGACGCACCCAGGCTGGTGGTGCCGCTGGGCCGCGAGGTCCCCGATATCCAGAACCAGCTCACCTTCGCGCAATCCAAGGGCCGCACGGCGTTGCTCGACGCCGTCTTTCTGGCGTTGCACGAGCTGAAGAAATCCGAGAAGAACCGCAAGGCGCTGCTGATTATTTCCGATGGCGGCGACAACTGCAGCCGCTATACCGAAACCGAGGTCCGCAACCTGGTGCGCGAAAGCGACGTGCTGATTTACGCCATCGGAATCTACGAGCCGCTCGGGGCACGCAGCCGCAGCCCGGAAGAAATGGAAGGGCCGGGGCTGCTCAGCGAAATCGCGGAACAGACCGGGGGACGTCATTTTCCGGCGGAACTCGGCGAACTTCCGGACATTGCGGCCAAGATCGGCGTCGAGCTGCGCAACCGCTATGTGCTGGGTTATTCCCCCACCGACAAACAGCGCGATGGCCGGTACCATCCCGTCACCGTAAAGATCATTCCGCCTCACGGCCTGCCGCCGCTGCACGCCTACTGGCGCCACGGCTATTACGCCCCGGCGGACTGAGTGTCGCGGGCGCGCCCCAGCGCTCTTACCACGGCGGCGGTCGATTGCGTGAGCGGTTCCTCTCCCGAGACCACCAGGTCGGCGAACTTGCGGGTTGGGTACACGAACCATTCGGCGCTCGGCCGCACGGTCCGTTCGTACTGCTCGCACACCGATTGCGGGGTCCGCCCGCGCTCGGCCACGTCGCGCGCCAGACGGCGGTTGAAGCACACGTCCGGATCGGTTTCCACGTAAACCTTGGTGTCCAGCATGGCCCGCAATTCCGGCCAGTAGAGCACGAACAGGCCCTCCACAATCGCGTATGGGCCCGGCTCGATGCGGCGCGAGAGGCTGGTACGGGCGTAATCGGCGAACGAATAGACGGGCTCGTCGATCGCCTTGCCGACGGCCATGGCCTGCAGGTGTTCGTGCAACAGCGTCCAATCGAGCGCATCGGGATGATCGAAGTTCACTTTCTTGCGCGCTTCGAACGGAATCTCTTCCATGCCGCGATAGTAGGAGTCCAGGGAGACAATGGCTGTTCCGGGCAGTTTCTCCACCAGGTGGCGCGCCAGCTCGCTTTTCCCCGAGCTGGACGGACCGGCAATGCCGATAATGTGAGGTCTCATTCGGTCGTCGGGGGAGTCACCTTAGTGTACAACCCGACTATCGCTTCGACAAGCCCGTCGACCGAAAAAACCGCGGCCTCCGCCGTCACTACGATGCCCAGGTCCCGTGCGGTGCGCGTGGTGATGGGGCCAATCGAAGCGACGGCCACGCCTTCCAGGGCCGCCACGCCCGCCGCCGCCACGAAATTCTGCACCGTGGAGGAACTGGTGAAGGTGATGCAGTCGGGCTTGCGCGGGGCGCCGAATATCTCGGCGGCCTGCCGGGCGGCTTGTTCCGGAACCACCGTACGGTACGCTTCCACCACGCGAACCATCGCGCCGCGGCGCGCCAGTTCGGCCGGCACCAGGTCGCGGGCCACGGCGGCGCGCGGCAACAGCACCCGCTTGCCCGCCAGGTCGTGCGCGGCGAAGGCTTCCAGCAGTCCTTCGGCAACGTACTCCTTGCCCATCAGGTCTACTTTGAGGTGCAGCGCTTCCACCGCCGCGCGCGTGGCCGGACCGATGGCGCAGATGCGCGCGTGGAGAGAGCGAAGATCGGTGGACGAAGCGTCCAGCCGCTCCAGGAAATAGCGCACGCCGTTGGCGCTGGTAAAGATCAGCCAGTCGTAGGAACCGAGGTCGGCGATGGCGCGATCGAGCGGCGTGTAGTCCTGAGCCGGTCGAATTTCGATGGTGGGAAGCTCGACGACGCCGGCTCCCAGCGCGCGCAGCCGGGCGGAGAGCGCGTCGGCCTGCCCTTTGGCGCGCGTCACCACGATCTGCTGGCCGAACAGCGGCAATTGCTCGTACCAGTTCAGCTTCTCCCGCAGCCGCACCACGTTGCCCACGACGATGGTGGCGGGCGGCTTCATGCCGCTCTCGGCGATCAGCGCGGGCAGAGTGGCCAGCGTGCCTACCAGCGTTTCCTGATCGGGCCGCGTCCCCCAGCGGACCGCCATGGCGGGCGTCTCGGCAGAACGCCCATACTTCACCAGCTCGCGCGCAATCTCCGCAAACGTTGTGAGGCCCATGAAGATGACCAGCGTTTCGGCCTGCCCCACTTTGCTCCAATCGGCCGCGTCCACTTCGTGTCCGGTCACGAAGGTGACTGCCGAGGACTGCCCGCGGTGCGTCAGCGGCACCCCCGAATAGGCCGCGATGCCCGCCGCCGACGTGACGCCGGGAATAATTTCAAACGGAATCCCCGCTTCGGCCAGGGCCTCGGCTTCTTCCCCACCGCGCCCGAAGAGGAACGGATCCCCGCCCTTCAGCCGTACCACCGTGAGCCCGCGGCGCACGCGCTCGATGAGCATTCGCGCGACCTCCTCCTGCGAGAAGGCATGCGCCGATTTCTTCTTGCCGACGTACAGGCGTTCAGCGTGAGCCGGCGCCATCTCCAGCAAAGCCGCCGGCGCCAGGTGATCGTAGAGAATCGAATCGGCCTGCTCGAGAATGCGCCGCCCCTTGCAGGTGATGAGTTCGGGATCGCCCGGCCCAGCGCCGATCAGATAGACCTTACCGCGCATACCTTACCGCGCATGGCTCACCAGCCGTGGAGCAGTGGGACAGACGATCGGTTTGTGTCGTCTGTCAAGCGGCCGTGGCTTGGTGAGGCATGACAGACCACGAAATGCGATGGTCTGTCCCACTTGTTCGTGAGAGGCCTGCCAAACACTAGCCATATCCAAATTATGCGTTGTAGACCGCTTCCAGAATTCCCCGCGCGCCGCGCTCCAGCAAATCGCCCCCCAGCTTGCGCCCCAAGCTCTCCGCATCGCTCACCGGCCCGTCGATCTCGCCCCGAATCACCTCGGCGCCGTCCGGAGAAGCCACCACTCCCAACAGCCGCAGCCGATCGCCGTGAACCGTCGCGTACGCGCCAATGGGAACCTGGCAACCGCCGCCGAGCGCCG
>JBEKYE010000431.1:0-4222 GCA_049511275.1 Bryobacteraceae bacterium
ACGGGGCAAATTCATGCGCTGCTGGCGGAGAAGGGTTACGAAGTCTCCGAGGCGGCGCCCGACACTTTGAAGATTCGCGAGACCCATAGCGGGGTTTCGCTGCAGGCGGTGCTGGAGGGCGATATTCTGTACCTCTCGCTGGTCTGCACAGTGGCGCCGCGCGCATCCATCACCGCCGACGTGATGCGTAAGATGCTGGCGGCGGATAATGGGATTTCGACGTCTCATTTCCAACTGCACGACGCCGCGGGTGGCAAGGTCGCGGTGACGTTGAACAACTTTTGCCAGCTACAGGACATGGGGCCGGCGGGTGAGCGAGATATCCTTTCTGCGGTGCATTTCCTGCTGGTGGATGTGATGAGCGCGCGCCGCCTGTTGAGCGGCCTCGCAGCGTAAGAGGAGGACGACGATTTATGGCATTCCTATCCGATATTTTCAACCGAATGGGCCGGGTGGCGCGGGGTCAGGCGAACCAGGGAGTGGACGCCCTGGAAGACGCAACCTTTGAAGCGACCGTGAAACAGACCGTGGCCGATATGAAGAACGAGCTCAACAACGTGGTGCGCGCCTCGGCATCGGCGATGAGCAACTACAACACGCTGGACGCCGAGTACCAGAAGTACGTGCGGCAGTCGCAGGAGTGGAAGGACCGCGCGAACATGGCGCTCGACGCGGGCAACGAAGACCTGGCGAAGAAGGCGCTCGCGAAGAAAGCCGAGAGCGATCAGCAGGTGGCTTCCATGCAGCAGGCGGTTACATCGGCGCAGCAGACCAGCGACAAGCTGAAATCGCAGGTGGGGGAGTTGAAGCGCAAGATTGAGGAAGGCGAGCGGACGGCCACCACGCTGGTGGCGCGCAAGAACGCGGCCATCGCGCAGCAGAAGGTGTCGGAAGCCGTGGCGGGCGTGGGCAGCGCCGACAACGCGTTCGCGCAGCTCAACAAGTTCGAACAGTCGGTGGCCAAGGAAGAAGCCACCGCGAAGGCTTTCGACCAGCTGGCATCGGCCGGCAAGGACGACGACCTGGAAGCGCAGTTCGCGCAACTGGGCGGGCACAGCGTAGACGCGCAACTGGCGGCGCTGAAAGCGGAGCGCGCGCAAAAGGCGCCGGAACTGCCGAAAGAACTGCCCGCCGGCGGCCAAAAGTAACGGCGATGTCCTTCTTCCGGAAAGATACGCCTCCGGCCGAAGACCTGGCCAACCTGAAGGTGACGGATGCCCGCACCGGGGATGTGATTTCCATCTCCGGGGTGGGGGAAAACTTCAAGGACCTGGACTTCACGGCCGATCGCACCACGCGCTACCAGGCCGGCACGCGCCACTGGTTCGAAGTGGCCGGCCCGTACATGGAGCGGCGCGTGGCGCTGCGCGTGAGCGGCGATGAGGAAGTGGAAGTACAGCTTCACGCCGACCCGCGCCAAGTCTCGCTCGAAGATCTCGGCTTGGCCGAGGAAGACCTGGCGGAGATGGACCAACGCCAGAATACCGCCGATTCGTTCCAGTTCGACAACCAGGTGTGGCTCTATCGCCTGAGCCGCGAAGTGCAGGCTTTCCGCGACGACCAGGCGCAGCCCACCGGCTACTACTACTGGGAATTTCAGGAACAGGATGGCAAAGGTCTGATCGCCATCCGCAAACCCGAAGGGGAACCCTTCGCCGTGACGCGGTACGACGGTATTCCCGCCGGCGACGTCACGATCTACCGGCCCGCGGGACGATAGCCCGCATGACCGCCCGGCGTGCGGTCGAGTGGAAAAGACGTGTGCCTTATGAGTAGAAATTCGGTGCGGTTTTTTACGGTTGCTTTGAGCGTGGTGATTGCGGTGCTGGCGGCCAGCGCGCTCGACCGGCTGCCTTCGAGCGTGCGGGCGCAGATCGATTCCGAGCGCTCGGCGCTCAATTCCGCGCGGAACCAGTTTCATGCGGAGCGCGACCAGGTGGCCGCGCAGACGGAGTCGGACCCCGCGCTGTTCGGGGCGCTTCCGTTCGGCGGCGCGTGGCCGGGCCGCTTGGATCAGGCGGCATCCGGGCTGGACTCCGCCGGCCGCGACATGGCCGAGCTGACGCTCCTGGAAAAGCACAACCGGCATAGCGACACGGCGCGAGCGAAGTCGGTGCTGGAGAGCGAGCGCCACCTGCGGACGCAGGCGACTGCGGAGGCCGACGCGGTTCAAAAAGAGGCCGCCCACTGGGTGGACGCGAAGAACCATCTGCCGCAACAAGTGCAGGAGATGGAGCGCGCGTATCAGACGATCCACGCCTTCGACCTGGCGCCGCTCACCGCGGCGGTGGCGCACGCGGAAGCCGATTGGCCGGCTAAGAAGGCCGACCTGGACGCGCGCCTCGATGCCGAGCGCGGCATGGTCACGAACAGCGACAAACTGTGGCAATCGACCGCCGAGGATCGCCGCAAGGCGGCAGGAGGGGACCTCAGCGGCGTCAATACGGGGGCGCTGCTGGCGGCCGCCGATACGCTCACCACGTCAGCCGCCGATCAGGCCAGGCAGGCTGGAGAATTGCAATCGCTCACCGGCCAACTTTATACCTCCTGGGACAAACTGCTGGTGGACATGCAGGCGCGCGGCGAAGGCAACGCGCGCGAGTACGACCAGAAGATCCGCACAGTGAGCACGCACATCACCGATGCGGCCGCGAAGACCGGCGAAACCTCGAGCGGCGAGCAGTGGGTGATTGTCACGCGTCCCACTTACGAGGCGATGCGCGGCGACCTGGGGATGGCGATCGAGCACAAGTCGGCCGGCCTGTACGATTCCGAAGCCGACCACGTGGCGCAGCCGGCGGGAATGGCTTACGTGGCGCCGCCGTCGGAGGGCTCCAACCGATATGGCTATTGGGACCATCGCGACGGGCGCGATTTCTGGGTGTTCTACGGGCAGTACGCGCTGCTGCGGGACTTGCTTTCCAATCACGACTACCGGCCCTACGACCGGTACGAATACGAAGGCTACCGGACGTACCAAAGCCGCGGGCAGACGTATTACGGGCACGATACCGGGAGCGATGCGCCCAAGTACGGCTCGCAGGGCACGACTACGCAGAACCGGTATGCGGGAAGCAAGTACGCGCAGAGCGGCGGTTTTCGCGATTCGCAATACGCCAGCAAGAGCGGGGGATATCGCGATTCGCAGTACGCCTCGCCATCCATGCGCGAGCCCGGGGCCGACCACAGCCCGAAGAGCTTCGGGCACAACAGCAGCCCGTCATCGCCCGCGCCGCGGGCCGCGCCAGGGGCGCACAGCTACCATCCGGCGCCGTCGCGTCCGCCGATGCGCAGCCCGGGACGCAGCTTCGGAAGGCACAGATAAGCGCGGCGGACGGGCGTGACAGGGTCGAAAAAGCAGGCCGCCTGCGGAGCGGGGTGGACAATCTTGCCCGCAGCCGCCCAGGCGGCTTTTTCGCACGGTACGCGAGTTTTCGGAGCCGCAGTCGCCGGCTGAAAGCCGGAGCCAGGATTGGCTGCCCCACAAGCAGCGGGTACTGACGGTTTTTCGGGAAATTGCGCGGAGCGAAGGGCTCTGCGACAGACGACAAAAGACGATCGTCTGCCCTACTGCTTCATTACATGGTGACGCCGATGCTGTGCAGAAACTCGGCGTCGGTATCTTCCCTGGCCTCGCCGGACCAGTCCGCCAGCACCCTGTCGAGGGAATGGTCTTTGCCGGGGCACTCCAGCCAGCATTCGGTGAGCGGCTTGGAAATGTAGACGACTCTTTGGCACTGCTCACACCACCAGTGCACGATGAGCTGGTGATCTTCGCTGAATCCCACCTCGGCGAGACGCTCGGGAACCTCCCCGCAGTCGCAATGCAAGCTCAGATGACGATAGTTCATGGCGGTGTCACGGTCCTTACACAATACTTATCGCACGCACCGGCCGGTGGCACGAGTCCCAGATCGGGTCAAAAGTACTTAGTAGGTTTCACTAGATCCGCTGGCACTTTCGGAGGGTTTTAAGATTCGCCGCCAAAATCTGGTGGCGGGAGTGGGACTCGAACCCACACGATCCTTGCGGATCAGAGGCTTTTAAGGCCTCTGTGTCTACCAATTCCACCATCCCGCCCCGGTGACGATTTTAGCAGGTCCTTGGCCGTGAGCCGGCGTCACGCCTGGGCGAAACCGGCCCGGAACGGAATAGCCTCCACGCATGCGAAAATGGAGAGATGCGTTACCGCCTTCTGGCTTGCCTGCTCGCGATCGGCGCG
>JBEKYE010000432.1:0-4215 GCA_049511275.1 Bryobacteraceae bacterium
TCCGGTTGATTCGGGCGGGGTATGCGCGCATGCTGACGGGCGGTTCCACGGGGGGTTGGGAGTCACTGGCCCTCGAGGTCTACCACCCGGAGTTCTTCGGCGGAACGTGGACCATGTATCCCGACCCGGTGGATTTCCGGCGCGACCAACTGGTGAATATCTACGACGACGACAATGCGTTTCGGGCGCCGGGATATGACTACATGACTCCGGAGCGGCCGATGATGCGGACGGCGGAAGGACAAGTGACCCAGACCATGCGGCAGATGAGCCAACTGGAGGACGTGCTGGGGAGCCACGGCCGCTCCACGCAGCAGTTTGAAGCGTGGGAGGCGGTCTATGGGCCGGTGGGCGAGGACGGCTACCCGCAACCGCTCTGGGACAAGAAGACGGGCAAGATCGACAAGCCGGTGGCCGGCTACATGCGCGACCACGGGTATGATCTGAACGCCTACTTAAAGGCGAATTGGGCTAAGATCGGGCCGCAGTTGAAGGGGAAGATCCACGTGTATGTCGGCGACATGGATAATTACTATCTCAACCTGGCGGTTTACCAGTTGGAGGAGTATCTGAAGACCACGGATGCGGGCGCGACCTTCGAATATGGGCGGCCGATGAAGGGACACGGGTGGCAGCCCATGACCAATGGAGAGTTGGTGAGGATGATGGCGGAGCAAGTCCGGAGGAATGCTCCGCCGAGATAGCAACCGGGGTTTGTGTTAGAAGGTCAGCCGCAGCCCCAACTGCACTTGCCGCATGGTGCCGGCGGTGCGGATTGTCCCAAAGGCCGCCGAACTAAGAGTCACGGTGGGGCTACTCAGGTTGACGAAGTTGAAGGCGTTGGTGAATTCGCTGCGCGCCTGCAAGCGTGAACCGCTCCTTGAACTTAAAGTTGCGGAACAGCCCCAGGTCGACGTCTTTGCCCAGCAAAGAAACTAACTGGCCGGGAATGGCATGGCGAAGGCGGCAGGAAGGGTTCAGGTCCGGTCTCCGGGGGGCGCCCGCAACGGTTCAAAGTCGGGCTTTCGCTCGTGGAGACTGAGGATGTAGTCGCTGGCTTCCCGCCGCAGACGGTGAAATTCGCCGGAGCTCATGCCCATGGAGGAGCAGATGTTCTCTTCCGCCTCCAGAAACACGTAATAGCGCCGGAGCAATTCGTGTACATGCGGGGGCAAACATCGGATTCTGGCGATGCGCTGGTCCTGCTGCGCAACCTGCGAGTGCACGCCCGGTTCCCCGAAAAGGCACTTGCGAAGGCGGTGGATGAGCTTGCGAACCGCTCCCAGTGGACCTACCGATTCTGTTACCGGCGCATCCACCAGGCGTTTGGACAGAAGCTGTTCAAGAAAGTCGGCGAGCTCTTTTGGATTCATTATTCTTGTTGTGCCGGGGTCGTAACGAAGGGGCGGAAAGCCGATTCGACCGGTGGAACTCGGCCTTGTTGGCTTCGAGACTCGCGCAGGTCGCGGTCAAGGCAGCCGCTTCCTCCACCAGACGCGCTTCCATACGAGCGCGATTCGCAAGTTGATGTTTGGACTCCGGCACAGCCACGCCCCGGCCTGATTGGCCCGGATGCCAGCAAATTGCGGGCACCCGCAATGCTTCAATTGTGGCGCAGTGCTCTGCCGGGTCCTATCCGTACTTCTTCGGGTATGTGGCGCGGAGAATACGGGCCGTCCCCCGGGAGGGCAGAATGGGCCGGGAGTGAAAGCTCAATCGATTCAGGCGTCTTTTCCGGCGCCCGGTGGATTCCAGGCCTGCCGCACCGTAGTTTTACGGATGGCCGCGGCGGCCCATCGAGCAGTTAATTGAGACATGGGGAAATCTAGCGGGGTGGAGGAATTGGATTTGCAAAGCAGGGCCGCCAGAAGGATTCGGTTGTTGCTGGCGGACGATCACCGGGAAGTGCTGGAAGAGGTACGCGGCCTTCTGGAGCGCCAATTCGAAATCGTGGGATCGGCAGGCGACGGCCAGGCGTTGCTCTCGGCGGTCGAGCAACTCAGGCCGGATGCGGTTGTCAGCGACATCAAGATGCCGCTGGTGGACGGCATCGAAGCCGGCCGGAGAATCTTGCGAGAGGGCGTTTGCGCCGCCGTGATCCTCCTCACCATGTACAACGACCGGCGCCTGGTTCAGAGCGCACTCGAATCCGGCATTCGCGGGTATGTGCTGAAAGTGGACGCAGGCGAAGAACTCGCGCTGGCCATCGAGACCGTGGCCGGCGGCGGCACGTATCTCTCGCGCGGCGTCCCGACCGGCCTGCGGGATTGTGAAGCTGCCGGCGATTCCCGCGGTTGGCCGCGGCGAAGCAGGATATCATAAACCAGGAGCCGTACCGGTCATGCCTAGAACGAGAGTTCTGCTGGCGGACGATCACGCCGTGGTCGCGCAGGCTCTGGAAGCGCTCCTCAAGGACAGCTTTGACCTGGTTGGCGTGGTATATGACGGGCGCGCCCTGGTGGAAGCGGCCGAGAGCCTGCGGCCCGACGTAGTGGTAACCGACATCTCGATGCCCTTGCTCAACGGGCTCGACGCCATCCGGCAGATCCACGCGCGCCGTCCGAACGTCAAGATTGTGGTCCTGACCATGCACAAAGAGACGCAGTTGGCGGTGGACGCTTTTCGAGCCGGGGCTTCGGGCTACGTGCTCAAGGTTTCTCCGGGCGAAGAACTCATCTTGGCGATCGAGCAGGTGGCGCTGGGACGAGCATTTGTCACGACGCTGCTGGCCAAGGACCTCATCACACTGCTCATGGAGGCAGCGGGCGAAGGCTCCGCCGAATCACCGCTGACCCCGCGCCAGCGCGAAGTTCTGCAACTGGTCGCCGAAGGCCGCACCATGAAGGAAGTGGCCGCGATTTTGAAAATCTCGCCGCGAACCGCCGAATCGCACAAATACGAAATCATGCAGGTGCTGGGCGTCGATACCACCGCTGCGCTGATCCAGTACGCGGTACGCCTCAAGCTGGTAACGGAGTAACCGGCGATGCGGAGAACGCGGACAGCGATGGCAGCGCTACTGGCCTGGGGGACGCCTCCCCAATCCACCGACGAGGACAAGGCCCGCGCCAGCCGAACGCTTTTTGTCCTTTCCCTCTGCCTGATCGCGATGGCCACTTTTTCGCTGGCTCAGGCCTGGATGTACGGTTGGACCGGCGCCGCCTGGACGCTGGGTGTGGAGGATTTGTGTTTGATGGCCGCTGTCTGGTTCAACCGCCGGGGCGAACTCGAATGGGCCACAAAGATCATCTGTCTGAGTGAACTGGGCTGCGGCCTGGTGGTAACCTCGCTGTTCGGGATCGGGTTCAAGGACGAAGGGATGCTGCTTTTCCCGTTGATCCTGGTGACGGCCGCGATCCTGCTGGATTGGCGCGCCTTCCTCAAGTTTGCCGGCCTGGTGGTTGTTTCCGTCACGTGCGTGGGGTTGATTCTGGCGGCGCGCGGCGTTCATGCGGCGTACCACACGGTCTTTAACCTGGTGAACATCCTCCTCACCACGGCGGTTGCGGCCGGGCTGCTGGCGCGCAATCTCAAGAGGAGCGTGGTCCAATCGCGGGAAGCGGAGCGGGAAATCATGGCGTTGAGCGAGCGCCTGATCAACGCGCATGAGGAAGAGCGGGCTCTGCTGGCCCGGGAATTGCACGACGATCTGAGCCAGCAAATCGCGGCGCTGAGCATTGGCGTGAGCCATCTGAAGAGGCAGATCCCGCCGGAACAAGCGGAAGCTCGCGAGCAGAGCGCACGAATCCAGCAGAAGCTGGTCCAGGTGGCGGAGAGCATCCGCCGCCTTTCGCATGAACTTCACCCCGCGGTGCTGGAACACTCCGGCCTGGGCGCCGCGCTTCGCGACTACTGTTCGGAATTCGGCATATTGACCGGCATCCGGGTCACGTGCAAGACCGAGGGCTCCTTCGAGAGCGTGCCGCCGGCCGTGGCGCTGTGCGTCTACCGCATCACCCAGGAAGCGCTGCAGAACGTGGCCAAACACGCGCGGGTGGGCGAAGCCGAGGTCGAACTGACACGCACGGACGGATTGCTCCGCCTTACGGTTTCCGATCGCGGGGCGGGCATGCCCGCCAACCGCGCCGGCCTGCCCGCCAGCCTCGGCCTGGTGAGCATCAAGGAACGCACGCGCCTGGTGAAAGGCACCTTTAGCATACAAAGCCGGCCGAATGAAGGGACAGTGCTGGGCGTGAGAATCCCGCTGTAGGAAGG
>JBEKYE010000433.1:0-4200 GCA_049511275.1 Bryobacteraceae bacterium
CGCGCGTAGCCGTCGAACTCCACGGTGAGGCCTCCTGCGATACCGTCGAAGATCTGCGGGCCTGGCTGCAGGCCCAGATCGACGAGTGCGCCGGCGACTCCGTAGCGATATAAAATCGTGTCGGGGTTGGGCTCGATGGAACCGCCGCCGGACACGGCCTTGAACTGCACCGGTCCGGCCTCGGGTACGCCGTATGCGTCGATCAGTCGGAACGCTATCAGCCACGCCTGGTCGCCCACTGCGCCAAGAAACTGGCCGTCCACGATCGGGAAGATATCAGCGGGGACGCCGCTCCCCACCAGGAATTGATAGGGCACGCGCAGCGTGGGGGTTCCGGAAGGAGCGTTAACGAGCGTGACGACGATGAAGCCTTCATAAGAGCCAGCGACGGGCATCGTGGCCGGCACTTTGACGGTGACGATTCCGGTCTGGTTCGCCGGTGCCGTCCCCAATGTTAGCGTAGACGGCGAAACCGTGACGCTCACGGCGCCGGCATTCAGCGTCTGCACGGAGAAATTAAAAGTGGCCGAAGCGCCAGTGACGTTGGTCACGTTGAGGGTGATGGGCGACGCACCGGCGTTGATGGCCCCGAACGCAATAGTGGCGGGACTGATAGTGGCAGCCACGTTCATGGCATTAGCGGCGTTGAGCAGGCCCGCGCCCACCGCGTCGACGCCCGCGGTGGTGCCATCGGTATCGGTGACGCCCTGAGCGGCGGTGTTCACCACGGCGGACTTGAGTTGCGCGGGGGTCCAGTTGGGGTGCAACTGCTTCACCAGCGCGACGGCGCCGGCGACCATCGGCACCGCGTAACTGGTGCCGGTGACCCCAGTATAGCCGCTGGCATTGTAAACTTCGCCGTTGGGGTCGAGCGTCTGCGTGGCGGTGTAGATGCCCGAGCCCACGGCTACCAGTTCCGGTTTAACAACGAAGGTCTGGTAAGACGAGTTGGCGAAGCTGCCTAGGGAGGGGCCCCGCGAAGAGGCCGGCCAAATGGCGTTGGCTTGAGTAGCAACTGGCGTGAAGGCCTGATCGAACTGGGCCGTGACGCCGGAATTGGTATCGATGAAGTTCTTCAGGCTCACGCCGTCGCTGTATCCGATCATCACGGCCGGGATGCCGGTGTTCTGCGCGCCCAGGGTGTTGTAAATGGTGTTGGTGCCGGCCGATTGATACAGGATGACACCCACGGCGCCGGCTTGCTGCGCGTAGTTGATCTTGTCGGCGAAGACGCAAAGGCCTCGCTGGATCAACGCGATGGCCCCGGCTAGAGATCCGGGCAGCGCCGTGCAGGCCAGGCCGTTGTCCCCGAGCGTTGCCACGTCGACGACCGGAGCAGACGGCGGGGTGAGGTGCGGTCCATCGCCGTACAGCGCTTGAAGGTTCTGCAGATTCGAGGGCAGTCCCGGTCCGTTGAGGTGGACCGCCTGATAGAGGAGGTGGGCATTGACCGTGGCGCCCACCGTAATGGCGGAAGGAGCGGTGCCGGGCGTGTGAATGGTGCTGAGCGTGTGCGGCAACACGCCGATGTCTCCATCGTTGCCCGCGGCGGCCACGACCACTACGCCAGCGCTCACAGCGCTCTCCACCGCCTGAGCGTAGATGTCGCAGGGCAGCGCGGTACCGTTCGAACTGCAATTCTGGTCCACATCGAGCGGTCCGTAGGATGGCATGTTGCCTTCACTCATCGACAGGGTGACGACGTCCATTCCGTCGGCAATGGCGTCCTGCAGAGCCGCATCGAACGCGTAATAGAGCGCGTAATCGTTCACGCCGGGCGAACCGAAAATCTTGTAATTTCCCAGGAAGGCTTTGGGCGCGACGCCCTGGATGGTGGCTTGCGGTCCGGTATTCTGCACGCCGGCGGCGATCATGGCGATAGCGGTGCCGTGGCCCACGCGGTCACGAGGGGTGGTGTCGTCGGGCGTGGAGTATATCGGGTCGGGGTTAGGTGGCTTATCGGTATAACTATCGAGCGCCACGTAACTGCGGGCCACGATGACTTTGTAGTTGGTGTAATTGGGATCGCCCTTGGGAAAACCGGGCGGGAACTGCGTGAGGGTCGGGTCTTGAAATCCGGGATGGTTCTGATCGATGCCGCTATCGATGATGCCGATTTTGATGCCGGCGCCGGCGGCGCCAACTCCGCCGGGGATGGCGTTCCAGGCGCCGGGGACGTTGACCAGACCAAGCGCGGTATTCAGATCGCGGTGCAGGCGCGGCACGCGAACCACGTGCACCACGCCGGGAAGATGCAACAGTTGCGCGGCGGTCTCCGGCGTTGAGCGCACGAAGATGGCGTTCACCAGAACTTGCGAAGCGCCTCCCACGGCTACCCCGCGGCTGCGCAATTCCTCCAGCAGGCTGCTTTGCGCGGCGCCGATGCGCGCCATCTGCGCCTGCGCAGCGGCGCTCTGAAGGGCCATCCGGCCCTGGGCCATTCGAGCTACGGGGGCATCCTCCAGCAGCAGCGCGTAATCCACCATACGGCTGCGAGGCTGGCCGAATCCTGCGAAAACCAGCAGAAAGAGGGCTGAAATCGCACGTTTCATAGCAATTCCTTAGACGGAGGGCGACGCGCAAAGTTGCATGGTTTACGAATCCTTGGTGCGGAGAATCTCATCCGCCACGCTGGCCGAGGCGCGCATTTCCCGGACGTCGTGGACGCGCACGATGTGGGCGCCGCGCAAGACCGAGATGGCCACCGCGGCGGCGGTGGCATAGCGGGTTTCTTCGCCGGAGGGTTGGGTGAGAAAACTTTTGCGCGAAGGCCCGGTGAGGATGGGCAGATCGAGCGCCGCCAGGTCGGTGAGGCGGTCGAGGATCAGCGAATTCTGCTCCTTGCGTTTCCCGAAGCCGAAGCCGGGGTCGATGACCAGGCGGGATTTGTCGATGCCCACGCCGCGCGCGCGGCTGACGGCGGCTTCCAGATCGTGCACGATGGTGGTCATGGGCTCGCGCATGGGGCCGAGCTTGGCCCAGGTTTCGGGGCGGCCGCGCATGTGATTCAGGATGAGGCCGGCGTCGTGGTTCGAGACCACGCGGGCCAGTTGCGGCTCGAAGGTGAGGCCGGAGGGATCGTTGATGATCTCGGCGCCGAGTTCGATCGCGCGTTCGGCTACTTCGGCTTTGTAGGTGTCCACCGAAATCGGAATGCCCAGGCGGTCGCGCAGCCGCTTGAGCACCGGAACCAGGCGCTGCAGTTCGACCGATGCGGTGATGCGGGACGAGCCGGGGCGCGTGGATTCGGCGCCGATATCGATGATGTCGGCGCCCTGTTCTTCGAGTTCAATGGCGCGGGCGAAGGCGCGGTCGGGATCGGAGTATTTCCCTCCGTCGGAGAAGGAGTCGGGCGTGATGTTGAGCACGCCCATCAGCAGGGTGCGGTCCCCGAGCTTGAGTTCCCGTTGCTTGAGCTTCCAGTAATAGAGCTTTCTCACGGTGTTCCGAGCACGACCTTCCGCCAGTTCTTGCCGGCATGAACGATCATTTCGGCGGGCGGGTCTGCCAGCACCAAGTCTCTCACCTTTTCCCCGTTGATCTCCACCGCACCGGCCTTTATCTTTCGGACAGCCTCGGTGGCGGATTCGTAGAGGCCGATGCGGGCGAGCATTTTGTCGAGGCGGATTCCGGCGGGCGAGCGCACGCCTTCGGGCAGCGCGACGGTTTGAATATCGGCGGGAATTTCGCCGCGGCGCACCACGGAGTTGAAGACTTCGGCGGCGCGAAGGGCCTCGGCGGCGGAGTGGAAGTCGCTGACAATCAGCTTGCCGAGCGCGATCTTGGCCTCCATGGGGTGCAACTGGCCGGCGGCGATCTGGCGGCGCATGGCGGCGATTTCGGCGAGGCTCTTGTCGGTGAGCAACTCGTAATAGCGGAACATCAGCTCGTCGGAGATCTGCATCACTTTGCGGAACATGACCTCGGGCGGTTCGGTGATGCCGATGTAATTGCCGAGCGATTTCGACATCTTGTTGACGCCGTCGAGGCCCTCGAGAATCGGCACGGTGGCGACGATCTGCGGCAGTTGGCCGAAATCCTTTTGAATCTCGCGGCCCACCAGCAGGTTGAATTTCTGATCGGTGCCGCCCATTTCGACGTCGCATTCGAGCGCGACGGAATCGTAGGCCTGGGCAAGCGGGTACATCAGCTCATGCAGCGAAATGGGCACGCCTTCCTTGTAGCGCTTGGCGAAATCGT
>JBEKYE010000434.1:0-4173 GCA_049511275.1 Bryobacteraceae bacterium
CGGACCTATGCAGAATCGACAGTTACACAGAATTGGCTTCGTTTCGCAGCGTCGGCGCCCGGCAAAGCGCAGACAGGCCGACGGGGGCGTCGGCCGCGGACCAAGGGGGTCCGCCCTCCAAAAACCTACGTCTGCGCCACCGCCTCCGGCGCCGTCCTGTTCTCGTCGCCTTGCAGCCACTCCTGGAAGCGCTCCAGGTAAAGGTAAATCACGGGCGTGATGTACAAGGTCAGGAACTGGCTCACCACCAGGCCGCCCACCACCGCCAGTCCCAGCGGTTGCCGCGCGTCGGCGCCTTCCCCGTAGCCCAACGCGATGGGGAGCGTGCCGAACAACGCGGCCACCGTGGTCATCATGATCGGACGGAAGCGCAACAGGCAGCCGTTCCAGATGGAATCGTAAGCGCTCTGGCCGCCATGGCGTTGGGAGATCGCGAAATCCACCATCATGATGGCGTTCTTCTTCACCACGCCGAAGAGCATGATGATGCCGACAAAGGCGTAGAGGTCCAATTCCTTATGAAAGAGCACCAGCGTCAGCAGCGCGCCGAAGACCGCCGAAGGCAGGCCGGAAAGAATCGTGATGGGATGAATGAAGCTCTCGTACAGCACGCCGAGCACGATATAGATCACCAGGATCGCCACAATCAGCAGGATCGACAGGTTCCTGAAGGAACTCTGAAACTCTTTCACCGTGCCCTGGAACTTGGTGGAAATGCTGGAAGGCATTCGCAAGTCCTGAACGGCGCTGTCCACCTGGTCGGCCGCCTGCCCCAGCGAGAAACCGGGCCGCAGGTTGAAGGAAATCGTGGTGGCGGGCAGTTGGCCGAAATGGCTGATGCTGAGCGGCCCCACCTGGCGCTTCATCTTGACCATGGTGTCGAGCGACACCAGCGAGCCGGCCGACGAGCGCACATAGAGTTTCGAAAGCGAATCCGGCGTCCGCTGGTATTGCTTCTCCACCTCCATGATGACCTGGTACTGGTCGGCGGGCGCATAGATCACCGAGACCTGACGCGTGCCGTAGGCGCTGTAGAGAGCGTCCTGCACCTGCTCCGGCGTCACGCCCAGCGCCTCGGCGCGGTCGCGGTCGATATCCACCATCACCTGCGGACTGGCCACCTGCAGGTCATTGTCGTTGACGTCGACGAAGCCGGGAAGCTGCGTCATTTTCGCCATGAGCTGCGGACCCCAGGTATAGATGTCCTGCAGGTTGGGACTCTGCAGCGTGAGCTGGTAGACACTGGTGCTGAACTGGCCGCTCACGGTGATGGGCGGGGGGTTCTGCAGGAAGGTGAAGACGCCGGGGACGGAAAAAAGCCTGGGGCGCACCGATTCGATGAATTGATCGACCGAGAGTTTGCGCTGGTCGCGGGGCTTCAGTTCGGCAAAGACAAAGGCTTGGTTGCCCTGGCCTCCGAACGCCCCGATGGTTTGTACGTTGGGGTCGGCCTGGAGGATTGCGGATACCGCACGCAAGTGCTGCGCCATGGAGTCGAACGAAATGTCCTGCGGGCCGATCAACACGCCGAACGTGAAGCTGCTGTCCTGGCTGGGAATGAAGCCGGTGGGCATGGTGAAGAAGAGATAACCGGTGCCGATGAGCATGAGCACGGCCACCGCCAGCGTCACCAGGCGGAAGCGCAGGGCGATGCGCAGGGTCACTTCATACCAGCGCGCCAGGCCTTTGAAGCCGTTTTCCAGCAAATGGTAGAGCCAGCCGTGGCGCGTCTCGTGCTCGGATTTCAAGAAGCGGCTGCCCAGCATGGGCGTCAGGGTGAGCGATACGAATCCGGAAATCAGGATGGCCACCACGATGGTGACGGAGAACTCATGCAGCAGGCGGCCGACGATTCCACTGAGGAAGAGCACCGGAATGAAGACAGCCACCAGCGACAGCGTCATGGAAATGATGGTGAAGCCGATCTCGCGGGAGGCGGCCAGGGCCGCCAGGCGCCGCGTCTTGCCCATCTCCATGTGGCGCACGATGTTCTCCAGCATCACGATGGCGTCGTCCACCACGAAGCCGACGGAAAGCGTAAGCGCCATCAGCGAAAGGTTGTTGAGGCTGTAGCCCAGCAGGTACATCACGGCGAAGGTTCCGATGATGGAGAAGGGCACGGCGGCACCGGGAATGAGCGTGGCGGAAATGTTGCGCAGGAAAAGGAAGATCACCATCACCACCACGCAGACCGTCAGCAGCAGGGTGAACTCCACGTCGCGAATGGAGTGGCGGATGGATTGCGAAGCGTCGAAGGCCACTTCCAGGTGCACGGAGGGCGGGATCTCGTGGCGGAATTCGGGCAGCAGTTGGTTTACGGCGTCGACTACATCCACGGTGTTGGTGCCGGGCTGGCGGTTGATGGCCAGGATCACGCACGGCTTGCCGTTCATGAGCGCGATAATCTTGTCGTTCTCCACGCTGTCGATGACATTGCCCAATTGTTCCAGGCGCACCGGGACGCCGTTGCGGTAAGCCACGATGATGGGCCGGTATTGGGCGGCGTGCTCCAGACCGCCGCTCGATTCGATGGTGAAGGCCTGTTTGTCGCCGTCCAGTTGGCCGGTGGGCAGGTTTGTGTTGCTGGAGGAGATGGCCTTCTGAACTTCGTCGATGCCGATGTTGTCAGCGGCCAGCCGATCGGGATCCACCTGGACCCGGACGGCGAACTTCTGGTCGCCGAAAACCTGCACGCGGGAAACGCCGCTCACCATGGAAATGCGCTGCGCCAGCAGCAGGTCGGCGAATTCGCTGACCTTAGAGGGCTGCAGGGTATCGGAAGACAGGGACAGGTAGAGGATGGCCTGGTCGGCGGGATTGGCCTTCTGGTAAGTGGGCGGGCGCGGCATGGTGGTGGGCAGCAGGCCGCCGGCCGCGGAAATAGCGGCCTGGATATCCTGCGCGGCGGCGTCGATGCTGCGGCTCAGGTCGAACTGCACGGTGATTTGCGTGGTGCTGAGCGAATTCACCGAGCTCATCTGCTGGATGCCGGCGATGGTGGAAAACTGGCGCTCAAGCGGCGTGGCCACGGTGGATGCCATGGTTTCCGGGCTGGCGCCCGGCAGCGCCGCGTTCACCTGGATGGTGGGATAGTCGACGCTGGGCAGCGCCGCCACTGGCAGGGCGCGGAAGGCCACCACGCCAAACAGCACGATGCTGAGACAGACCAGCACCGTCATGATGGGCCGTTCGATGAAGATCTGGGAGATGTTCACTGGGGCCCCGCTCCGGCTTTGGGCGCTTCCATCGCGCGCACCGTGACGCCGGGGAAAAGAGCCATCTGGCCATCGACGACCACCGTCTCGCCAGGAGCAACGCCTTTCTCGATCACGGTCTTCTTACCGACCGAAGTCCCGAGAGTTACGGGACGCATATCGACCGAGTTATCCGGCTTGACGACGAAGACCACCTGGCCGAGGCGTCCCATCTGGACGGCTTCGGAGGGAACCACGGTGGCATTGCGGAGCGTGTCGAGCGTCAGCGCCACGCTCACGAACTGGCCCGGCCAGAGCAGGGAATCGCGATTCTCGAAAGTAGCTTTCAAATGGATCGTGCCGGTGGAGGCATCGACGGTGTTGTCGATCACCGCCAGCGAACCTGCCTCGCCTTTGCCGGAGCCGTCTTGCAACGTAGCGCGCACCGCCAGCGCGTGTCCGGCATTCAGCCTGCGGATGGCGCCGAGGTGATCCTCGGGCACGGCGAAGTCGACGAAGATCGGTTCCACCTGGTGGATGATGACGAGCGGCACATCATTCTCTTTGATCAGATTGCCGGCATGCACCAGCAAGTTGCCGGTGCGGCCGGAAATGGGCGCGTGGATCTCGCAGTAGCTGCGGTCGAGGCGGGCCTTGGCCACCGCGGCTTCGTCGGCCGCCAGGGTGGCGCGCGCCGTCCCGACACCGGCCTGGGTGGCACGCGACGCGGCCCGATTCATGTCGAGCGTGGTGCGGGCCTGGTCGGCGGTCATTTTGGAAGCCAGTTTTTCCTGATTCAATTGCTCCTGGCGGGCGGCGTCGGTCTCGGCAAATTTCACTTGTGCGGCGTTCTGCGCCAGCGTGGCTTCGGCCTGGGTGATCTGCGCCTGGTCGCGTTCCACGGCGGCTTCGGCTTGATTCAGGGCATCGTCGTAGGGGCGCGGATCGATCTGGAACAGCAGGTCGCCCTGCTTGACGT
>JBEKYE010000435.1:0-4167 GCA_049511275.1 Bryobacteraceae bacterium
GGTGGCCGTCGTTACCGGCCAGCAGGTGGGCCTCTTTTCCGGTCCTGCTTACACCGCGTACAAGGCGCTGCACACCGCGCGCCTGGCCGCGTGGCTCACGGAACAGGGCATCCCGGCGGTCCCGGTTTTCTGGCTGGCCACCCAGGACCACGATTTCGCCGAAGTGAACCACGCCTGGGTTTTCGACAAGCGCCACCGTCCCCATAAGCTCGAAATGCGCCGCGCCGCCGGCTCGCAACCGGTCGGCGAAATTGCTCTTGCCGAGCCCCCCGTCGACGAGTTGCGCGCCTTGCTCGCCGGGCTGCCCTTCGCCGATGAAGTGGCCGCGCTGGCCGCCGATGCCTATCGCCCCGGCAACACCATGGGACGCGCCTTTGGCGATCTGCTTCAAAGCCTCCTCGCCAGGTTCGACATTCTCCAGGTGGACCCGCTGCTTCCCGCCTTCCGCCAACTGGCCGCCCCGGTCTTGCGCTCGGCCGTTGCAGCCGCGCCGGAGTTGAGCGCCGCCATACTCGCCCGCAACCAGCAACTGGCCGCCGCTGGATACCACGCGCAGGTTCACATGGAAGAACAGACTTCTCTCTTCTTCCTCCTCGAAAACGGCAAGCGCCTCGCGCTGCGCCGCCACGGCTCCGAGTATGTGCTCAACGGCCGCCGAATCTCCTCACAGGAGTTGCAGGACCGCGCCGAATCGCTCTCTCCCAATGCCCTGCTCCGCCCGGTGGTGCAGGATTCCATTCTGCCCTCCGCCGCGTGCATCCTCGGTCCCGCCGAAATGGCCTACCTGGCGCAATCCGAAGTGATTTACCGCGCCATTCCCGGCCGCATGCCCGTGGCCGTTCCGCGCGCCGGTTTCACCATCCTCGACGCGCACAGCCAGAAGCTCCTCGATCGCTACGGTCTCGGGCTCACCGATTTCTTTGAAGGCGAAGAGGCCATCCGCCACCGCGTCGCGGCCCGCCTGGTTCCACCCGGCGTCGCCGGCACGCTGCGCGAAACGGCCGATACCGTCGGCCGCGCCGTCGACCGTCTGCGCGGCGAACTCGGCGCATTCGATCCCACGCTCGCCCAGGCCCTGGACCGCAGCGCGCGCAAGATCCGCTATCAAATCGGCAAAGTGGAAGGCAAGGCCGGCCGCGAAGCCATGCGCCGCGACGCCCGCGCGACCGAAGACGCCGCATCGCTATGCGGTCTGCTCTACCCCGAGCGCCACCTGCAAGAGCGCCTCTACTCGATCCTTCCCTTCCTGGCCCGCCACGGCCTGCGCCTGCTCGATCAGGTGTACGACGCCATCCAGCTCGATTGCCCCGATCATCGCATGATGGTCGTCTGAAGGCCTGCTGGCGGCTTTTCGGCCGCGACCGGGACTGGCGTTGGGTCAATTGCGCGTGCCGACGCTTTCGGTGCGGCCGGCCAGCGGTTCCACCGACCCGGTGCCGCAGACGGCTACGCCGGTCTGGGTCAGGGCGGCCAGGAAGTTGAACAGCAGGTGGTAGAACACCTGTTCGGTAAGGGGCTGGCGGCCGGGCAGGCGGAAAGTGGCCGGTAGTTCCTTGTTGATCGAAAGGCGTACCGCGTGGCGCTGGGCCTTGCCGGCGCGGTCTTTCTTGTTGGCCAGGGTCATGGGCGTCTGCATCACCGAACCGGAGCGGCCGTCCACGTAGAACTGGCAGCGGGAAAACCAGCCCAGATTGGCCGGATCGGCGGCGTCGAACAGCAACAGCGGCGATTCGCGCTCGCGCGCCGTCAGATCCAGTTGGATGCCGCGCTGGCCGTCGCGGGTCCGCGTCTCAAACCCGGCCTGGCGGGCGATGCTCGCCACCGTCTCGGGTTCGAGCTCGAGATAGATCAGCTTGTAATGGCCCGCCTGGAGTACCTGCATGCGAAGGGCTATTGTAGCGCAGGGCCCCGCCTCAACTGGATTCAATCAAACCAGCAGGGGCGCGACCAGGGGGTCGCGCGCGGACGAGAGCGTCCGCCCCACAAGAAACTGGTCCGCGCCTGGGGTTACGCGACCACCCAGCCATCGGCCAGTTGGACGATGCGGTGGCCGTATGCGGCGTTGGCTTCGGAGTGCGTCACCTGGACGATGGTGGCGCCATCGTCGTTGAGCCTTTTGAAAAGCTCCATGATCTCCTTGCCCTGGCTGGAGTGCAGGTTGCCGGTGGGCTCGTCGGCCAGGATCAGTTTGGGATTGGCGATTACGGCGCGCGCCACGGCCACCAGTTGCTGCTGCCCGCCGGAGAGCTGGCTGGGGAAAAGGTCGCGCTTGCCGACGATGTGGAAGCGGTCCAGCGTGTCGCAGACCATGGCGGCGCGCTCGGAGCTTTTGACATTCCGGTAAGAAAGCGGGATATCCAGGTTTTCGTAGACGGTAAGGTTATCGATCAGGTGATAACTCTGAAAGACGAAGCCGATGTACTTCTTATTCAGCTCGATGCGGTCTTTGGGTTTCATGCGGTGGACCGCGTGGCCGAAGAACTCGAACTCCCCGGTCCAGGCGCCATCCAGCATGCCGAGTATGCTCAGGAGCGTCGACTTACCGGCCCCCGAGGGACCCATAATCGTGACAAACTCGCCTTCCTTGACATCTATGTTGATGCGGCGAAGCACGTAAGTGCGGCCGTAACCGCCTTCATAGAACTTTTCGACATTGCGAAGTGTAATCATTGATTTTATTTCCCGTCCTATTCGTGCCTCAGCGCGGCCGCCGGCTGAAGGGCCATGGCGCGCCGCGAGGGAAGGTAGCCGGCAGCCAGGGCGACGGCTCCGAGCAGCAGCGAAACGACCGCGAACGTGCGCGTGTCGGTGGGTTTAACGCCGAAGAGCATGGATTCCATGAGGCGCGTCAGCGCCAAGGCGGCGGCCAGTCCGAGCGCGATGCCGAGCGCGGCCAGGCGCGCGCATTGGCCCAGGATCAGGCGCAGCACGTCGCCCGGCTGCGCGCCGAGCGAGATGCGAATGCCGATTTCCGGGGTGCGCTGGCTCACGTCATAAGCTACTACGCCGTAAATGCCGGTGGCCGCCAGAAGAAAAGCGATCTGGGCGAAAACCGCGAGCACCAACGTATGGAAGCGCGCCGTCGAGACGGCTCGATCTACCACGGCATCCATGGAGCGCATGTCGGCGACCGGCTGATCGGGGTCGGACTGGTGCACGGCGCGCTCCACGGAAGAGGCCAGCGCCTCCGGCGGCACGGCCGTGCGCACCACCATCACCATGATATTGAAATTGGTTTGGGGGTACGGGCTGTAGATGGTGGGCCAATCGTCGCCGTCCAGCCGCTCGGGTTTGACATCGCCCACCACCCCCACGATTTCAGCGATGCGGCCGCTCGGATCGAGCACCAGGCAGCCGCCGATGGGGTTGGCCCGCGGCCAGAAACGGCGCGCCAGAGTCTGGTTGACGATGATGCGGGACGGGGCCTGGGCCGTATCGGACTCCGCGAAGAACCGGCCGGAGACCAGCGGAATGGCCATCGTGCGGAAGTAATCCGGGGTGACGCCGCGTACCAGGCCGATGGGCCGCTGTTCCGGCGGCGGAGCGGGGCGGCCATCCACGGCGAACGTGGCGCCGACTCCCAGACCGGTCAAAGGCAGGTTGTTGACGGCGCCGATGGAGCGGACACCGGGCAGCGCGGCGAGGCGGCCGGAAAGCCGATCGAGAAACGCCACGCGACGATCGATGGGCACGTTGGGCGATAGCGGCAGCCGCAGGGTGAGCAGGTTGGCCGGCTGGAAGCCGGGATCCACGGCGCGCAGGCGCACAAAGCTGCGCATCAGCAGACCGGCGCCGATCAGCACCAGCAAAGCCAGGGCAATCTCGGAAACCACCAGGCCATTGCGCAGCAGGCGCGAGGAGCGCGCGGCGGTAGAGCCGCGGCCGCTCTCCATCAGCGCCGCCTGGGGGTTGGCGGCGGAAAGCTGGAGGGCCGGGGCCAGGCCGAACAGCATGCCGGTGAGCGCCGAAACCGCCAGCGCGAAAAGAAACACGCGCCAATCGAGGCGCGCCCCGGCAAGCCGCGGAATAGCGGCGGCGCCGAGGCGGGTGAGCAGGCCGACGCCGCCCCAGGCGAGCGCCAGCCCGAGAATGCCGCCGGCCGCCGCCAGCGCCAGGCTCTCGGCAAGCAATTGGAAGACGATGCGGCTGCGGCGGGCGCCCAGGGCA
>JBEKYE010000436.1:0-4130 GCA_049511275.1 Bryobacteraceae bacterium
CGCTCGTCCTGCAGCCGGATCACGTTGGCTTCTCCCGGCATTCGCTCTGCCAACATCGGCAATTCGTTCGCGAACAGCCGCGCCGGTTGCATCTTTTCGCAGCCCAGGCTGACGATCAGCGGAACCCCGCCCGCATTCGCGTGCAGCGAGATGTGCTTCAGGGTGCGGATGGGGATGGCCGCGCCCGGCGCATCGATGGCTACCCCGCAGCCGTAAGAGTGCGTCACCGCTACCACGTCGTCGACGTTGGGGAAGTGCGGCAACAATTCCGTCTTGATCCGCCGCGCCGCATATTCCACGGTCGGGGCTACGCACTGCACGGTGGTCGCAATCCCCAGAACATTCCGCGTTCCCACCCCGCCGTCCGCGTTCCGGTAGCCTTCGAACCTGTAGCCTTCGAGCGGAACCGGCCGCGGCGGCACGGCCGTGGAGAGCGGCAGTTCGTCGAGCGGCGGCGGCGCCGGCATGCGGATCGTCTCTTCGCGCACCCACGCCCCCGCCGGAATGGACCGCTCCGCGAATCCAATCGTGTGGCCATACTTCAACACCGGTTCGCCCGCCTCCAGATCGCGCAGCGCCACCTTGTGGCCTTGCGGAATCGCCTCCCGCGCCGTGATTCCCCCGGGCAAAGCCCTTCCCGTCCCAACCCCTTCCGGGTCCACGATGATCCCGACGTTGTCCCGCTCATTCACGCGGATATACATGACTCGATTATGGACTGGCCGCTGTCCAAAGCGAAATTTACCGCCCAGGCGCTCCGTTTGGGACACAATCGCCCCGCAAAGTGTTGCGTTTTAGCCACACCGCAACCAGATCAAGTCTTTCCGCATCAAATGTTTGCAGTAACAGGGACCAATACTTGATGAGATGTTACAATGCCCGTGAATAGCCGTGCGATTTGAAACCACTTTACATCGGCCGGTGGAAGCCGGCGGCGTAGGGCTGCATAGCGGCGTGCCGGTTCAGATCCGCCTGCTGCCCGCACCCGTCTCCACCGGGATCGTCTTCGTGCGCACCGACCTGGATCGATTCGAGATTCCAGCCAGTTGGCGCCACGTCGCCCGCGTCAGTTATGCCACCAGCCTGATGCGCCAGGGCGTCCTGATCTCCACCACCGAACACCTCCTCAGCGTGCTCTATTCCATGGGCATTGACAACGCCTATATTGAAATCGACAACCTGGAAGTGCCCATCCTCGACGGCAGCGGCCTGCCGTTTGTTCGCCTGATCGAACAGGCCGGCATCCGCCAGTATCGCCGCAAGCGCCGCTACCTCCGCATCCGGCGGCCCATTTGCGTGGAAGACAAAGGCAAGCGCATCTCCATCCTGCCCGCTGAAAGCTTCCGTCTCACCTGCGATACCGATTACCCGGCGCCGGTCGGCCGACAGTCCCTGGAACTCGACGTGACCCCCGCAAGCTATGCCGCCGAAATCGCCTTCGCCCGCACCTTCGGTTGGGAGTCCGATCTCGACCAGATGCGCAACATGGGCCTGATTCGCGGCGCTTCCCTGGAGAACGCCGTCTGCTTCACGCCCGCCGGCGTCCTCAACCCCGGCGGTCTTCGCGCGCCCGATGAGTGCTGCCGCCACAAGGCCCTCGACCTCATCGGCGATCTGGCCCTGCTCGGCCGCCCGTTGCTCGGCCACGTCATCGCCGAACGCGCCGGACACGCCATGCACGCCGCCCTGGTGGCGCGCATCATGCAGGACCCCTCGTTCTACGAAATCCTGACCTTTGACCAACTGGCCTCGCGCGTCACGCAGGCTCTGGTCTCCTGAGGTTTTGAGCCCGCCAACCCCCCGTTTCCCCGCCGCAACCTTCTTCGCTCCCTCCGTGTTCTAATGATCGGTAGGCCGGGACCGCCGCGTCATCCCGGGCTCCAACTTCCCAATCAGGAGGAATGTTATGAAAAGCACAGGTCTCTGCCGTCTGACGCTGGCTGGCTTCTTTGCCTTCGCGGCCCAATCCATGGCGCAGAATGCCATCATCTTCGATCCGCTGTCACAGCCGGCCGTCACCACCGGCATGGTCGGCCTCGCCTCGAATCAGACCGCCCGGCTCAGCGTTCTGAATCTGAATTCCAACTCCAGCACGGTTCCCACCACGGCCAATAATTGCACCGTCGAGCTGCAATTCTTCGACGGACAGAACAAATCGTTGAAGCAAGCCGTGGTCCCCAATTTCGTCCCGCAGACCGCCGCCACTCTCGATCTGACGCGCGCCGAGATTACCTCCCAGACCGCCAACCGCGCCGAGATTCGGGGCGTGGTGACCGTCAACCCGGTTCCAACTCCCGCGGCTACCCCAACCAATCCCGGCTATTGCACCGTCTTCACCACGCTGCAAGTCTTCGACGCCGCGACCGGCTCCACGGTAGCGCTCACCAGCGACACGCGCGTGAGCAACGCCGGCCCGGTGATCATCCCGCTTATCGCGCAACGCTGAGCTGCATTTCTCACGCGGAGCCGGAAGTCCTGGCGCACGCACTCGTGCGTGCCGTGTCGAGACTCGTCTCGACACCCTGGTGGGGGACGGACACTCTGTCGTTGCCGGGTGTCGGCATGAGCGCCTCCGCCGCCTACTGCACCGTGAAGGTGAACTTGCCTTCGTAGGTCTGCTTGCCCACGGCGTCCTTCACCGCGACCGACATGGTGTAGGTGCCCGGCGCGAAGTTCTTTTGCAGTGAGATGCCGAACTCGCCCGTTATATAAGGCTTCGGATAGAACGATTCGCTTTGCTCCACGGCCGGCTCCGGCTGCGTCCAGATCGCCTTGCCGCTCGCCAGCACCAGCGACGCCACGTAGCTCACGTCGATCTTGTTCCCCTCGCCGTATTTGTAGCCCACCATGTCGAACTTCATCCACATGTTGTCGCCGGGGTGGTATACCGGCCGCGCCATCGGCCTCGTTTCCTCGTCGGTGTGGTACCACTGAAAGTTGCGCGCCGTCAGCACGGCGCTCGCCGGCACATCCCTGGCATGCACCTGGAACGGCACCGCCAGCTCCGCCGAAGCCTTGGCCAGCACGTCTTCCACTTTGACCTGTATCTTGTATGCGCCGCCCCGCAGAATCGGCGGAAGATCCACCTGGGTTTCGATCTTCGGCATCCACTCCTTGTCCTGCGGGCCCACTTCTTCCTCCATCTCGTTCTGGTAAATCTCGTTCAATGCCACGCCCTTGGGATCGAAGGCCTGCACCGAGTACTTGAGATGGATCTCCTCTTTCGCCGATTTCGTGAAGCCCGCGATGCGGCAACTGAAAAACAGCGTCTCCCCGGGGGCATGCTGAAAATCGGCCGGCAGCGCTTCGCCGCCGTCCATTTGGGCAATCACCGCTTGCACCACGCCCAGCGGATCGGCCGCGGGCGCCAGCGCCGGCAGCAAGGCAAGCAGAAGAAAAGGACGCATCGGACCTCCTGGTACGATTCTAGCGCGCGGCCCGCAAATAGTATCCGGTATACGAACCTTCCGTGGCCGCGACCGTCTCCGGCGTGCCGGCCGCCACTACCCTCCCGCCGCCCGCTCCGCCTTCCGGTCCCAGGTCGATCACCCAGTCGGCCGCGCGGATCACATCCAGGTTGTGTTCGATAATCACCAGGCTGCCGCCGTTTTCAATCAGCCGTTCGAACGACGCCAGCAGCTTCGCGATATCGTCGAAATGCAGCCCCGTGGTCGGTTCGTCGCAGATGAACAGCGTGCCCGCGCACGTGGTGGCCGCCAGGTGCGACGCCAGCTTCACCCGCTGCGCTTCGCCGCCCGAAAGCGTGGTGGCCGATTGGCCCAGCCGCAGGTATCCCAGCCCGACGTCGTCCAGCACCTTCAGTCGCGCGACTAACCGCGCGGCGCCGTGAAAGAATTCGATCGCCTCGCGCACCGTCAGTTGCAGCACTTCATGAATGTTCAGCCCGTTGTAGCGGACCTCCAGCACGCCGCTCTTGTACCGCGTCCCCTTGCATTCTTCGCACACCAGCTCCACGTCCGCCAGAAACTGCATCTCCACCGTCACGGTGCCGTCGCCCTGGCAGACTTCGCACCGCCCGCCCGGGATGTTGAATGAGAAGTGGCCCGCCGTATAGCCCCGCTTGGCCGCCTCGCGCGTGGAGGCGAACAGCGCGCGCACGTGGTCGAACG
>JBEKYE010000437.1:0-4129 GCA_049511275.1 Bryobacteraceae bacterium
AGGAGTGCGTCCGCCACTTCATCGGCGGGCTAGCCGCTGAAATCAAGGGAGTTCCTTGGCCCGCGTCGAAACCTGGGGAGAAATGCCGCCCGGAAAAAACCAAAGGGGCCGGACACCGTCCGGCCCCTTTGCCATTTCCAAACCTGTTTCCCGGTTTACGCTACCGGTTGTGCCTTCTTGGCGGCGCGCGATTCCTTGTACTTCCTCTCGAACTTGTCGATGCGGCCGGCGGTGTCCATCAGCTTCTGCTTTCCGGTGAAGAACGGGTGGCAGGACGAGCAGATTTCCACGCGGATGTCGCCTTTGTGCGTGGACCGCGTCTTGAAGGTATGGCCGCAGGCGCAGATTACATTCAATTCGTTATAAGCGGGGTGAATACCAGCCTTCATTTTGTTACGGGGATTCCTTTCGAGACTTTCAGTATACCAAAAAGACGAATCCCCCGTGACCCGCTCTCGGGGCACGGGGGAGGTAGCCAAAGATTACAACCTGAGGCTTAAGCTGACGCTTGAGGCAGCCGGTCCACAGGAACGTTGATTCCGATACTGGACGGAATCGGCTACATTATCGGCTCGACCTTTAACAGTCGGCCACCTCTCGCGGTCGTATGTTACTTTCCATTATGCTGGACCACCTCCTTTTCCAGTGATGTTTACATGCTCTCACGCGCGTTTCGGCTTGTCAATATTAAATTCTCAGGATACTGCCGCTAAGCGCCATGTAATGTTTGGGTTACATGTTGCGGGCGGCAAATCGGCACATGCTCAGGCCATCCATCAGGTTGAAGGGGAAACGGCCGGTGGTGTAATGGCCGCAAGGCAGCGTGAAAACCTCATGCGGCAACTGCATTTCCCGGAAGCTGCCGAGCACCTGCCGGGAATAAACCGGCAGGAATGTCGAGTCGTGCCGGGCCCAGATCAGCAGGGTGCGCATGTCGCGCCCCTGGATGCGCTTCAGGTAACTGGCCGGGCTGATCACGGACCAGTAATGCCGCAGATCGTCCTGGCTCACCACGTCGCCGAAGCCTTGGCGTATGTGCCGGGACGATATTCCGGTCCAGACCGGGTCGGAAAAGTAGTTGGATACGTGGTTGAAGATGCCCACCTTCACGCGCCGGTCATGGGCCGCGGTCACGAAGGCCACGCACGAACCCAGGCTGGTTCCCAACACACCCAGACGCTGGTAGCCCTGTTGCGCCAGCCAGTCCAGGCAGGCGCGCGCGTCGATGACGGACTGGCGCGTGGCGTGAATGGTGCGCCCGATGTTGCTCGAGACGTGGTAGTCGGCACGAGACAATTCCTGCGGCATGCGCTCCGCGTGGTACGCCATGGTCATGCGCAGCGCGCTGATTCCGAACCGGTTCAGGAGCTTTGCCAGTCCCACGTGCCCGTCCGGACCGGAATTCCACTGGGGCAGCACCACCAGGGCGCGGCCGCGGTCCCGCCCGGCGGGAAACCACAGCGCGTGGACGGTATTGTTCTTCGGATGCGGAGACTCCACCGGGCTGGTGAAAGTCAGCCGGTCATCCAGCAGACGGAAATCCTCGACCGGCGCGTAGGAATAAAAGCGGTCGGAGTGGGCGACGCTCTCGGTTACGAAACGGCCCACCCGGGCAGCCGCATCGCCGTTGGCTTCCGCCGGGCAGGGCGGGAAGCCGATCGAGTGCAGCCATTCCGTGCCCCAGTCAAACGGACGAACCACCCGGTTGGTGTCGCGAGTGGCCAGCTTCCGCTCCCAGCGATCCATCCAGTAGGCATAGGGTCCAGGCATGTGAGATGAGAAACCCCAGTTTAGCAGAACAAAAAAATCGCCCCGCTCCGGCAGATGGGACCGGGCGGGGCGGCGGCGTCGAGCCGGAACGGAGGCAACAACGCACCAAAGTGAGAATATCCTCTAAAGAACCTTACAAACCGCTTGCAACCCGCGTGCCATATGCAATCGGCTGATAGCAAAGCCGCTCCTCCGCCAGTCCTCCCGATTTCGGAACGGCCTCCTACGGGATTCCGAATTCCGCCGGGTCAGGGGTTACAATCGGACCTGTGAGTTCTGTCCCGGTCACGGCCGAGGTCCCCTCCACCGCGGGTGGGAAAGCCTTGGCCGGATTCCTGCTCTCGGGGTTTCTGCTGGCATTGCTGGGCGCCATCCTGCCGGCCTGGGGATACCACCGGGATCCACCGGATTTTGTAGCCGTAGGGAACTACTTCCTGAGCCTCGCGGTGGGGATTGTAGCGGCGGCCGCCCTGGCTCGGCCCATCATCGCGCGGCGCGGGCTGACATTCCTGCTGATTTTTTCCTGCGCGCTTTCCTGCGTCGATCTGGCCTACCTGGCGGTGGTTTCACCGCTGCTCTCCTCCTGGTGGCGGGTGGGCGGCCTGTTGACGCTGGGGATCGGCGCCGGGCTCTTGAATATGGCCCTGTTCCATGCCATTTCCCGAAGCTACCAGACGGACGCGGCCCGCACGGTCAATCAGGGCGGCATCTGGTATGGACTCGGGTGCCTCTCGGCCACGCTGCTGGTGGGCGGCACCTTCTACGCGTACAATGTGCCCACCATCCTGATCTTCATGGCAGTGGTGCCGGGGCTGTTTGCCGGGCTGTATTTCAAGAGTTCCTACCAGGCGCCGCCGCCGGGCACGCATCCTACGTTGCGGCAGGCTTTTCAGGATTTCCGCAGCCTCGGCGCCATCCTTTTCGCCCTGCTGCTGTTTTTTCAGTTCGGCAACGAATGGTCGATTGCCGGCTGGCTGCCGCTATTCCTGATCCGCCGGGTTGGGCTGAGCCCCAAAGCCGCGTTGTTCGATCTGGCTCTCTACTGGACGTTTCTCCTGGGGGGCCGGCTGGGCGCGGTCCAGATCCTGCCCCGGGTCAGCCATGCGCGGCTCTTGCTGGCGAGTGTCGCGGCGGCGCTGTTCGGCTGCCTGGTTCTCTATTTCACGAACAACGGATTCGGGGCGGCTACCGGCGCGATGCTCGTCGGCGGCGGCTACGCCAGCATCTTTCCTTTGGTGGCGGAAGCCATCGGCCACCGTTTCGCTTATTACCATCCGGGCTTCTTCAACGGCATCTTTTCGGTGGCGCTGGTGGGCGGTTTGCTGGCGCCGGCTACGCTGGGCTACGCGGCCTCGGCGCTGGGCGTGGGCGTGGTGGTAGGGATCCCGCTGGCAGGCACGTGCCTGGTGATGATTCTGATTCCCTTAATCTGGCTGGAAGCGAAGGTTACCGGCCGATGAGATTACTCCGTCTGGCGCCGGCGTTGCTTCTGGCTGGTTGCTTATCGGCTGCTTCCCTGGCTGAAAATATCGAACGTCTGATTGCCGCTTCACCGGCCGCGCGCACTGCCTTCTGGGGCATTCGCATCGTCGATCTGGCGAGCGGAACGACGCTGTACGAGGCGAACCCCGACCACTTCTTCGTTCCCGCGTCCAACACCAAGCTGTTTACCACGGCCATGGCGCTCGAGCGGCTCGGGCCGGATTTTACTTTTCGGACGCGGGTCGTGGCGGATGGCCCGCCGGACGCCGAAGGGCGTATCCACGGCGAGTTGCGGCTGGTGGGCGGCGGCGATCCCAACCTTTCGGCGCGCGCTATCCCTTACCGCATTGGCCCGGTGACGGGCAATCCTTTGGCGGCGATTGAAGACCTGGCCGATCAAGTGGCCGCGCGCGGCGTCAAGCGCATCGAGGGCGACGTGGTGGGCGACGACACCTGGTACGTCTGGGAGCCTTACGCCGTGGGTTGGTCGATTGACGATCCGCGCTCCGACGACGGGCCGCCGATTTCCGCTCTCACCCTCAACGACAATACCTTGACCCTCAACATCCGTCCGGGTGCGGCCGTAGGCGACCCGGCCGTGCTCGCGCTCAACCCACCCGTGGAATACTACCTGCTGGAAAACCGCGTCCGCACGGTAGCCGCCGGAGGCGACCGCAGGGTCCGCATGGAGAGAATTCCGGGCAGCCGGGACGTGCGGTTATGGGGCACGCTGCCGTTGCGCGACCGCGGGCAGGAGATGCTGCTGGGAATCGAAGATCCGGCGCTCTATGCGGCGGCGGCGTTGCGGCAGGCTCTCGAAGAGCGCGGCATCGCGGTGGCCGGAAGCGTGCGGGCCAGGCATTTGTACCCCGACCAG
>JBEKYE010000438.1:0-4127 GCA_049511275.1 Bryobacteraceae bacterium
CGCGTCAACCTTCGACGCGCCCAAGAACTATTACGACAGCAACGGCAACCTGATCATCGACCCCACCACGGGCAACCCCATCAGCCTGGTTGGATCCGGGACGCGGGCCATCATTTCGCCGACGTTCGGGTTGGGCGGGCACTACTATTCGTCGCGCCACGTGCGATTTGAAGTCAACGGATCGGGTTTCGCGGTGCCGCACCACTGGACCATCTGGGACACCGACGCGACCGTGAACTTTCGCTTCTTGGGGCACCTCGAACTGCGTGCGGGCGCCAAGGCGTTCCACTTCAAGACGTCGCCCCTGGCCGCGTTTTACCTGCGGGGCACCATGGCTTCGGCATTCGTCGGCCTGCGCTGGTATTCGAACTCGGAGTAGCGCCTCCCAGCGCCCGGATCTCTTCGTCCGACAAGCGGCGCCACTTGCCGATCGGCAATTCGCCGATGCGCACCGGCCCAATGGCCACGCGCACCAGCTTCAATACCTTGCTCCCAATGGCTTCCATCATGCGCCGCACCTGCCGGTTGCGGCCCTCGGTGATGACGATCTCGAGAAACGTGTACTTCGCCGAGTCGCGGACGCGCGTCACCACGGCGGGGCGCGTGGGTCCGTCATGCAGCACGGGGCCGCGGCGCAGGCTGTCCAGTTGTTCCTCGCTGAGCAGCGTGGATGCTTTCACCAGATACGTCTTGGGCAGCTTGTGGTGAGGGTTGGTGACGCGCTCGGCGAAATCGGTATCGTTGGTGAGGATCAGCAGGCCGCTGGTGTCCAGGTCCAGACGGCCGACCGGCGCCAGCCACGTGCCGGCTTCGGAGGCCAGATCGTAGACCGTGGGGCGGCCCTGCGGATCGCGCCAGGTGGTCAAATAACCTTTCGGCTTGTAAAGCAGGATGTAGGTCTTGCCGGGCGCGCGCAGCGGCTTGCCATCCAGCGTGACGGTGTCTTTGGCGGGGTCGACCCAATAATCGGGGTTTTCCACGATCTTGCCGTTGACGCGGACGCGGCGCGCGCCAATCCAGCTTCGGGCGTCGGTGCGGGAGCCCAGGCCGGCCTTGGAAAAAACGCGCTCCAGCGTCTTAAGCGGGCGCGGCGAATCGGTGCGGCTGGGACGCTCCATGGGCAGGCTCAATCCAGAATGGTAACAGGCCCGATGCTACAGTGAGGAAGCAGTCGCCATGCCCGCCCTGAGAAGGAAAAACGTCACGCCACCGATCCTGATTCGCAACGCCCGCCAGTTGCTGACGCTGCGCGGGCCCAAAGGCGCCCGGCGTGGGCCCGAACTGAACGAACTGGGAGTGATTCCCCACGGCGCCATGCTGATTCGCGACGGCGTGATCGAGGAAGTGGGCCCGGCGGTGCGCGTGGAGAACCTGGCCGCGGCACGCGGGGCCATGGAAATCAGCGCCGTGGGGCGGGTGGTGATGCCGGGTTTCGTGGACAGCCACACCCATCTGATGTTTCCGCCGCCTTGCCCTCCCGGAGAGGCGCAGCGCGAGCATCAAAGCGCGGTCAAATTGCTGCTGACCATGACCGGGCACCGGCTCGCATGGCGCGGGCGCGCCTACCTGGAAGCCATGGCCCGGCATGGCACCACCACCGTGGAGGCCAAGACCGGGTGCGGTCCGCAGGAGAGCGCGGAGACCAAGGTCCTCCGGGCGTTGGCGGTTTTGCAGGGTAGACCTCTCGACGTGGTGGCGACGTTGCTTCTGCGATTTCCACGGGAGCTTGCGGGCTCTCCGGAAGCCGATTGCGCAGCCGCGGAGTGGATGTGCGGCGAATTGATGCCGAAAATCCGGCGCCGCCGCCTGGCCCGCTTCGCGGATCTCGAATGGGACCCGGAGCCGTGGCGTCAGTCGTTGTTCCGCCGCTTTCTGGTGGTGGCGCGCGAACTCGGTTTCGGTTGCAAGGTTCACGCCGACGATCCCGTGCCGGCGCCGGCGGTGCGCCTGGCAGTGGAACAACAGGCGGTGAGTGTCGACCATCTGGAGCACATTGGCCTCGCGGAAGTGGACGCGCTGGCGCGTTCGCAAACCGTGGCCACGCTGCTGCCGCCCGCATCCTTCCGGAGCGGCCGCTATGCGCCGGCGCGGGCGTTGATCGATGCCGGCGCGGCGGTGGCCATCGCGACCAACTTCAATCCGTGCGATACGCCATCGTTGAACATGCAGACGGCCATTTCCCTGGCCTGCCTGGCGATGGGGATGTCTCCGGCGGAAGCCATCTCAGCCGCCACGGTCAATGCCGCACATTCGATCGGCTGCGCCGACCGCGGGGTGTTGGCCTATGGCAAGCTGGCCGACATTCTGGTGCTGAATGCCGGCGATTACCGCGAGCTGCCGGAGCAGCTCGGCTCCAACCTGGTGCACCTGACGATCAAACGCGGGAAGGTGATCTACACTGAGGGCGAAGTGGCGGAGGCCTAATGCACCCCGGTAGAACGTGCCGCAAAACGGGGACTGCTACCAATTCCCGCCTTTGGAATTGGATAGCTGTACCCGGTTTGCCCCCCGGAAGCGCGGTCACAGGCCGAGGGTAGCGACGGTTGCCGCTGGGCTACAATTGGGAGTTTGGTAGCCTGTCCCCGAATCTCCCGGTCGACGCACCTTCGGCTGGCGCTGATCACAGTCCTAGCTGTGGTCGTTCACGGCTACCACCTGGGCGTGGATGACTCAGCCATCTACGTGCCGGCCATCAAGCGCGTGGCTGATGGCGCCTTGTATCCCTTCGGTTCCGAATTCTTCCTGGCGCATGCGCGGCTGTCTTGGTTCTCGAACCTGGTGGGCGGGTCCGCGAGCCTCGCGGGAGCGCCCATCGACATGGCGATCTTCCTCTGGCACGGCATCGGCATCTACCTGTTGCTGCTGGCGGGGTGGCAACTTTTGGGCGCGTGTTTCGAGAACCAGTATGCGCGATGGAGCGGCGTCGGCCTGCTGGCGGCTCTGTTGAGCGTGCCGGTGGCGGGAACGGCGCTGACCATCATGGATCCTTACGTGACCGCGCGCACGCTTTCGACTCCCTTCACGCTCTTCGCCGTTGCCGAATTTGTTTCAGGGAGGGCGCGGCGCGCGCTCCCGTGGCTGCTGGCGGCCGGTCTGGTCCATCCGCAGATGGCCTTCTTCGGAGCGGTACTGGTGGGATTGTTGGCGCTGGAAAGAGCGCGGGCAAAGGTGCCCGCCGCCGGGATGGCCGCGTTGGCCGGGTTGCCGTTTCTATTCCCCCTGCAACCCTCATCCGGCGCCGCCCGCGAAGCCCTGCTTGCGCGCACCTACTTCTTCGTTTCCCACTGGCAGTGGTATGAATGGGTCGGCGTGGCGGCGCCGCTGGCTCTTTTGTGGTGGCTCGCGCGAGCGCGGCCCAGGGGCACAACGCCGGCGTTCCGCGCGCTGGCTCGTACGCTGGTGCCGTTCGGCCTGCTGTTCACGGCCATGGGGATTTTGCTCGCATCCACGCCGCGCCTGGAGAATTACACGCGCCTGCAGCCCATGCGGAGCTTTCATCTGGTCTACCTGGTTTTCTTCCTGCTGCTGGGAGGACTGGCCGGCGAGCGAGTGCTGCGCCGCAAGGCCACGCGGTGGATCATCCTGTTTGCTCCCCTGGGGGCCGGCATGTGGTTTCTGGCGTGGAGCATGTTTCCCTCTAGCCCGCACGTGGAGTGGCCCGGCTTGCTCACGGCCAACCCCTGGGCCGAAGCCTTCCGGTGGATTCGCGGCAACACCCCCAAGGATGCGGTTTTTGCGATGGATCCGGGTTACCTGCTGTTGCCCGGCGAAGACATGCACGGCTTCCGCGCGGTGGCGGAACGCAGCGCGCTGGCCGACCGCGTCAAGGACAGCGGCGCGGTCTCCCTCTTTCCGCAACTGGCCGGCGAATGGAAGGCGGAGGTAGACGCGCAGACCGGCTGGGATCAGTTTCAGCGCGCCGATTTCGAGCGGCTGGCGGCCCGCTACCCGGTGACCTGGATTCTGACGCGGCGGCCGGCGCCGGTGGGTCTGGACTGCCCGTACGTCAACCGCGAACTGGCCGTGTGCCGCATTCGGGCGCCGATCAGGGAGCGTTTGCCGCTAGCGCGGCTGGTCTGGTAGACTAACTCCAACCGGCGACCGCCGTTTGGAGAGGCATCTACGAC
>JBEKYE010000439.1:0-4103 GCA_049511275.1 Bryobacteraceae bacterium
CTCGAATCCCAGTCTTCCTACTCCTGAGGTTCGCGGGCAAGTATCCGAGGAAACACTGCGCGGCCCGATCCGCGGCTCCGGCGATGAGCGCGGGAATCACATACCCGGAAGCGTCATTCTGGGCGGGGACGGGCGAGCGGCTCCGTCATCGTTCGTACACCTCGCGCCGGTGAGCAACGCGCGTGATGCTGATCAGCTTCGCCGCGTGTCGATGATGTACACCACCCGCCAGTCACCGACCCGGATGCGCCAATGGTCTTTGTAGCCTTTCAGCTTTTTGCATCCTGAGGGTCGTGGTGCCTGGCCCAGCGACTCAAGTTTTTGAACGACACGGGCCAGCACGTTATCGGGCAGCCCTTCGAGTTCCTTCCGTGCGGTTGGCTTTACCTCAACGGAATAATTACTCACGCATCCGACCGCGTTTTACGAGATCCGCTTTGATCTTTTCAAGCGGTATCCCCTTTTCCTTGCGGCGCGATTCCGAAATCAGCCCGTCCCAGAAATCCTCTAATCTCGCGCCGTGCTTTTTTGGATCGATTTGAACGGCCACCTTGCGGCCCTTCTCGTCGGTTACGAACTGGATTCCGGTCATGTGCCGTGTCTCCGTGGGTGGTGTGGAAGCATCAGTACTTACGCCCCTCGTTAACGAGATCCTTGATGCGGATACCGCCGAGCGTGACGCCTTTTCGCAATTCGCGGATATCGGCCACGGCTTCGGCGGGCGTCATTGTCCACGTAGGCACGGTGGGTAGTTCCTTCTCGGCGAGGGTTTCCAGGGCGCGGGTCACTACCTCTTCGGGCGAGTGGTAGCGACCGGAGCTGAGCTGCGCCGCTACGAGCTGCTCACCGCGAGGGTCGAGGTTCAAGGTGAGGGACATAGTTCATTGTAGCCGACGGCCTCTCAGCTCACCAACTCCAATGCCTTTCGGAACAGCGGTTCGAACTCCGTCAACCCGCCCGCCGCTTTGGCTTTGCGCACGGCGGCTTCCGCCTGGGGGCGCGCGCAACCCAGGTTGAGAAGCGCCGAAAGAACGTCCTGATCCACCGGCGAAAGCGCCGCCGCGGCGGGTGATTCCGGCTCGCCGCCGGTTACCGCCGGCAGCTTGTCGCGGAGTTCCAGAATCATGCGCTCGGCGGTTTTCTTACCCACCCCGGGAATACGCACCAGGCGGTCTACTTCGCCGCGCCGGATGAAAGTCACCAGGTCGGGCGCGGCCAAACCCGAGAGGATCTTCACCGCCAGCGTCGGCCCGATGCCGCTCACATCGATCAGTTTCTCGAACAGCGCCTTCTCATCAGCCGTCAGAAACCCGTAGAGCGCCAGCGCGTCTTCCCGCACGTGGGTGTGGATGTACAGCCGCACTTCCGCGCCTTTATCGGGCAGCCTGGTGAATGTCGAAACCGGGATATTGACGTCGTAACCCACTCCGCCGGCCTCCACAATGGCCTGGTTGGGATGTTTTTCGAGAAGCGTGCCGCGCAGTAGAGCAATCATAGGATAAAGGGCGGCTCAGCCCAATACGACTCAGCCCAATACAATAGTATCGTGGCGCGCCGCAGATTCTTCGTCGATTCCGTGCATCACGATTCCGCCTCGCTCGGCGGCGACGAAGCCCGCCATCTCACGCGGGTCCTCCGCGTTCAGCCCGGCCAGCAGTACGAGATCTCCGACAACCGTTCCGCCTGGCTGGCCGAAATCGTGGAAGCCCGCGGCGACCGCGTGCTCTTCCGTATCCTCGAGCCTATCGACACACCGCCGCCTCCCGTCCGCATCACCCTCTGCGCCGCGATCGTCAAGTTCGACCGCTTTGAGTGGATGGTCGAAAAGGCCACCGAGCTGGGCGTCGAACGCATTCTGCCGGTGGAAGCCGCCCGCACCGAAAAAGGCCTCTTCGAAGCTTCCGGCAAACGCAGCGAGCGCTGGCGGCGCATCGCCCGCGAATCTGCCCAGCAGTCCCGCCGATCGGCCATTCCCGAAATTCTTCCCGCGGCTCGCTTCGGCCAGGCACTCCAGCAAGACGCCGATTACCGTTATTTCCTGGACGAAGCCACCGCGCCGCCGCTCGTGAGCGCGCTGCCCTCGAACCCGGCCAGTTCCGACCGCGTCGCCGTGCTCCTTGGGCCCGAAGGCGGCTGGACCGATGAGGAGCGACGCCTTTCGCTCGATGCCGCCTGGCGGGCCGTTTCTCTCGGCCCCCAAATCCTCCGCGCGGAAACCGCCGCCGTCGCCTCGCTCGCGGTCCTCACCGCCCGGTGGCTCACAGCCTACAATGGAACTTAGTGCAAATGTTGTCGACTACGGCGCATTGGTGTGACATCAGCCCTCCGCTCCCTCACGGTCGCGGCTCGGTGGCTTCGGAAAGAAAGGCATAACCCCCGTCCTCGTGCGCTACCTCATCCTCAGCGACCTGCATGCCAACTGGGAAGCCCTTGACGCCGTCGCGCGGGAATCCTCGGGCGATTACGATAAGGCCATCTGCTGTGGCGACCTCATTGGCTATGCCGCCGACCCTAACCGGGTCGTCCAGTGGGTCCACGACCATTGCGCGATCGTCGTCCGCGGCAACCACGACCGCGCCTGCACCGGCCTCGACGACCTGGAATGGTTCAACCCGGTGGCGCGCGCCGCCGCCCTCTGGACGCAACAGACTCTCAGCCCCGAACTCGTCGAGTACGCTCTCAACCTGCCCAAGGGCCCGGTGCTGCTCGACGGTTTCGAGATCGCCCACGGGTCCCCCTTCGATGAGGACGAATACCTGCTCGCCGCCACCGAAGCCGGCAACGCCTTCGATTACATGGAATGCCGGCTGGCCTTCTTCGGCCACACCCACGTGCAGGGCGGTTTCATCTGGAACCGGGGCCGCGTCGAGACCGTCGGCCGCGTGCCCGCCGAGAGCACCAGCGAGACCCTCGAAATCGATCCCGAGTGCGCCTACATGATCAACCCCGGTTCGGTGGGCCAACCGCGCGACGGCGATCCCCGCGCCGCCTGGGTGCTCTACGATTCCGACGCCCATGCGGTGGCCTACCGCCGGACTCCCTACGACATCGAAACCGCGCAGCGCAAAATCCGCGACGCCGGCCTGCCCGCGATTCTCGCCGACCGCCTGGCCGTGGGGCGCTAGTACCTTGACCGCATGATGTGGTTCTCTTGCGGGCAACCGCTCCCTCACGGTCGCGGCTCGCATCGGGGCCATTGGCATAAGCGATGGGTCGCACAAGCGCCTCAAATCAGGCGGTCAGAGTGCTAGCGGGACAGGCCATCGCGGCCCGACAAAAAAACCGCGCCCGCACCTCATCGATGCGGGCGCCCTCCGAGATCTCCGGCAGCTTTCTACTTGTGCTTGTCTTTGTAGATTGTCCGGCTCTGCTTGTTCTGCTGCTGGTTGACTTGCTTCTTCTCGGCCTGCGTCAGCTTGCCGCCGTTGGCTGCGCGGTCGGACTTCACTTCATGGTTGATGCCGGCTTCGCTCTTCTCCACCTTGGATGCCTGAGCCGCATTCATCTTGCCCGAGGCGATCCCGTTGGCGATCCGGTCCTGTTGATTCTCGCGGCGTGCATCCACTTGGTTGTTTCCGTAGTGCTGCGTCGCGGCATTGTGCTTGTCGTTCGAAATCTGCCCGCTCATCTGGTTCTGCTGCCGGTTGACCTGCTTCCTCTCGCCCGCGGTCAGCGTCCCGCCGTTCAATGTGCGGTCCGTCTTCACTTCCTGGTTGATGGCCGATTCCTTCTTCTCCAGGTTCGATGTTTCCCCGGCCGTCAACTGTCCCGATTTCACGCCCTGCGCGACGCGGTCCTGCTGGTTCTCCGCCCGCTTCCCGACTTCGCTGGTTTGAGCGATGGCCGAGGCCGCTAGAATCGAAGCGGCTGCCGCTGCCAGAATCATGCGCTTCATGGTCGTCTTCCTCCGTGGCCGTTTTCTCTTGCTTCGCCCTAACGGCTTACAAACGGTTAAAGGCTGAATCCGCGAAGAAGTTGCGGTCCGCGCGGTTAAAACGGATTCATCCCGAGGGCCGGAAGTACCATCTAGCGCGACATGCCGCGCCGCGCGCCGCGCCGCGCGTGTCGGAGCCAAGTAGAAAGTTCCTATCGCCGGCCAAGTA
>JBEKYE010000440.1:0-4075 GCA_049511275.1 Bryobacteraceae bacterium
CCAATACTCGCACGCGTACCTGTAGGGCATGCAATCGCAGGGCTTCTGGGACCGGGAATTCGAAAAAGTAGAGGCGATTGACCGCGCGCTGATCAGCTCGCGCAAGTAAGACGCAAGAAAGTGGCTGGCTGCGAATTCCGTTGGACCAGGCAGCGCTGGGCCCCATCCCAGCCCTCCACCCGCACTGAGGTTCCGCGCCTTTCCACCTTATAAACGGCGGTCGCGCCGAATTCCGCGCCCAGGGCGGGCAGGGACCATCCGGATGGATCGAGCATGCGCATGCCGCCCTGGCGGTCGATCAAGATGGCCATGTCCTGCAAGCTGCCGTCGCCGTTCGCCGCGATATCCAGGATGTCACCGGCCTGCTGCAGAAAAGCTCTCACGAAAGGCTTATCGGCGGCGGGCGGAGTTTTTTCGGCGAAGATTTTGAGACTACCTTCAGCGTGCTCGGCAGGCGGTGCCGCCTGCGATCTTTCATGCCCCGGCTGCGACGGCCCTCTCCATCGACCGCAAAATGCCGTCCGGCTCGGCCACCCCCATGGCTGCGATCGCGTCGGCGCGTTCCTGCGTGTCGGCAACGGCGTAAATCCGCAGTTCGTCCGCGTTCCCCGACGGGCGCACATGGGCCACATCGCCATTCTCGAAAAGAACCCGCACGCCATCCGTGTAGTCCACATGGCTGATCTGGCTGAACCCCATCGCGGGCGTGAAGAACCTGGTGAGCCGTTCCCGAGGGTCGTTACCCCGGGGAGAGAAAAACTCGACCAGCTTCAGGCCAGGTGCTCTGGGGAAATGCTCCAGCAGCGCGGCGCGGCTGAAGCGCCTTGGCAGTTGGGCGAACAACTCTACAAGCGAGAGCCCTTTCCCGGCGGCGGCGAAAAGCGTTGCCAGGATGGGCAGAATGGCGTCCCTGGTCGGCAGCGCGCTCAAGGTCGCGCCATCGCGCTCGATGTCCGAGCCAGTCAGGAATCCACCGTTGGCCTCCCACCCGCAAATTCGTTGCTTCCCCTTGCGGCGGGCTTCCTGCATGCCGGCGATCACGAATGGCGAGCCGATGCGGGTCTTCGGTTCCACCATGCCTGCCAGCGCCCCCCGGTCCACGGCGTCATTGCAACTGATGGGCACCACCACGGCATCGGCCTGGAGATACTCCGCCACCACCATGCCCAGCAGATCTCCACCGAAGAAGTGCGCCTGGCCGGTTACCGGATCCACTCCCAGAATGAGCGGCCGGTCGCTGTCGCCGTCGGTCGACACAATGGCATCGAGCGGTCCATGCTTCGCGGCGGCCTCGCCGGCCAGGGCCTGGATGGCCGCCAACTGCGGCTCGCCGATGTTTTCCGTGTCGATGGGAACGAACGTCTCGCTGCGACCCGCCGCGATCACCTCGGCGTTCAGGCGTTCGAGCACTTCCACCAGCAGGTCGCGCCCTACCGCGGAGTGTTGATAGACCAGGATCCGTTTCTCACGGAGAGACTGGCCCGCGAAGAAGGTGTTGAATCGCTCGATCCAGGCGGCGCGCGCATCGGGCCGTTCCGCCGGCAGCTCCTGGTGGCCGCTCTGGAACATGCCGCGATCATTGAAGATCGACTCATCGATGCGCTGATCATACAGCCTCTGGCGAACCATCCGCACTTGCTCGTTGATGGGGGCTTCCTCCTGTTTGAGCAGCTCGCCCCGGCTGCTATTGGTCTTGTAGCCGTTCCGGTCGAATGGAATGTGGCTGCCGGTCACCATGATGCTGCCCTTGCCGCGGGCCAGCGCATAACACATCAGCGCCGGAGTCGGAATCAATCCCAGGTTGACCGCGCGCATGCCGGCGTCGCGGATGGCCGCCGCAATTGCCTGGGCGATCTCCCCGCGTCCGCCCTGTTCCGGCACAAAGCTGCCGGAGCTTTGCCGCAGGTCGCGCGCGAAGAAAAACTCCTCGCCGCGGACGATCCCGCCCTCGGCGGGATCGCGCGATTGCAAATACTCAAGCTCCGCCAGCGCGTTGATATACACCTCCAACTGGGTGAGATCCACCACCTTGCCCCGCCGGCCGCTGGTGCCGAATTGCAGCTCTTGAGGTTCGTAAGTGAGACTGGAACGAAGCGAGTCGGTTTGTGTTGCTGTCTTCATTCGCATCCTTACACCGTTATCAATGCAGTGTCATATGCCGAGGACCGCTCCCTTACGGTCGAGCGACAAGTCGCGGCTCGCATTGGACGGGCCTCATTGTTGTTTCGGCCGCACGTCAACCAGGCTGAGTTTCTGCTTTGCCGCGGCGCGATTGAAGGCCGAAAGATCCTGGCTCAGAATTTGATCCCAGCGGCTCAACTGCTCCTGCAACTCCGCGCTCAGTTTCGCGAATAACTGCTGTTGCCCTTCGGTGGGCGCCGCGTCCGTCGAGTCCACGCTCCAGCTCAGGTAAATCAACTGCTCGTCGATCATGGTGGGATAGCGCAGATCGCCCTCGGTGCTTTTCATCTTTACCTGCATCACCTTTTCCTCGACGGCGGCGATCTTCTTCAGCAGATCGCCGGCCACCGGCTTCAACGGCTCCCACGCGGGCACGTTCCGGTAATGCTGCCCGAGCGCCGTCAGTTGCGCGCGAAGGTCGCGGATTTCATTGACCGCGTTGTGCAGGGAGGTCAGCCGGCGCGCGATCTGCTTTTCCAGATCGAACTGCTTTTCGAGGTCGGCGGCCGGCAGTAGGATGCGCGGGTCCTGGCGCAGTTCGAGCGGCGCGGTCTGGCTCTGGCCCGCGGCGGTGAGACGCACCTGGTATGTGCCGGGAAGAGACATGGGGCCCTTTGGCGGGATATCGGTTTCGTAAAACGCGCCCGGAACCTTGACCGGATCTTCCTGGCGCAGATTCCAGAACCAGCGGTTCAGGCCCGGCTCCGCGGGAAGCACTTCGCTCAGCCGCTGCACGTCCGGCCACTCCGCGGGCGCAAGATTCTCGTCCGTCTTGACGCTGGAATAAGTCTTCACCACATTGCCCTGCGCATCCAGGATTTCCAGCTTGACTGCATCCTTGGGCGCGGATTTCAGATAGTAATAAACGATGGCGCCGGGCGGCGGATTCTCGCCCGCCGGCTGCCGCCGGTCGAGCGAATCGGGAAAGCGCACGCGGTACGCCGGACGCGGCACGAAGAGTTTGACAGCGGCGTCCACATCCGCGGGCACAATGTTGCGCAGCGGAGTCAGGTCGTCCAGAATCCAGAAGGCGCGGCCGTGCGTGGCCACCACCAGGTCGTCGTCCTTGACCACCAGGTCGTGAACCGGCACGCTGGGAAGGTTGAGCCGCAGCTTTTGCCAGTGCGCGCCGTCGTCGAATGAAATCCAGACCCCGGTTTCGGTCCCGGCGTAGAGCAGCCCTTTGCGTTTGGGATCTTCGCGCACGGCGTGAACGTAATCGCCATCGGGAATGCCGGCGGCGATCCCGGTCCAGGTCTTGCCGTAATCCGCGGTCTTGAAGACGTAGGCCTTGAAGTCATCCAGCTTGTGACGGTCCACCGCTACGTAGGCTGCCGCCGCGCTGTGCGGCGAGGGATCGATCATGCTGACCAAGCCCCATTCCGGCATCGACGGCGGCGTGATGTTCTGCCAGGAGCCGCCGCCATTCCTCGAAACGTGCAGCAGTCCATCGTCGCTGCCGGCCCACAGCAGGCCCTTTTCGACCGGCGATTCGGCCAGCGCAAAGACCGTGTCGTAGTATTCCACGCTGGTGTTGTCCTCGGTAATGGGGCCGCCGGAAGCGCGCTGCTTGGTCTTATCGTTGCGCGTCAGATCGGGACTGATGACGGTCCAGCTTTTTCCCTGGCTGGTGGTTTTGAAAACCACTTCGCCCGCGGTGTAGATGACGTTGGGATCGTGCGGAGAAAAAAGAATCGGCTCGGTCCATTGAAAACGATGCGGGAAGTCGGCCACGCCGTGGCCGGCGAAATTAACCGGCCAGGGTGAAATATCGAGGCCCTGCTCGGTGTGCTTGTCGAAACGAAACACGCCCTGGCCGGCCGAATAGACAATGTTGCCGTCGCGCGGATCGGCGGCCATGAAGGCGCTCTCCTGTCCCGCCACTTCATACCAG
>JBEKYE010000441.1:0-4067 GCA_049511275.1 Bryobacteraceae bacterium
GGGCCAATCATAGCGAACGGCACATGAAGGATCTCTTAATCAGTAATTAAAATCACTTCATCTGAGTGTCAAAATGCCAGTCACAACTGCTTGCATATTATTTTGCTGCATGGAAGTAGCTGTGTTTTTAATGAATTATGACCTTGGATGGCGGGCCGCCCGGCCGGTTTCACGACACTCCGCTGCTACATTAAAAACGGATGAAGAAGCCTGATATTGCCAAACGGATGGCTCGCCGGGTCGGCGTCAGCCAAGCCGAGGCAGCCGACCAACTGGACGGCGTCGTCTGCCAGATCCTCTCCGACCTGCGTGCCGGAAAGGACGCCGCACTGCCCGGACTGGGCAAGTTCACCCAGGGTCGCGATGGGCGCCTGACGTTTCAGCGGGACAGAGGCCGCTCCCGTGGCTGAATACTCCGCTTTGGAACAACTGGCACAGGTCGTAATCCGGGGGCTGGCGGGCGGTAATGTTGTGGAAATCGACGGATTGGGTTCGTTTCTACCGGACGCTGTCAACGGCTTCCGGTTTGAGCCGCGCCGGCTTCCCCAGGTTTTCGTCGCCTATGTAAAAGAGGATGCGGAGCAGGCCGAGCGGCTCAGTGACGCCTTGGAAGCCGCCGGTTTCAGCCCCTGGCTGGACGTCCGCAAGCTGCTGCCCGGGCAAAACTGGCCGCGGGCCATCGAAACCGCCATCGAGGCGTCGGATTTTTTTGTGGCCTGCTATTCCGGGAACTCGGTCCGCAAGAAAGGCGGATTCCAGGCGGAAATTCGCTATGCATTGGACTGTGCCCGCGAGATTCCCCTGGATGAGATTTTCATCGTGCCGATTCGCCTCAACCGTTGTCCCATCCCGCGTTCCATCCAGCGCGAGTGGCAGTATGTCGACCTGTTCCCGGACTGGAGCCGCGGCATGCGGCGGCTGGTCACCATGATGCGCCTGGCCACGGCGCGCCGCGCGGCCACGACCCTGCAAACTTAGCCCAGCGCGTGAGACTGGAAAGTGGATTAAGCAATTTCGAACTTACAGCTACTGGGCAGGCCGCGGTCATCCATTTCCACGTCGCGCACCCCCAAGCCCCGGCCAACATGAGCCAGCCCGGGAGCGGATGTTAAAATGTGCGGCGATGCCTTCAACGAAACACGAGTCGCGGCTGCTGGGACTGGCGGCGGGCGCGCTGGTCCTGATCTTTCTGTTGCAGGCATTCCTGGAGAGCCGGTTGAAGAGCCCGGCCTCGGACGAGCCTCCACACATTGCCGCGGGCCTGTCGTATCTGGAAACCCACACGTTTCGCGCCAACCCTCAGCATCCGCCGCTGATGAAGGAATTGGCCGCGCTGTCACTGCTGGCAGGCGGCATCCGTTGGCCGCGCAATGCCGGGACCGAGCACCTGATTCACGGTGAACTGCAGCCGGGAGAGCAGCCGGAATGGGCCATCGGCAACCAGTTGATCGCCGCCAACGGTCCCGACCGCGTAATGATGTGGGCGCGCGCGCCGCTGCTATTGGTGGCGGCCATGCTGGCGGCGGTGCTCTTTTTGTGGGGGCGCCAGATCACGGGCGGACTGGCGGCGGCGGGCGCCGTGTTGCTGTACACCATGGATCCCACCATTCTGGGCCACTCGTATCTGGTTACCACCGACGTGGGTATCGCCGCTTTCCTGGTGCTGTTTCTCTTTGCGCTGTGGAACTATGTGCGCCATCCCGGGAGGTACCGGCTGGCGCTTTGCGGCTTGGCATTGGGGGCGCTCCTGTGCACCAAGTTTTCGGCGGTGCTGTTGCTTCCGGTGATTCCGGTGCTGCTGCTGGCGGCCAGGATCTGGCCGCCCGAAGCGGCCGTCCCAGCGCCCGGCGTTGCGCCGCGTTACCGCGCCGGCCGCAACGATCCGTGCCCCTGCGGCAGCGGCAAGAAGTTCAAGGCGTGCCACGGCGCGCCGGGAGCCGCCAAGCCGGTTTCACCTTCCAGGCAGCAGGTGTTCCGCAATGCGCTTCCATGCCTCTACGCTTTCCTGGCAATGTGCGTAGTGGCGGTGGTAGTGATTCAGGCGGTCTACCTGTTTTCGAGCGACCCGCTTCTCTATGTCAAAGGATTCCAGCGGGTCAATGCCGACCACATCAAGGACTACCCGATTTATTTCGACGGCCGGATTCAGGACCGATTCCTGAGTTACTTCGTATTCGCGTGGCTGTTGAAGGAACCGCTGGCGACCATCGCACTGGCGTCCATCGGCCTGGTGGCGCTGGTTCGCAGCAAGAGGATTTCCATTACCGCGAAGCTGTTTCTTCTGCTTCCGCCGGCGGCCATGTTTCTGGGCGCCACATTTCTCGCCGACGAGGTGGGTGTGCGCTACATCATGCCCGCATTTCCATTCGGCCATTTGCTGGGCGGCATCGGTTTGGCGACCCTCTTTCGAATGACCGCCGGATGGGCGCGCGCCGCTGCCGTGATGCTGTGCGCGTGGGTGGTGGTGGCCGCCCTGGGAGTCTATCCCGACCACCTGCCTTACTTCAACGAATCCGCCTGCCTGCTGCGCGATCCCGGCGAGATCGGGCTGGATGGAGGCACACGCTGCGGGCCGCTCTGGCTGGACGACAGCAATGTCGATTGGGGCCAGAGTCTAAAGCAGTTGAAGACCTGGCTGGACGGCAACGCACCGGGCCGTGAGATCTTGCTCTTGAACACTTTCGGCTTCCCGGCGGAGGTCTACGGCATCCGCTATCGGAAACTCGAGCCCAATGACCTGGCGGTGGAACCGCAGCCGGGATTGTACGCCGTTACCGCGCACATGGTGGCGCGCATACCCGCGTACCCGGGCGCCAGCGACTGGCTGCGCCGCATGCCGCCTCTGGCCATCCCCGGCCACTCCATATACATCTATGACACCACGCGGCCGGCAGCCGCCCGGTAGCGCGCAGCCCCGCAACGCTTCGGAGATCGAAACAGCCGCTGTGCCGGGCGCACTCCGGGCAGTGCAGCCACGTGTTCTGTTTTGACCACTTCCGCGCGCATTAACGGTGTATACTGGTGGCGCAACTAGAAGCCCTGGAAAGCGGGTCGCGGCAGCCGCCGGTAGAGCAGGACTTCGCTCAGTGACGCCCCCAGCCCGGGAATCCTTCACAAACTGGGTCGCACGTCGTCGGGAATCACGGGAATCACGGGAATAGGGATGCTGCCTGAAAGCACACATGAGAAAACTGCGTATTGGGATCATCGATATCGTGTCCAAGGGCCCTACCCGGGCTCTGTACGCGCGCGTTATGAATGCCAGCCTGGCCAGCATCATGCCCCAAGTGATTGGCGTCTGGTGCAAAGAGGAGGGCCATGACGTTACCTTCGTCTGCTATACCGGTTTTGAAGATCTGCTGACGGAGTTGCCGGACGACGTCGACGTGGTTTTCATCGGCGCGTTCACCGAAGCCGCACACACGGCGTATGCCCTGAGTAGTCTCTTCCGCGGGAGAGGGGCGGTCACGGTGCTCGGAGGGCCTCACGCCCGATGCTATCCGGAAGACTCGGCGCGGTATTTCGACTACGTGTTGGGCTTTACAGATAAGGAAACGCTCCATAACGTTCTGCACGACCGCTCGCGATACCGGCCCATGGGTGTGCAGATGGCGGCCATGCAGCAGCCCAGAACCCTGCCCGGGGTGCGCGAGCGCTGGCAGTTCATCGATCCGACGCTCCAGAAAGCGCCGCTCCTGAAGATGGTTCCCATGCTCGCGAGTCTGGGATGCCCTTACACCTGCAGTTTTTGTATTGATGCGACGGTGCCTTACCAGCCCATGGACTTCAATGCCATCCGTGAGGATCTGCGGTTCCTGCGTACCAAGTTCCGGCGGCCGCTGGTCGCGTGGCATGATCCGAATTTCGGAGTGCGCTTCGACGACATCCTGGACATGGTCGAAGATGCCGTGCCTCCCGGCAGCATCGATTTCGCCGCCGAAAGCAGTTTGTCGCTGCTCTCCGAACCGCATTTGAAGCGGCTTAAGAAGAATGGGTTCAAAGCCGTCTTACCCGGCGTTGAATCTTGGTTCGCGCTGGGCGATAAGTCGAAGACCGGGGCGCGCCTG
>JBEKYE010000442.1:0-4037 GCA_049511275.1 Bryobacteraceae bacterium
GGGCACAGAACGAACCAACTGGTAGCGCCGGCGGTCTTGCCGCCGGTGTTTTGGGTGCGATTGACCATTGCCACTCGGCAAACGCGAACCGGCGGCATAGACCGCCGGCGCTACCAGGGGACCTGCCCCACAAGCCGGCAATGAAATGACGCCGCTCCACATCGTCATCGACGCCCGGCGCCTCCAGGACTTCGGTATCGGCACTTATATCCGCAGCCTGGTCCGCGCGCTCGGCGCCATCGACACCACCAACCGCTATACCCTGGTGAGCGCTCCGGGCGACGACCGTCCGCTCTCCGATCTGCCGCAGAATTTCCGCACCACGATCTACTCCCGCAGCGATCTATCCGGCCTCGATCACGCCCTGTTCCCCTGGTATCTTCGCGGCCTCGCTCCCGACCTGGTGCACATCCCGCACAACCGCGTCCCGCTGCTGATGATCCGCCCCTACGTGGTCACGGTGCACGATCTGGCCAGCCTCATCTTCGACCCGGGTCAATCCAAGCTGCGGATTCAGTTGCGGCGTTTCCGGCTGCGCCGCGGCCTGAAACGCGCCAGCCGCGTGATTGCGGTCTCCGACACCACCCGCCGCGACGTGGAGAATATGATCGGCGTGGCGGCCCAGCGCATCCGCCGCGTTTATAACGCGCCCGATCCCGGCTTCCTGGAATGCGGCGGCGCCGAGGCGGAAGAAAAGCGCGACCTCATTATGGAGCGCTACCAGATCCAATATCCCTTCCTGCTCTACGCCGGCAACATTCGCCGCCACAAGAACATTCCCCGCCTGGTGGAAGCTTTCGCCGTGGTGCGCGCGGAGCTGGCCTCGCACCCGGTCTACCGCGACCTGCACCTTATCATCATCGGCGACACTGTTTCCCAGCATCCCGCGGTGCGCCAGACGGTCATTCGCACCCACGGCGAGCAGACGGTGCGCTTCCTCGGCTTCGTGCCCTTCGAGACGCTGCGTTGCTTCTACCAGTCCGCCGCGGCCTTCGTGTTCCCCTCGCGCTACGAAGGATTCGGATTGCCGCCGCTGGAAGCCATGGCCTGCGGCTCCCCGGTGGTCACTTCGAATGCCAGTTCGTTGCCGGAAATCGTGGGCGACGCGGCCATCCTGGTGAATCCCGAAAACGTTTTCGATATCGCTCACGGCATCAAGGACGCGCTGGTGGACACGGCCTTGCGCGCCGAGTTGATCCGCCGCGGCCGCGAGCAGGCGGCCCGATATAGCTGGGCCCGCACCGCCAAACAGGTTCTCGAAATCTACCAGGAGGCCGCTGCGCGGGGAGAATAGACGTGGAGTACAATCGAGTTGCTCCATCCCGCCGGCCGCCGCGAATCCGGGAACTCCATGTCTAGACTGGTGTCGCACCTCCGCCGCTGGCTCATCGGTATCCTGGTGGCATCGTCTCTGTTCGTGGTCTGGAGCATGTGGCTGGCTCTATCGGTGAGTTCTCGCGAAGACCAGTTCGAAGTCAACGCCGGGCTGCTGCGCAGCTTGAGCTCCATGGGAACTTTGTTGCGCGAAGCGGACCACTATCCCGCCGCTCCGGACCAGTGGGCCGCGCTCCAGGCCGGCTATCGCCAAGCCACCGGCGCGATGGCCAAAGACAACGACACGTACCGCGCCATCCAGTCCCTGCTTCCCGCCGTGGACGGCGCGGTCGAGCGCGTGGCCGCGCTCCCGCCGCCGAATGCCGCCGATCCGCAACAGGCGCTGTTGGTTCACGGCCAGCTTTCCGAAGCCCAGGCATCGCTCGAGAAAGTGGCCGATGTGGTGCGCGCCCGCCAGGCCGTGCTCTCCGGAGCCTTGGCCGGCCAGTGGCGCCAGATGGTCTGGCTGGCCCTGATTTCCTGCATGATCACGGCCGTGCTGGCGATGCTCTGGTGGCGCTACCAGCAGGTGGTGGTCTACCGCATGCGCGTGCAGGAGGAACTGGAGAAGAGCGAGGAACAGTTTCGCGCGCTCTTTGAAGATGCGCCGGTGGCCTATCACGAGCTGGATACCGAAGGCATCGTGCGGCGGGTCAATCGCGCCGAGTGCCAGATGCTGGGCTACGAGCGGGCCGAGATGTTGGGCAAGCCGTGCTGGTTGTTCGCGGCGCCCGAGTGGCAGGCGGAAAGCCGCAGGGCCGTCCGCGAGAAGTTGAGCGGCGAACGGCCGCTGGCGCCTTTCGAGCGCGAATTTGCGCGGAGCGACGGCGCCCGGCTGGTGCTGCAGGTGCACGACAGCATTATTCGCGACCACGCCGGCAACCCCACCGGCATTCGCACCGCGATGCTCGATATCACCAAGCGCAAGAAAGCGGAAAAGGACCTGCGCCAATCCGCTTCGCTGCTCGAAGCCACGCTGGAAGCCACCGGCGACGGCATCCTGGTGGTCGACCTGCAAGGCAAAATCGTCAGCCACAACCAACGCTTTATGGACCTGTGGCGGATGCCGCCGGCCCTGGCCGTGGTCCCTGAGCACTCCAGCCGGCTGGCCTGGGTGGAGAGCCAGTTGACGGACCCCGCGCACTTCCGGCGGGCCATCGCCGAAGGCTATGCGAGCCCGGCCAAAGAGACCTTGGATTTCCTCGAATTCCTGGATGGCCGCATTTTCGAACGCAGCTCCAGGCCCCAAAAAGTGGGAGAGGAGATTGTCGGCCGAGTGTGGACCTTCCGCGACCTTACCGCACATCGCCACGCCCTGCAGGACCTGCGGGCCTCCGAAGAGCGCTGGCAGTTGGCCCTGCAGGGCAACAACGACGGCCTGTGGGATTGGAACGCGCGCACCAACGAGGTTTTTTATTCGGCCCGCTGGAAACAGATCCTCGGCTACCAGGAACACGAACTGCCCAACAGCACCCGGGAATGGGAGAGCCGCGTGCACCCCGAAGACCTTCCGCGCGTGCAGCGCGAGTTGCAGGACCACCTGGATCGCAAGACCCGCTTCTACATCACCGAGTACCGCATCCGCGCCAGGGACGGCACCTATAAGTGGGTGCTGGCGCGCGGCCAGGCGCTGTGGGACGAGGCTGGAAACCCGGTGCGCATGGTGGGATCGCATTCCGACATCACCGAGCGAAAGCTGGCGGAAGAGGCTTTGCGGCGCGCCCGCGACGAGGCCGAGGCGGGCAACCGCACCAAGAGCGAATTCCTGGCCAACATGAGCCACGAGATCCGCACCCCCATGGCCGGCGTACTGGGGATGATCGACCTGGTGCTCGCGACCGGGATCACGCCGCAACAGAAAGAGTATCTGGAGACCGCCAGGGACTCGGCCGATTCGCTGCTCCTGCTGCTCAATGAGATTCTCGACCTTTCCAAGATCGAAGCCAAACGCCTCGAGCTGGCTCCCACGGCATTCTCCATCCGCCAGTCGGTCGATAGCGCCGTGCGATTGTTCGCCGTACGGGCGCAGGAAAAGGGCCTCGCGCTCACCAGCACGGTGGCGGAAGACGTGCCGGATATGCTGGTTGGCGACCCTCTGCGCATCCGGCAGATCGTGTTGAACCTGGTGGGGAATGCCATCAAGTTCACGGACGCCGGTAGCGTGGCCGTGCGCCTCATGGTGCAATCGCGGACCGGTTCCACCATCCTTCTGCGGGTCGAAGTCACGGACACCGGCATCGGCATTCCCGCCGACAAACACCAGTTGGTCTTTGACCGGTTTCGCCAGGCGGATGGATCCATGTCCCGCCGCCACATGGGCAGCGGTCTGGGACTCACCATTTCCGCGCACCTGGTGGATCTCATGGGAGGCGGCATCGGCCTGCGCAGCGAGGAGGGCCAGGGGAGTACCTTTTTCTTTACCGTGCCGCTGGAACTCGCCAACACCGGCGTGGCCGGCCGCGATTCCGGGAGCGAACCCTCCATGACGCCTGGCGCCAACCAGCCGCCCGTGGCGGCCCATGGGCTGCGCATCCTGCTGGCCGAAGACAACGCCGTGAACCAGAAGCTGGCCGCATTGTTATTAAGGCGCGAAGGACACGACGTGACCGTGGTGGGGGACGGGGATGCGGCCGTTCGGGCTGTCGCCCGGGATCCCTTCGACG
>JBEKYE010000443.1:0-4027 GCA_049511275.1 Bryobacteraceae bacterium
CGGATCTCCAGAGACTCAATCGTCTTCTCAGTCCCCAGCCCGAAGTGCACCCGCTTGTCGCTGGACGACATGAATCCGTCGGAGGTGGTCACATGATTATAGAGCGTACGGCCCGACGCCGTGGTCAGTTTCAGCACCGCGCCGACACCGTCGCGATTACTGCGGCGGCCGATGGTATTGACCAGGAGCCAGTGATTTCCATTATCGGCCGAGTTCATCAGGATACGCGGCTTCTCATCGAGCGATGTCACTACCAGGTCCGGGAACCCGTCGTTGTTCAGGTCCACGAAGGCCGAGCCGCGCTGGAAACCGGCATGGTTGAAGTCCGGACCTAACTGGGCGGAGACGTCGCGGAACTCCTTGCCATCCACGTTTTCGAACATGGTGTCGGGCTGGCGCGAAATTTCGCCCATGTTATCGATATCTCCGTTGGATGAGTAAAGATCCTTCCATCCGTCGTTGTTATAGTCTACGAAACCGTTACTCCAGCCGGAACTATGTTCGCTCAGGCGCGATACGCGAGACATGCCGGAAACATAGCTCATATACTTGCCGCCTATGTTGCGGTAGAGGCCCCATATCTGGCCCTTGAGGTTGTTATAGAAGAGGTCCGGGAAGCCGTCGTTATCGTAGTCTTTGGCGTCGGCGCCCATGGAGGAATGCGCATTGCCGTTCTCGTCATACGCCACGCCCCATTCGTAACCGGACTCCTTGAACGTTCCGTCTTTCTGGTTGATGAACAGGAAATTGCGCACGGTGTCATTGGCAACGAATACGTCCATATAGCCATCGCCGTTGAAATCCGCAATGGCGATGCCCATCCCTTTGCCCAGTTCCTTGCCGAAGCCGGACGAGTCGGTCACATCTTCGAATCGGCCATTGCCGAGGTTGTGATAGAGACGGTGCGCGACGCTGGGATAGACCTTGGGATGGCAGTAATATTCCTGACCGTTCACGGCGCAGATCTTATCGATCTGAGGCGTCCAGACCGTGTAATTGGAGACGATGAGGTCCAGCTTGCCGTCGTTATCGTAGTCGAACCAGGCGGCGGCGACACTCAGGACATCCTTCGGCTTCGTCCCGATGCCGGAGCGCTCCGTAACGTCGGTGAACGTGCCGTCGCCGTTGTTATGGTACAGCGTATTGCGTCCCGCGTTGCAGATGAACAGATCTTCGTAGCCGTCGTTGTCGTAGTCGCCGGCAGCCACACCAAAGCTGAATCCGAGGCCCTTGCCGAGCAGGCCGGCGCGCGCAGTGACATCTTCAAACGTGCCGTCGCCGCGATTGCGGAGCAGGCAATTGTAGAAACGCGCATCCGTCTTCTCCATTTCGGGAAGCTTGGCGCCGTTGGTGAAGAAAAGGTCCATGCGGCCATCGTTGTCGAAATCGAAGGCGGCCACTCCGCCGCACATGGTTTGCGGGAAATACTTCCGGCCGGTGAAGTTGTTATCCGTGCGGTAAGCGAAGTCGGATTTGGGAGCGATATCGGTGAAATGCGGCCGGCGCGGTTCCGGTTGGGCGCCGGCGGCGGCCACCCACAACGCAACGCCCGCCACGCACAATGCGGCCACGGCCCAACATTGCCTCATCTGGGCCTCATCTCGGTTTGGTTCCCGTCTGGAGGGCGTCCCGCTGATCCATGAGCTTCTGAGAGATGGCGCGTTCGCGATCGCCGTCGGCGCTGCGATTCAGCCGGTAGTAGACGGTGGCCAGACTAGCGTGCGCCTCCGCGAAATCGGGCGATTCCTTAATCAAAGTTTCCAGCGCCTGACACGCCTGCTCCAGATTGCCGGTGGCCAGATCGACATTGGCCATCTGATACCGTACCCCCGGATCGTTAGGGCGCGTCCGGAGAGCGCGCTCGAGATAGCGGCGCGCCTCCGCGTACCCCTGGTCCTGCTTGGCCAGCACGCCCATGCTCAGGTTGGAGGTGAACTCGTCGGGATCGAGGGCGAGTTCCTGGGCGAAGACGGCGCGCGCGCGTTCGGAATCTCCCAGGGCAAGCAGCAGTTCGCCCAAGCGGGCATGAGCCCCAGCAAGACGGGGGTTCAAGGCGACGGCCTTCTCCAGGTCGGCGCGGGCGCGGTCACGGTCGTGCGCGCTCAGTTCCAGAGTGCCCCGCAGCAAATAGGCTTCTGCGGAATCGCCCCGGCTGAGGATGCGGTTCATGACGGCTGTGCCGGCGGCTTCCTGGCCATCGCCGATGAGAGCGGTTCCATAGAGATAGTCGAATCCCGCGTCGCCAGCCTTGTCTTTCTCGAGCGGGGCCAGGAGGGTCACAGCGTCCTTATATCTTCCCAGGTTGTTATAACAAACGGCGAGCAGAAGGGTGACCTGCTCCTGGAACTGAGGCGAGAGAGAGACGGCCCGTTCGAAGCGGGCGGCAGCTTCGGCGTGGCGGCCCGTTTTGTAATAGGCGAGGCCCAGATTCAGCAGGAGGGCGGGATTGTCCGGGCTCTTGCGAAGACCGAGGCCGTATTCCGCGATGGCCTCGTCGTAGCGGCCCGCGCGCGCCAGGACGGCGCCCAGATTCGAACGCGCCTGCACGGAATCGGGCTCGACGGCGAGGTATTCGCGATACGCGCGGATCGCGTCATCCAGTTCGCCTGCCTGGTGCAGGGCAATGGCATGTTGGAGGAGCGCGTCGGAACTGGCGGCGGACTGCTGCCCGCAAAGAGTGGACGCGAGGAGGCTGATGATGAACCAGAGTGGGGCGTTCAACGCGGTCATTGGCTTATCTCATCAGCCAGTTTTCTCAGACGGGCGAATTCGGCCCGTTCGCGGGCGGCTTCGGCCTTCTTGCCCGCCATAGAGTAAGCTGTTGCCAAAGAGAAGTGTACTTGCGGACTGTCCGGGGCCTGCTGCCGGGCGATCTCGAGCTCTTTAATTCCCGGTTCCACCTGACCGGCGCTGGCCAGCAGCTTGCCCAGCACAGCGTGGGCCCCGAAGAATTGAGCATCCGCCTCGACCGCGCGACGCGCGTACGAAATGGCCGTGTCCAAATCGCCGCGCACCTCATACTCCAAGGCAATGGTCGCCAGGGCCTCCGTATGTTTCGGGTTCAGCTCCAGTTCTTTCTGATACTCGCGCAGGCCCGCATCCTTATCGTTCGCCGACAGAAACCATCCGTAGAGATAGTGGACGTTGGGCGCCCTCGGATAGGCGGCCACCAGCTCCGCGAAGTACGTTTGCGCCGCGGGATCCCTCTGGGCCATCGCACAGACAGCTCGCCCGGCACTCTCAATCAAGTCCTTGTCGCCCGGCGGCAGTTCTTCGGGAAAGATCGGCCGCCGCAGACCTGCGATCCCCGCAGCCTCAATTAAGGCAGGGCCAGCGCCGCCATCTTTCACGACACTCATCAGCACTTGCATGGCGGACTCATACTCCTGGATTCGCGTGAGCAGCAACATCTCGTGAAACAATACCACCCGCCGGACTTGGGGGTCATCGCCCAAACCGAGACGGCGCGCCTGATAGATGTGATTGAGCGCCTTGGCGTACTCCTTCGTTTCAAACTCGCAGAGGCCCAGCAGCGCGAAGCCCGGGCCGGTCGTCTGATCGAGGGCTATCAACCGGCGCAAAGAGTCCCGCGCTTCCGGAAACTGGTTCTGGTCGTAAAGCAGCTCGCCCAGGAACCACCAGCCTTCCGTCCATGAAGGACGCACCTTGACGGCCTGGCGGTACAACCCGATCGCGTTCTCGATACGGTTTTCGGTGCGCGCCTTAGTGGCCGCCCGCGAGGCCCGGTCGAACGCGACAGAGGCAGCCTCCGGCGCCTTCTGACCGGCGGCGGCAACCGGCCCCAGAAGCGCCGCCAGGGAGAAAGCCGCGGCTGCTCGCAGGAGGACTGGAATCGCGCGCGGGGCAAAATGCATCGCTACGGAGTCTCCTTCACATGTAGCGCCTGATCGCCACGCACGTCCTTCAATGTCTGGACAATTCCCGACGGCCAATGGATGATCACTGACTCCGCCATTTCGTTCGCGCCCAACCCGAAATGCACCGGCCCGCAGCTCGACGAGGCGTA
>JBEKYE010000444.1:0-4021 GCA_049511275.1 Bryobacteraceae bacterium
CTACCCCCCGTAAGAGTATCGTCAGCAGGATCAGTTTACGCATCACCGTAATTCGAATTTACCACTTTGCAGTCTTTTCCACTCAATTGTTCAAAACCCTGTGGAAAAGCCGCCCCTGACGGGTCCGATCGCACATGCCGTAACGGGTTTGTCACGCTCTGCACAGCAATTCAGCAAATCGGCCTACACCCAGACTTTTTCGAGCGGCTCGCCCCGCTGGCACATTTGGCAGTGCGCACTGTCGGGGTAGTAACTGGCCCGGTCCAGCTTGGCCAGGTAGTACAGCGGCAGCGATCCGAAGTTGAGCGTTTTGGGCGTCGGCTGGTAAATAATCACCGCCAGGCCCACAACCGCCGCTCCGCGCGATTCCAGGAGCTGCTTCAGCTCGGCCAGCCTTTGTCCGGTGCGCAGAATGTCGTCGACGATCACCACCTGCTCGCCCTTGGTCGGCTCCAGGAACTGGCGGAAGCGCAGCGGTACGTCCTCCTGCTCCCGTTCGGCCCAGTAGACCTGCCGGCAGCGCAGCGACTCGCACACTCCGTAGGCCACCGGCAATCCGCCCGTCATCGGCGTGACGATCGAAAGGTCCCTCACCACAGCCCGGATTTCCGGGTTGGCGCGCAGCAGGCGGCTCAATCCCACCGACAGCATCCGCTGATGCTGGTAGTAGCGCAGCGCCAGCGGCACTTGGAGATACTCGTTGGAATGCATCCCCGCGGGATATTCGTAGTGTCCGTCGCGCAGCGCTCCGGTCTCTCGCAACACGGCGACGACTTCGTCTTGGGTCGGAATCAGGTGCATAATCTGCTCAGCTTTCGGTTCGCTCCATGGCCCGCCGGAAGGCGCCGGATGGTGCGCCAGAGGGCTTCCCGTCGGTCGCCCCGGGGCCAACTAACAATGTACTGCATCCATCGGCTGCGCGGCGGCATGGCCTTGGCTCAAGGTTGCAGGGCGATCGAGGTCCCCGCCTGACGTGCTTCAGTTCGCTCCGTGCCCGGTCAGCACCCGCGGGATGGTGCGCAGCAGGATCTTCCAATCGAGCGCCAGGGACCAGTTGTCGATGTACTGCATATCCATCTTCATCCAGGTCTCGAAATCCACCTGGTCGCGCCCGCAAATCGCCCACAGGCAGGTCAGGCCGGGCCGCATGCGCAGCCGCCGCCGCTGCCACCGCTGATACTGATCCACCTCGCTCGGCACGGCCGGGCGCGGACCCACCAGCGACATATCGCCCCGCAGCACGTTCCACAACTGCGGCCATTCGTCGATCGAGAACTTGCGCAGGTACCGCCCCACCGCCGTCAGCCGCGGGTCGTGCGGAATCTTGAACACCACTTCGTCGCGCGCGTTCAGGTGCGCCAGCGAGGGCTTCAGATCCTCCGCGTTTTCTACCATCGAGCGGAACTTGTAGAACAGGAACCGCCGCCCGTTCAGCCCGCACCGCACCTGCCGGAAGATCGCCGGTCCCGGCGACGTCAGCCGGATCACCAGCGCGGTCAGCGCCATCAGCGGCGCCAGCACCAGCAGGCCCGCCGCCGCAATCACCACGTCCGTGGAGCGCTTCACCAGCAGCCGGATTTCATCGTAGGGCGCCGCCGAAAACGTCAGCAGCGGAATGGTTCCGAAGCGGTCGAGGGAAACCGTGCTGTTGACGTGCGGGAAAAAATCCACCGCCACGCGCGTGCGCACTCCCTCTTCGTCGCACAACAAAAAGATTTCTTCCAGATCGGCCAGGCTTTCGCTTCCCACCGCGAAGACCACTTCATCCACCACGTGCTGCCGCAGAATCGACGGCAGTTCCCCAATCGGCCGCACCGGATGCACCGCGCCCAGTGCGATCTCTCCCGGCGCCGCGCCCGTCTGTTCGTTCAAGAACCCGCGCAGCCGTACGCCATACACGGCCGATTCCTCGAGCAGCCGCCCTATCCGCAGCGCCCGCTCGCCCGTTCCCACCACCATCACGTAGTGCGGCGCCGCAAACTCCCGCCGGATGACGCCCACCACCCGTCCCGCCGTCAGCCGGAAGAGCAGCAGCAGCACCCAGGCATACGCCGAAAACAACAGCAGGAACGGGCGGCTGAGTTCCATGCGCAACACATACTCGAAGACCACCACGCACACCGCCCCGTAAAGGCATTGCCGGAAGGAATCCCGCAGGATGATGCGCGGGTGCCCGGAATCCAGCTTCTCGTACACCTCCAGCCACAGCCCGATCGCAACCCATGCCACCAGGGAGAAGCCGAGCACCAGCGCTTTTTGTTGAATGGTGAGAAAGAACGGATGTTGGAGTGTCAGCCAGGAGCGTGTCTGGTAGGCCGCCTCAAATGCCGCCGTGGTCAGGATGAGATCCGATAGCCCAAACAAAACACGGGCTTTACGCTGGCGTGAGAACATCCGAGTTCAGCATAGCATGGTGAACCCGGCCGAAAACTGCTTCCCCCGGAATTGACCCCGTGTCCCGGCGAAACCGGCCCACGTTGGGTCCGATCCTGAGACTAACCCGTTTGTTTGCGTCCAAGACCGGCACCAACGTGGTCCGGTTTCGCCGAGAGGCGGCTAGCGCTCCCGTCGAATCCGCCGATATGGATCTCTGAAGGCGCCTGTCCGCTGCGGTACAGGCTGGTGAAACCAATGAACTGTAAACCCACGCGGGCGATGCGTATCCGCCAGCTCGCACTGCCGGCAATCCTGCTTCTCCAGGGCGCGCACCTCGCATACGCAACCACTCCGGATCTCTCTTTTTCTCCCGCGACCATCGACTTCAAGTACACCATAGGCAACGCCTTGCCCGCGGCGCAAACGCTGCAGATCAAGAGCACCGGAACCGCGCTCGCCTTCACCATTCCGCAGATTGCCTCGCCCTGGATCAGCCTCTCGGCTTATTCCGGCACGACGCCGGCGAGTATCAAGGTTTATGTCAACCCCACGTCCCTGCCATCCGGGGCGCAGCAGGCCAGCATTACGGTGAATGCGCCGCAGGCCAATACGGCCACGCAGACGTACACCGTCACCCTGGAGGTGAGTGACCCGCCGCCGGCGCTGGTGCCCAACACTACGACCCTGGCATTTGCGTACGCCACCGATCAGCCGGCCTTTCCGCCGGCTCAGCCTCTGGTGCTTACCAGCACGGGAGCGGCCATCGAGGCCACCATCGCGGTCTCGGGAGGCACGTGGCTCTCGGCGCAGTACAGCGGCACCATTTCGATCGTGGGGATTCCCTCCACCATCGACGTGAACGTGAACCCGGCGGGACTCGTCCCGGGCAGTTACTCGGCAAACATCAAAGTCACGCCCTCCAATACCGCCATCGCCGCCGTCACCGTCGCGGTCACGTTGAGCGTCAACGCGGGGAAGCCGGTCGTGACCGGCCTGTGGCCACCCGGCGCCCTGGTCAATTCGCCGAACATGGTGGTTACGGTGAGCGGGTCCAGTTTCTTCAGCACCTCCAGCGCCGCCATCGGATCGGTCAAACTGGCGGCGCCCAATGTACTCAGCTCGACTGCCATGCTGGTCACCATTCCGGCCGCCCAGATGACCGCCGTCGCCAACCTGCCCATCACCATCACCACCCCGACGGCGGCCGGACCTTCCCTCACCACGGCTGCTTCCACCTTCAAAGTCTATTCGCCGGGGCCGCAGGTGATGGCCGTCACCGATGCCGCCAGCTATGCGCCGGGTAACATCGCTCCGGGCGAAATCATCACGATTTACGGGTTGGGCCTGGGGCCCTCCATCCTTGTCCCCTTGACCGTGCAGGACCCGCTGGCCACCAGTCTGCCGGCCGGCGGCACGGCCCAGACGTCCGTCACCATCGATGGCGTCGCCGCGCCCCTGCTCTACACCAGCGTCGACGAGATCAGTTGCATCGTGCCCTTCACCGTGGCGGCCAAAAACGGCAAACAGGTGAACCTGGCCGTAACCTACAACTCCATCCCGGTGGTCAATCCGACCAGTGTCAACGTGGTAAATGCCAATCCCGGCCTGTTCACCATGGACGCCTCGGGAACGGGCCAGGGAGCTA
>JBEKYE010000445.1:0-6601 GCA_049511275.1 Bryobacteraceae bacterium
GGTGGTGGCCATTCCCAAGGCGCTGGCCATGGCGGGTCTGAAGCTGGACGACATCGGCGTGATCGAACTGAACGAGGCTTTTGCGGTGCAGGCGCTGGCGGTCGTCCGGCTGGCCCATCTCGATCCCGCCTGCATCAACCCCAATGGCGGGGCGGTGGCTCTGGGCCATCCTCTGGGCGCGACCGGCGCCAAGCTCACGGCCACCCTGCTGCGCGAGCTCGACCGGCGCCAGGCGCGCTACGGCATGGTCACGATGTGCGTGGGTGGCGGCCAAGGTGCCGCGGGGATTCTGGAGCGCTGGTAACCGCATTTCTCGCGCGTGACCCGGTGATGCGTGCGCACTCGTGCGGGCCGTGTCGAGGCTCGTCTCGACACCCCAAGATGGGGTACGGACAGTCCGCCGCGACCGGGCGTCGGCAGGAATGCCGGACGCGCGAGCGCGTGCGCCACGTCACCTCGGAAAGTCTTTTAGAAATCCGGGCTGCTCCGCCACGCGCGCGTACATCCCGATCAGCCCCTCCAGCGAAATTTGTTCCGCCCGCAATCCGGCTTCGGGCCAAGCGTCCACCAACTCTTTCCCGTAAGCGTCCGCCAGGTTGTTGCGGATGGTCTTGCGCTTGTGCGCGAAGCACAGGCCGGCGAAACGCAGGAAGCCGTCGGGGTCGGCCGCCGCGGCCGGCCGCGGCGCCAGCAGCACCACCGCGGAATCCACCATGGGAGGCGGATGAAACGCCGGGGGCGTCACTTCGAAGAGCAGGCGGGCCGTGGCGAAGATCGCCGTCTCGACCGTGAGGAATCCGTAGGCGCGCGAGCCGGGCCGCGCCACCAGGCGTTCGGCCACTTCTTTCTGAATCAGAAACACCGCTCGCGGCAGGCGCAGCCGCGCCACCTGTTGGAGGATCGGAGACGCGATGTAGTACGGCAGATTCCCGGCCACCGGCGCGGCGCCCCACTGCGCCAGGTCGGTTTCGAGCACGTCCGCCTGCACCACTTCCAGGCGCGGCTCGGCGGCGAACTTGCGGCGCAGGTGGTCCACCAGGTACGGGTCCACTTCGATGGCCACCACGCGCGCCGCGCGCTTCAGCAGCTTCTCCGTGAGAGCGCCGCGCCCCGGGCCGATCTCAATCGCCAGTTCGGCCGGGGCGGGGCACGCCGCCGCGGCGATCCGTTCGAGCACCGAGCCCTTGATCAGAAAATGTTGTCCGAGTTTTTGTCGCGACACGCGCCGCCGCTAGCCGCGCACCGTGGCGCTGGCGCAGGATTGGACCACGCGGATGGTTCCTTCCGTCGGCACGCCGAATTCCGTCGCCGGTTGGAATCGTCCCAGCATGATGATGCTCTTCATGTCGGGGGTCAGTTCGCCCCGCACCACCAACCAGTCCACCACGCGCCCCGTCTCGTCAATCTTCATATCGACCACGTTGTAATAATCCGAGGGTGAAGTGGTGGGCGTTTCGATGCGCGGGAAATCGTCATCCGCGTCGGCTACCTGGTCCCAGGGGTTGGTGACCATCGTGCCGGCCGGTGCCGTATAAAACTCCTGGCCGCGGATATCGTGCGAGAAACTCAGGCTCGGGACCAGCAGAGTAAAGATCAGCAGCGTGGAGAGCACGCCACCCGTAAATGGCAGCGCCACCGGCCGCATCAGGTTGTCGACTGCCAGGTCCATGCGCGAGGCCCAACTCCGCAGGCGGGCCGGCAGGCTCACGCGAGCGAGCCTGCGTTCGCACTCGTGAGATGCCAGAACGCTTAACCGCGCCGCGAGCTCGGCGGGAATCGCCGGCTGGCCCAGTTCGCGTATCATGGCAACCTGGTTTTGCATCATTTCGAACCGTGTTCCGCACGCGCGGCACGCTTCGATGTGCGCCAACATACTCTCCCGCTCCCTGGCCGGTATCTTCCGGTCGAGAAGTAGGGAAATCCGCTTTTGCACGTTTTCACAGCTCATAACATCTTCTCTGCCGTTTCGGGCATCAATCGCAGGGCCGGCCTTGCTTTCAGACTTCCCGCGAGTTCTTCCCGCAGGGCTTCGCGGCCCCGCAGGATTCGAGATTTTACTGTCCCCAGAGATACCGCTAACACCGCGGCGATCTCTTCATAACTCAGGTCCGTGATGTCCCGAAGCACCACAGCCTCACGGAAGATCGGGCTGATCCTTCCCAAAGCCGCCTCAATGGCCGCGCGCTGTTCCGATTCCAGCACCACGTCATAGGGCGTACGGCCATTGTCCGGTATAATCTCCTTCCAGTTGCGCGATTCTTGCGGATCCGAATCCAGCTCCACTTCGCGCCTGCGGTGGCGGAAGAACCAGCGCCGCGCGTTGTGCGCTTCGTTCACCGTGATGCGGTAAATCCAGGTCCGCAATGTACTCTTTGCATGAAAACGGCCGATATTGCGAAATACTTTCAGAAAGACTTCCTGAACCACGTCGCTCGATTCGGATGGATCGTCGAGTAAGCGCATGGCCAGCGCATAAACCGGTTGCTGGAAGATACGAGTAAGTTCTTCGTAGGCCCATCCGGCACCCGTACGAAGGCCTTCTACAAGACGGAGATCCTCCGCCGCGGCGCCCTCGGGCGCCCGGTCCGATCGTAAGTCCAGGATCGAAGTGGCCACCGCCAGCCTCACTTTCAACCTGACTCCAACCTAGCAGGAAAAAGCCGGCCTTGCAAAACTATAGACACCACCTCTCCCGTAAAAGTTCCCGGCTGGTTTCGATAGCCCCCCGGTTGGAACGGCCTGGCTGGCTGCGCGCCCCCGCGCCGGCCGGCCGGACTTACGACGAACTCAAGGGCCTGATCGACCGCCTGCGCCTCCACACCGTCTGCCAGAGCGCCGCCTGCCCCAACGTGGGCGAATGCTGGAACCAGCGCACCGCGACCTTTATGATCCTCGGCAATGTCTGCACGCGGCGCTGCGGTTTTTGCGCCGTGCAAAAAGGCGCGCCCCTGCCCGTGGATTACGACGAGCCCGACCGCGTGGCCCAGGCCGTGGAAGCCATGGGGCTGAAGTTCGCCGTCATTACCAGCGTCAACCGCGACGACCGCGCAGATGGCGGCGCCTCGCTCTTCGCCATGGTCGTCCGCGCCATCCGAGCGCGCGTGGCCGGGTGCGGCGTGGAAGTCCTGGTTCCCGATTTTCAGGGAAGCCTGGCAGCCGTCGCGACCGTGATGGAAGCCGCGCCCGACGTCTTCAACCACAACACCGAGACCGTGCCGCGGCTCTACCGCCAGGTGCGCCTGGGCGCGCGCTACCAGCGCTCGCTCGACGTGCTGGCCGCCGCCAAACAAATGCGCCCCGCCACGCCCACGAAATCCGGCCTGATGCTGGGCTTGGGCGAGCGCACCGATGAAACGCTGGCGGTGATGCGCGACCTGCGCGCCCACCAGGTGGATATCCTGACTCTCGGCCAGTACCTGCGCCCATCGCCCAAGCATCTGCCGGTGGTGCGTTACGTTCCGCCGGAAGAGTTCGCCGGCCTGCGCCGCGCCGGCCGCGAGATGGGCTTCGCGCACGTGGAAGCCGGCCCCCTGGTGCGCAGTTCCTACCACGCGTCGGAAGGCCGGCTGCGGGCAGGATTGCCCGCCCCGCCAACCCCCTCGTCATGAGAAAATGAAGCATATGTACCTCGGTATCTGGGCTATCGGCGCGCCACGGGCCGCCGCGGCGTTCTAACTTATGCCACGCATACTGGATTTGATCGAATCGCCCGATCACGTCAAACGGCTCTCGGTTGCGGAGTTGGAACAACTGGCCGGTGAAATCCGCGAAGAGTTGATTACCGTGCTCTCCTCGAACGGCGGGCACCTCGGTCCCAATCTCGGCGTGGTGGAGCTGTCCATCGCCCTGCACTACGTCTTCTCGACGCCCGCCGACAGCATCCTCTTCGACGTCAGCCACCAGGCTTACATTCACAAGCTGCTCACCGGCCGGCGCGAGCGCTTCTCCACGATCCGCACGGCCGGCGGCCTCAACGGCTTCATGCTGCGCACCGAGAGCCCGCACGATAGCTACGGCGCGGGACACGCCGGCACGGCGCTTTCGGCCGCGCTGGGAATGGCCGTGGCGCGCGACAAAACGGGCGGCAAGGAACACGTCGTCGCCGTGGCCGGCGACGCGGCTTTCACCTGCGGCATCACTTACGAAGCCCTCAACAACATCGCCCACCACACGCGCCGCATGATTGTGGTTCTCAACGATAACGAGTGGTCCATCGACAAGAACGTGGGCGCTATCGCCAGTTATCTGCACGGCATCGTCACCAGCCCGCGCTACGACTATCTCCACGACCGCGCCGGTAAGTTTGTCGAAATGGTGGGTGGTAAGATCGCTCTCAAAATGGCGCGCAAGGCCGAAGAGGCCGCTAAGAGCATGTTGTGGCCCAGCGTGATCTTTGAAGAGCTGGGGCTTAAGTACTATGGCCCCATCGACGGGCATGACGTTTCCACGCTCATCAAGACCCTGGAGTTTCTCAAGAAGCAGGACCGCCCCGTCCTGTTGCACGTGCTCACCCAGAAGGGCAAAGGCTTCGAGCCGGCGCTGCAGAAGCAGAAGAAGTTTCACGGCCTGGGTCCCTACGATCCCGAGACGGGCGAAACCAAGCCGCTCAGCCGCCGGACTTACTCGGAAATCTTCGCCGACACCCTGGTGAAGTTAGCCGACTATAACGACAAAGTCGTGGCGATTACGGCCGCCATGCCGAACGGCACCGGTCTGGACCGCTTCCAGCCGCACCACCCCGATAAGTACTTCGACGTCGGAATCGCCGAGGAGCACGCGGTCTTATTCGCCGCCGGACTAGCGGCCAAGGGTTTCAAACCCTTCTGCGCGATTTACTCCACCTTCCTGCAACGCGCGTTCGACCCGATCGTTCACGATGTGTGCCTGCAAAACCTGCCGGTGGTTTTTTGCATGGATCGCGGCAGCCTGTCGGCCGACGACGGTCCCACGCACCACGGCCTGTTCGATATCAGCTATCTCCGCGGCATCCCCAACATCGTCCACATGGTGCCCAAGGACGAAGACGAGCTGGCCGACATGCTCTTCACGGCCATGCATTGGGACGGTCCGATTGCCGTTCGCTACCCGCGCGGCGTGGGCCCGGGCACGCCCGTCAAGGATGTTCCCAGCCTGATTCCCATCGGCAAGGCCGAGTTGATCCAGAACAGCGACAACGACCGCGTGGCCATCTTCGCCCTGGGCGCGCTGCTTCCCATGGCCGAAGAGATCGCGCGCAAGTTGTGGAGCGAAGGCATCTCCGCCGCGGTGATTAACGCGCGCTTCACCAAGCCCATCGATGTCGAAATGCTGGAATTCTTCGCCCGCAGTGTCGATGTCATCCTCACGCTTGAAGACCACGTTTTGCGCGGCGGCTTCGGCAGTGCAGTCTTAGAAGAGCTGAGTAACTTAGGTCTCACGACGCCGGTAGTTCGAATCGGCTGGCCCGACCAATTCATCGAACACGGTAAGATCGAGCCGCTGCGCGCCAAGTACGGCATCACCGCCGACGCGGCCATCGAGAAGCTGCGCCCCGTGCTGGCGGTCGCGGTTTCTCAGGAGGCCGGCCAGCGCCATTCCCGGGCCTGAGCGCCGGAACCGCAAGCGCGCGGCATAAAAGTGGAATCGCTGACGTCGCCTGTGGGGTCAGGCTTTCTGCCTGCCGCCGGGCTTCTGCCCGGCGTCTCCCGACATCCCGCGCAACGCCGGCTGGAATGCCTGGCCCCACAGGGGCGGCGGCCCGCGCAGCCTCATGTTATCGTGACCCTCAGGACGGAACATGAACTGGACACGCAGGGATCTCCTCAAGAGCACTTTGGCGGCGTCGGCTGCCGCCGCGGGGCAGGGAAACGCCGGCGCGCAATCACAACCCGCCGGCGCGCAATCCGCTGCCGCACCCGCCGCTGGGCGCGAACGGCTGTTACTCGATTTCGGCTGGCGCTTCCACTTCGGCCACGCCGACGATCCGGCGCAGGATTTCTTGTACGGTGCGGGCGGCGATACGTTTGCGAAATCCGGCAGCGTCATCCAGGCCCCGCCCGGCGCGCCGGATGTTTCGCGCGCCGGTTTCGATGACAGCGCCTGGCAAAAAGTCGACCTCCCGCACGATTGGGCCATCGAACTGCCTTTCGTAAACGACCGGTCGCTGGTCGATCACGGCTGCCACCCGCTGGGCCGCAAGTATCCCGCCACGTCCATCGGCTGGTACCGCCGCGTCTTCCATCTGCCTGTTGCCGATCTGGGCCGCCGCCTGGCGCTCGAATTCGATGGCGTCTATCGCGATTCCATCGTCATCCTCAACGGCCACTACCTCGGCAGGAATTTCAGCGGCTACGCCCCATTCCGCTACGACATCACCGATCACGCGGATTATGGCGGGCCGAACGTGCTGCTGGTGCGCGTCGACGCCACGCTCGGCGACGGCTGGTTCTACGAAGGCGCCGGCATCTATCGCCACGTCTGGCTCACCAAAACCAGCCCCATTCACGTGGCGCACTGGGGCACGTTCGTGCGCGCCGACGTCAACCCCAACTCGGCAGCCAGCGTCCGCCTCACCACCGAGGTCGATAACGAGGGGGACACCATGCGCAATTGCCGGGTGGTC
>JBEKYE010000446.1:0-4008 GCA_049511275.1 Bryobacteraceae bacterium
GGCGCTGGCGCGGAGGAAGCTGCGGCGATTCAGGGCGGTGTTCATCGGGCGCCTCCCGCAGCGCGCTGGATGTCGGCCGCTCGGTGGATGGCGCGGCGTATTTCTTCATAGGTTCCGCAGCGGCAGATGTTGTTGCGCATAGCCTCGTCGATATCGGCGTCGGTGGGGTTCCCGGTCTTGGAAAGCAGCGCCGCCGCGGTCATGATCTGGCCGGACTGGCAGTAGCCGCACTGCGGAACGTCTTCCTCGATCCAGGCGCGCTGGATGGGATGGCTGCGGTCTGGCGAAAGGCCCTCGATGGTGGTGATCTTTTTGCCGGCGACGGCGGAAATGGGGGTCACGCACGATCGCACCGGTTGGCCGTCGATGTGGACGGTGCAAGCGCCGCACAGCGACATGCCGCATCCGAACTTGGTGCCGGTCATGCCGAGCGAGTCCCGCAAGACCCAAAGCAGCGGCATGGCGGAGACGGCATCTACCGACTGCGGTTTGCCGTTTAAAGTGAACTTGACTGCTGGCACAGCTTACCCTCCTCTGGTGCACTCGTTAGACAGAGTATATGCCAAAAGCGAGGCAGTTGCTGAGGCTTGACAGGGATGCGAGCCGTGGCCTAGACTCCGCAGGTGATGCGACGTCGAACTTTTCTGATTCTCGCGCTGGCCGCCAGCTTGGCTGCCATGGCCCACGCGGCGGACACCATGGCGTTTACGGTTTCCATGCCGCAGCCGGCCACCCATACTCTGCATGTGACTTTTCGCTGCGAAGGGCTGAAGGGCGAATTGCAGGATTTCAAAATGCCGGCATGGTCGCCGGGATACTACGGGATCGGCGACTACTCGGGCAACCTATCGAACTTCCGCGCGGAAGATGGCGCTGGACACGCGCTGCCGTTTGAGAAGACCGCCAGGAATACGTGGCGCGTGGCGGCGGCCAACGCGCCTGCGATCGTGCTGAACTACGACGTGTTTGGCGCCACTTCGTTCGCGGCGAACACCTATGTGGGAGAAGACCGCGCGTATCTTTCGCCATCCGGAGTCTTCGTGCACGCGGCGGGCGAGATTCAGCATCCCGTGACGGTGACCATCCAGTTGCCCGCCGTCTGGAAACAAATCGCGACGGGCCTGGAGCCGGTGAAGGGCAAGCCGGGCGCATTTTCGGCGGCGAACTTCGACGTGCTGTACGATTGCCCCATCCTGATGGGCAACCAGGAGTATCTGCAGTTCGCGGTGAAGGGCGTGCCGCATTACGTGGCCATCGAGAATGTGAAGGAAGACGTGGACCGGCCGAAGATGGTGGCCGACCTGAAGGCCATGGTGACGGCGGCCACCCAGTTGATCGGCGACGTGCCGTATCAGCACTACACGTTCCTCATGATGGGGCGCGGCGGTGGCGGCATCGAGCACTCGAACTCGTCGTCGAATCAGTTCGACGGAAACAGCCTGAGCACGCCCAACGGGTACCTTCGCTGGTTGAGCTTCATCTGCCACGAGTATTTTCATAACTTCAATGTGAAGCGCATACGGCCGATCGCCCTGGGGCCGTTCGACTACGACCAGGAAAACCTCACGCATATGCTGTGGGTGTCGGAAGGGCTGTCGGTGTATTACCAGGACCTGGTGCTGGTGCGGGCCGGGCTGATGACGAAGGAGCAGTATCTGGACAAGATGGCGGCGGCCATCGGCACGTTCGAAAATGCCTCGGGCCACCATTACCAGTCGGCGACGGAATCGAGCTGGAACACGTGGGGCACCGGATCGGGAATCGGCGGCGACCGGAATACGACGATCTCCTATTACAACAACGGGGCCATGCTGGGCGCCATGCTGGATCTGAAGATCCGCGACGGCAGCCGGAACCGGAAGTCGCTGGACGATGTGATGCGAGGGCTGTACAGGAAATACTATTTGGAAAAGAAGCGGGGATTCACCGACGCCGAATTCCGGCAGGAGTGCGAAAGCGCGGCGGGCGGCGACATGGCGGAAGTGTTCGAATACGCCGCAACCACCAAAGAAGTGAATTACGCGAAGTATTTTGCGCTGGCGGGGCTGAAGCTGGATTCGACGGCGGTGGAAGCGCCGGGGACGTACCTGGGTGTGGATACGCATACGCAGGAGCTGCCGCCGAGTGCGATGCCGTTGGGCGGCGGACGCGGCGGCGCGCGCGGCGGTGGTGGCGGCGGACGAGGCCGCGGCGGCGCGCCGATGACGCAGTTGGCGGTGACGGATGTGGCGGCGGGATCGCCGGCGGAAGCGGCGGGACTCAAGGCCGGAGACCTGATTCTGGAAGTGGATGGAGCGGCGGCGCCGGCGGCGGTGGTGTTGAACGATGCGCTGATGGCGAAAAAAGCCGGAGACAGGATCAAGTTGCGGATCTCGCGGGGCGGGCCGGAGCAGGAGATCGAGGCGACCCTGGGGGGGAACGTCAAGAAGACTTTCAGCCTGTCTCCGATGGCGGGAGTCACCAACGCGCAGTCGGGGATTCTGAATAGCTGGTTGCGGGCGGCGCAATAACCCGGGAGGGCGGACCCCCCGGTCCGCGGTCGGCCCCCTGGCCGGCCTGCTCGCCGTTGAATGACGTTCGGTAAATTGCGGGTGCAGGTCCAGAGGGTCCGCCCCTCAACGCAGACGCGCGCAATCACACTCGCGGTAGCAGCACCGTGGGGATTCGCTGGGGGTCCGATAGAGGGACTTAGCGATACCGGTACACTGTCACCCGCAGCACGCCGGTTGCGACGCCGCGAAGCGAAACGCTATTCCCCTGGGCTGTATCGTCGCCCGCGAGCGTGCGCCCCCGAATCCACCGGCCATCCACGAACCGGCCTTCTTCGACTGTCGCGAGTCCAACCAGGGGCGGTCCTGGCGTGTCCGCCGAAAACGTAATGGTCAAGCCGCTGCCAGCCATGTAGAACTCGTCCGGCGCTGTGGCAATGAAGATACCGTGCGGAGACTGGCCCCGAGGTGCTTCGGGCGAAACCGGCTCGCCAGGGAAGATCCGCCGGGGGCCGGCTCCGGACACGTTCAGTGTGTAGCCTCCAAGGCGTACTCTCTGCGACGGTGTAAGCTCCTCCAGCAGGACGCCATCAACGTGACCTTTAGGCTGATTCTCCAGGATGAGCGGCGCAAGTTCCGACAGGACTTCATAACTTCGGGCGAGTTCCTTCGCTCCATCGACGGAACTTTCCATTCCATCGATCGCAAAAGGCGAAAAACCGAACGCCCTGTGGTGCCCGACAGCGTAGAAAACGTTGGCGGCTCCTTGGGCATCGCCGGCCGCCTCGGGTATGAACAACGGGTTTCCCGGGCGGTCGTACTCCGCGCACCAGTTCTTGAACTCGAAGTAGATGTCCGGCGCCGCGAAATCCAGTTGCGGGGCGCCGGCCTTCCAGATGTCCATGGAGTGCGGCAGCGGACCGCCGCTATTGTACTGCCCCGGAGCGTAGTTTGGACGAATGAGAGCGGCGTTAGCATACATGGGCAGGTCGTACTCAGCCTTGCCGGCTTCCGCGACCTTACCGATGTACCGTGCGTATTGCCACGCCATAAACAGGTCCTCGGTCTCCAGACCCGGGCCGAAGACAGCCTCCCAGCCGCCGGACGTTCTGAAGCCTGCTTCCTGCCACCTTGCGCGAAGCCGGGAATCCAGCGAATCCTTGTGCCGCTGCAGGTACTCCATCAACTCCGCGGGCACTGGCTGATCGTATGCGGCATTCGCCGCCGGGGAATGGTCCCGGGCATCCGGTATGACGCCCACTTCGTTCTCCACCTGCATCATGATTACGGTGTGAGCGTCGGAGTCTACCTCCCGGATGCGCCGCATGAGCGCGGCGAATGCTCGCGCGTCCGCGTTCCGGTTCGCTTCGCATAGGGGCGACAGCCTCTCAGTACCCGAACCGTTTCCCAGTTGCACGCGCGAGAACCGCTCAAAATTTCGTTTCACCCAGTTGGGCGCATAGCTCGACCATGTATTCTTCCAGCTGCCAAACCAAAGGAAAACGAGGCGAAGATTTTG
>JBEKYE010000447.1:0-4002 GCA_049511275.1 Bryobacteraceae bacterium
AAGTGGTCGAGGCTTTTCCCGGCGCGATCGATTCCGTCGGTCTGCACAAGCCCACCCTGGAAGACGTTTTCGTCCACGAAACAGGAGCCTCCATTGCGTAGCTTTTTCCTGCCCGCCGCTACTCTCTGGCAGCGCGAGTTGGTGCGCTTCTGGCGCCAGAAGAGCCGCGTGCTCGGCGTGGTGGCATCGCCGCTGGTTTTCTGGCTTCTGATCGGCTACGGCTCGAACGACCTCGGCCGCTTTTATTCCGGCGCGCTGGTCCTGACGGTGATGTTCTCCGCCATTTTCTCCACCATCTCCATCATCGAAGACCGGCGCGAAGGTTTCCTGCTCTCCATGCTGGTCTCGCCGGCGCCGCGCACCAGCATGGTGCTTGGCAAGATTCTCGGCTCCGCCACCCTGGCCTGGATTCAGGGCCTCATCTTCCTGGCCTTCGCGCCGCTGGCGGGAGTTTCCATTCACCCGCTCGAACTCATCCCCATCGCGGGCGCCATTTTTCTGATCTCCTTCACCCTCACCGGCCTGGGCTTCGTCATCGCGTGGAAGATGGAGTCCACCGCCGGCTTCCACGCCATCATGAACCTGCTGCTCGTTCCCATGTGGATGGTCTCCGGTTCGTTATTCCCCATGGCTACCGCGCACGGCGTCATCCGGGCCATCATGTGGGTGAACCCGCTTACCTATTCCATCACCCTGCTGAACGGCCTGCTGGGCCTGCCCAACGCCTATCCCGGCGCCTTCGCGAGCACCGTTGTCACCGCCGCATTCGGCCTGGTCCTGCTGTTGATTTCCGGCTTCATGGCCGCGCAGAAATCCACCAAGAGCGCCGCATGAAAGCCCTCTGCTTCGCCGCTTCGCTGCTGGTGCTGGCGTCCTGCATCAAGCCGAGCCCGCTTCCGGTGATGGGCGAGATTCCCCCCTTCCAGCTCACCGCGCAAACCGGCCAGCCCTTCGACAGCAAGACTCTCGACGGTCACGTCTGGGTGGCCGATTTCATTTTCACCACCTGCACCGGCCCGTGTCCCATGATGAGCGCCCAGATGCGCCAACTCCAGAACTCCACCGCCGAGACCCCCGACGTCCTGCTGGTTTCCATGACGGTCGATCCGGCTCATGACACCCCGCCCGTGCTCGCCGAGTACGCCCGCCACTTCAAGCAGGACCCGTCGCGCTGGTTTTTCCTCACCGGCGACATGGCCCGGCTCAACGATCTCGGCGTCCATGCCTTCAAGCTGAATAGCGTCGATGGCAGTCTGACCCACAGCACGCGCTTCGTCCTGGTGGACGGCCAGCGCCAGATTCGCGGCTTCTACACCTACGGCGAAGACGCCTTCATGCGCAACCTGCTGCACGATGTGCGACAACTGGAGCAGGAACGCCAACGACAATGACGCCGACGCCGGTCCTCCCCACTATCAACGCGATTCTCAACGCCACTGCCGCCGTGCTATTGGTTTGGGGCTATACGCTGATCCGCCGCAGGCAAGTTTCGACGCACCGCCGCGTGATGATCACCGCCTTCATCACCTCCTGCCTATTCTTGGTTTGCTACATCGTTTATCACCTGCAAGTAGGATCGGTTCATTTCCCAAAAACTGGAGTGATTCGCACGGTTTATTTTTCCATCCTGGGCACTCACACGGTGTTAGCCGCCACGGTTCCGGTGCTGGCAATCATCACTCTCCGCCGCGGCCTGGCCGCGCGGTACGACAAGCACCGCCGCATCGCCCGCTGGACGCTCCCCATCTGGCTCTATGTCAGCGTAACGGGCGTGGTGGTGTACGTCATGCTGTATCACCTGTAGGGCTTCACTTGAACATCAGGCCAGGCAACCGCATTTACTGCGCCGTCGCCTTCACTACTTTCAAATCCACGCGCGTGGTCTCGCCTTCCCGCACCGTCACTTTGGTGGCTTGCTTCAGCAGCGTCACAAGCGCAAGCGGCCCAGCCACCGAGGTGGGCGCGACCGCAAACGCGTAGTAATCGCCCGGCCGAACTGCCTGGATGGTGAAGTGTCCCAGGGCGTCGCAACGATCGAACTTCCGCGACGCGCTCCGAAGATTCTCCTGGACCGGGATCACCGCAACCAAACCACGCTGGCAGTCCTCCACATTTCCCGAAACCGTACCACCACCGGCGCGAAAAACAATCTCCGCCTGGTCGTTCCCCGAGCCCAGATATACCGGCCCAGCCATCCCATCCTGACCACTTACCTGGACGGACGCCAGATAGTAGGGCGGCTCCGGTTCCAAAGCGAGCAGCGTGTAAGTGCCCGGGTAAATGGCGGGAAGCGTGAAGGTGTCGCCTTCCACTTGGGCATTTGACATGGAGCGCACCCCCGGGGCAGTCTCGCTGGTCAGGAAAATCGCAGTGCTGGTCTTACTGTCCGGCGGCCGCGCCGGATCGTATGTGAGCGTCCCGTGAATCTTGAACGGCGCCCTTAGGCGCAATGCAACATCGCTCACGTCCTTCCCGGAAACCAGCACCTCGCTCTGCGCGTGCAGGGTAGCTTCTTCATCTGCAACCTCCACGGTAGCTCGATAAGTTCCGTCGACGGCGGCGATCTCGAATTTTCCGTCTTCGTCCGTGGTTGCGCTCTGCAGATTCGATCGCTGGCCCAAGGTTCTCGAGAACCGCACTTCGGCCGCGTGGACCGGCTTCCCATCCGTGCCCAATACCACTCCGCTCACATGCCATACCGGCACGGCCAGCAGCTTGATCTCGAGGCCGGTCACCTCACCGCCCGGAGCCACAAAGATTCTACCGGCGCTGTCTCCGTGTACGATGCCCGGATAGTAGGTGGCCGCCCAAGCCTGCGTCTTTCCGTCTACCGGCTCGGGCGGATCCAACTCATCGGGCGCATAAGCCCTCAGCGTGAAAGTGCCGCTGCCCACATTCTCCATCGCGAACTCTCCATTCTCGTCGGCGATTCGCTGCGCGCCCATGCCGCCCGAACTGCTTGAGAGTTCCAGCCTGGCGCCCGATACGGGGTGACCCTTGCCGTCCAAAACGCGTCCGGTCACCCGGCCCAGGGGCGCCATCTTGAGATCGAGTTCTATTGGATCGCCCGCTTTCACTTCCACTGGCGTGGCGCCGCTGTGAAGGGGGTCAAAACCTTCCCGGAACCAGGTCACGTCGTACTTACCGTCCTTCACGCCCTCGATGCGAAATCTGCCTGAGACATCCGTCAGGGCCTCGTATGGCTCTTGCTGTGCATCGGCTACCTGTTGCGCTTCCGTTAACACGCCGAGGTTCGGCGCCCTCGTCTTTTGCAGACGCACCTGCACGTCGCTCACGCCGGCTCGGGTCACGGAGTTGGACACCGAACCCTCCACCACCTGCGCACACAGCATTGCGGCGCCGGCCAGGAACAGCCAGACGAACTTCATGGCCTCAATTATTCACGCCCCCGCGCGCCGAAGCAAGCCCCGGCCGCCGGCCTTATAATAAGCCTTCTGCCTATCTCTTGAATCGAAGGAGTACACACATGATCCGCAAGCTGCTGTCTATCCTCATCCTCGCGGCGTCGGCCGGCATGCCGGTGTCCGCGCAGCCCGCCAATCACGAGCATTGGGTCGCCACCTGGGCCACTTCGCCGCCTCTCGCGTGGGTGCAGCCGCCGCCGGCCGCGCCCGCCAACCCCAATCCACAGCAGACCATCAACGCACGCGGCTTTGCCGATCAGACCGTGCGCATGATCGTCCGCAGCAGCATCGGCGGCCACCGCCTGCGCGTTAAATTCGCCAACGCGTTCGGCGGCCCGCCGGTGGAAATCGGCGCCGCGCACATCGCTCTCAGCGACAAAGATTCCCAAATCGTCGCCGCGTCCGACCGCGTGCTGCTCTTCAACGGCAAACCCAGGTGCACCCTGGGTCCCGGTGTGGCCCTGGTGAGCGACCCGGTCGATCTCACTTTCGCGCCCCTCGCCTCGCTTGCCGTCAGCCTCTATTTCCCCGTTGAGACCGGTCCGCCCAACGCCCATGGCACGGGCCTCCATACCAC
>JBEKYE010000448.1:0-3961 GCA_049511275.1 Bryobacteraceae bacterium
GACGATTCAGAAGGTGCGGGAAGCGTTCGACGCCTTCGAGTTCTCGAAGGGCCTGGAAAGCATCTGGAACCTGATCGGCGCGGTGGACACGTACATCGTGACACGCGCGCCGTGGAAGCAGGCCAAGGACGCTTCACCGGAGCAGTTGGACGAGACCTTATACACGGCGGCCGATGCCTTGCGCATCGTTACCGCACTGGTCTCTCCGGTGCTGCCGGAATCGGCGGAGAAGATCTGGGCGCAGCTCGGCATGACCGAAGCGCTCAGTTCCGTGCGGTTCGGAACACTGAAGTGGGGCGAGTTGCGGCCGGGCCAGCGGATCGGCGAAATCGCCGGCGTGTTTCCGCGTATCGACGCCAAAGACGCGATTGCCAAAATGCGCGCGCTGGAAGATAAGGTGACGGCGCAACAGCAGGTGCTGATGGGCAAAAAAGCCGAAGAGGCGCCGGCGGCGGAAGCTTCGCCCAAGATTGCGATCGACGACTTTCTGAAGGCGGATTTGCGGGTCGGGCTGGTGCTGACCGCCGAACCGGTGAAGGGCTCGACCAAGCTGATGCACATGACGGTGGATATCGGCGAGCCCGCGCCGCGCACGATTGTGGCGGGCATCGCGGAGGCCTACACGGCCGCGGACCTGGTGAATCGCAAAGTCGTGATTGTCGCCAACCTGCAGCCGCGCAAGCTGAAGGGAATTGAATCGAACGGGATGATTGTGGCGGCTTCGGTGAACGACGGGAAGCCGGTGCTGGCGGGCTTCCACGAAGACATCCCGGTGGGAGCGCGGCTCAAGTGAGGCTGGTGGACTCGCACGTCCACCTGGACGATTCGCAGTTCGACCAAGACCGGGAACAGACCATCGAGCGCGCGCTGGCGGCGGGCGTGGAGTGCATGATGGCGATCGGGACCGGCAGCGGCCCGCCGGATCTGGAAGCTGGCATAAGGCTGGCGGAACGGCACGCGGCAATTTACGCGACTGTCGGCGTACATCCGCACGACGCGTCGAAGGCCGGGCCGGAGACCTTTGCGCGGCTGGGCGAACTGGCGGCGCATCCAAAGGTGGTGGCCATCGGCGAGATCGGGCTCGACTATCACTACGACTTCTCGCCGCGCGACGTGCAGCGGACAGTCTTCGAGCGGCAACTCGAGATCGCGGCAGCCGCCCGAAAACCGATTGTGATCCATACGCGCGAGGCTTGGGACGATACGCTCGACATCCTGCGCGGCCGGTGGAACGGCGGCGGCATCCTGCATTGCTTCACGGGCGGGGAGGCGCAGGCGCGGCAGGCGCTCGACCTGGGATTCCACTTGAGCTTTGGCGGGGTGGTGACGTTTCCGAAGGCGGAAGCGGTTCGCGAAGCGGCGCGCCTGACGCCCGGCGACCGGTTGCTGGTGGAGACGGATTGCCCGTACCTGGCGCCGGTTCCACATCGCGGCAAGCGCAACGAGCCGGCGTTCGTGGTGGAGACGGTGCGGCGGCTGGCCGAGGTGCGCAAGCGCACGCCGGAAGAAATTGCCGAGCAGACCACCCGCAACTTTGAGGGGCTGTGTTTGCGGGGCGGGACCGCTAACAGGTAAACTGGTTAACTTACATGAATTTGAGCAAGCTGGGGCAGGCCCTTACAGCGCGCGAGATTTTCGACCTGATCCAGGACGAGCTGGAGCAGGTGGAAAAGAAGATTACCGCCGAATCGGTGGCGTCGGTGGATGCCGTCACCGCGATCGGGCAGTATCTGCAATCGAGCGGCGGAAAACGGCTGCGGCCCGCGCTGCTGCTGCTGGCCTCCAGGCTGACCAGCGCGAATGGAAACGGAAGCGCGTCGGCGATTGAGCTGGGAGCGGTGGTGGAGATGATCCACGCCGCGACGTTAGTGCACGACGACGTCATCGACGTCGCCGAAACGCGGCGCGGGCGGCCTTCCACGAACGTCAAGTGGGGCAATCACACGTGCGTGCTGGCGGGCGACTGGCTCTACATGCAGGCCTTCCAGATGGCGCTGCGCGAGCGGAACTTCCAGATCCTGGAACTGCTGATTTCGCTCACCCAGACGATGGTGGAAGGCGAATTGATCCAACTGGAACGGATCGGGCGCATCGATGTGGGCGAGGCCGATTGCATGGAATTGGTGGACCGCAAGACGGCTCGCCTGTTTTCGGTGTGCGCGCGGCTGGGTGCGGTGGCGAGCCACGCCGACGGGCACACCGAGGAGAGACTGGGCGAGTACGCGTGGAATCTGGGCATGGCTTTCCAGTTGGTGGACGACGTGCTGGATTTCACGGCCCGCGAAAAGACGCTGGGCAAGCCGGTGGGCGGCGATCTGCGCGAAGGCAAAGTCACGCTGCCGCTGGTGTACGCACTGGACGTCGCCACGGCCGACGAGCGCGCGCTGGTGGAGACCATTCTCCGGCAGCGCAATTATGACGAAGTGCCCTTTTCGCGCATTCTGGCGCTGCTCAAAAAGTACCACAGCATCGAGCGCGTGAAAGAGCGCGCCCAGGCCTTCACCGACAAGGCCCGCCAGGTTATCTCGCAGTTCCCCGAGTCCCGTTACCAGCGCGCGCTGCTCTCAGTGACGGAGCTGGTCACGGAACGCGATCACTAGAGTGCACCGTTCCATAGACAGCCCGTCCTATTTTGCGAAAGCTGTTTGTTCACCGCGGAGGCACGGAGACGCGGAGAAAAAAAGAAGCAAAGTCAAGACCTGAGAGCGCTGAGGAGGCGGAGACTCCACCGTCGGAGAGCCGGGTTGACAGACGAAAGGCGTCAGTCCCACTTTGGTGCGCGAGGGCGTGCGTTGCTGTGGGGTAGGCTGCTTTGGCCTGGCAACCGATTCTTGGCGGAGGTTTAGAATGAAGACCGAAGCCTCGCGACGGCAACACCGCGCGATGGAGCAACACCTCGACGACCTGCTTTTCGCGATCGAAGCTAACGCTCAATTTCTGAACAGCTTCCGCAAGGCCCACAGGCTGGCAGCGGAACACTACCGCGCGGAAGAAGAACTCTTGCGGGAGATTGTTCGACACGAGGCGGCGCTGGCGGAAAAAATGGCGGCGCAACATGCCGAGGCCCTGGAGATGGCGGCAGGATTGGAAGAAGCCGTAGCGGCCGGCCAGGCGGGCGATGCGTTGCGCCTCGCAAGGCGCTTTCACGCCATAGCGCAACACAACATTATCGAGGAAGAACGCGACGTGTTCCCGCTGGCGGAGCGGTGGGACACTTCAGGAAGCGGCTTCGGCCAAGGTGGGGTATAGAGACAGGAGTTGGTCCACCCCGGTCATCTGAAACAGGCGGAGGACGCGGGCATTCGCGCCGGCCATGCGCATGTCGCCGCCCGCCTTCTTGATGTGAGTGAGGCAGGCGACCACGGCGCCGATGCCGGCGCTGTCGGCATAGTCGAGCGCCGAAGCATCGAAGATGAATTTCTTCTGGCCTTGCGCGAGCAGGTCGCTGACCACCGCTTCCAGCCGGTCGACGTCGCGGCCCAGGGTCAGCCTGCCGGTCACCGTCACCAGGGCGGCGCCAGCGTCCATCTGTTTTGTCTCAACGGGCATGGCTACAGCATACTACAGCAATGGAGCGAAACCAGGGGCTCGGGCGTAACACTCGGGCGTAACACTCGGGCGTAATCTGGAGTTGGCGGCTAAAAATGAATGTGATCCTTTTCGGCGCGACCGGCATGGTGGGGCAAGGCGTTTTGCGCGAATGCCTGCTCGATCCGGATGTGCGCAGCGTGCTTTCGATCGGACGCAGCCCGACCGGGCAGCAACACCCGAAACTGCGCGAACTGGTGCACAAGGACCTTCTGAATTATTCCGCGATCGAGAGCCGGCTATCGGGTTTCGACGCGTGCTTTTTCTGCCTGGGCGTCAGCTCGGCAGGCATGAGCGAGGAGAATTATCGGAAAGTAACGTACGGCATCACGATGGCGGCAGCCGAAACACTGGTCAAACTGAATCCCGGGAT
>JBEKYE010000449.1:0-3945 GCA_049511275.1 Bryobacteraceae bacterium
TTCGGTCAGATAGGTCCCCACAAACGCGCTTGGGTCCGCTGTTTGGGCGCCAGGAACCGGCCCTGCCGTGATCCTGGGGACGCCGGTGACGCTTTGTCACTGGAGTTTTCTTTCTGGGCGATCCCCGGCTCCCCGGCGCTGAAACTCATCCCATCGCCGCGCCGCCTCATCATCTTGGCCGCGCAGCGCGTGCACGTAAACCTCCGCCGTCGTCCGCACCGAGGAGTGCCCCAACCGCTCCGACACCACCGGCAGCGGTACCCCATCGGCTAGCAGGTGCGAGCCGTGGCTGTGGCGCAGCGAGTGCAGGCTCGCCCCCTTGGGAAGACCCAGCCTGCGGAACAGCAGCGATACCACCGACGATACCGAATTCGGCCGCAGCGGTGTCCCGTCCGGGTTGGCGAAGATCAGGTCCAGGTCCGCCCGGTATTCAGTCCCGAACTGCCGGCGGAATTCATTCTGGCGCTTCCGGTGCTCCTCCAGCGCGGCCAGCGCCGACGCCGGCACTTTCACATCCCGCGGCCTCTCCGTTTTCGTGTCCTTGAATTCCAATACCTGCCTCGTCTGGGTGAGCGACCGCGTGATGATGGCGCGACCGTCTTGCAGGTCCGACCAGCGCAGTGCCAGCACTTCGCCTCGGCGCGCGCCCGTGGCGGCGGTGACTTCTAGGAACGTTGCCAGGCACCACGGCCCGCTGGCCGACTCGAAGACCAGAGCCTGTTGCGCCGGGGTAAGCGCGATGCCCCTGTGTTTCTTGGGGACCGGCGGCTCGCTGTGCGTGACCGGGTTGCTGGTGACCAGCCCCCACCGCTCCGCTCGGGCGAACGCACTGGAGACCAGACCGGCAATGTGCCGAACGGTCTTCGCGCTCAGCGGCCGAGCCTGCTTGGTCTTGCGGTGATGCCCACCACTCTTCAAGAGCCGGTTCCATTCGCGATTGAGATGCAGTGGGGTGATGTCGTTCAGAGGCATGGCCCGCAACTCGGGCGCGAGATAGGCGGCCAGTTCCCGGTACCGTTCGATGGTCTTGGGAGCCAGTTTCTCCTCGGCATGCTGGCGAAAGAATTCCTGCAGCAGCATGTCGAATGTGGTGGGGAGCGCCGCGGCCATCGGGGTGGCGCCGGCCTTCGCCAGCTCGTACTTCTGCAGCTCCTCGGTGCGGCGCTTCGCCTCGGCGTCCACCGCCTCCTGTTTGCTGGCGAAGCCTACCTCGCAGATCAAGCGGCGTTCCTGCCGAGTGGCGCCAGGCGCGCTGAAGATGTATCGCCAGACCGTGGTCCCCGATTCGTACTGACGCTTGAAGACCGGCATCAGTTCACCACCGTTACCTCTGGTGGGCGACGAAGTCCAGCGCCCGCGCGACGGCCGCAGGTGCGCTCCCAGGCCAGGTATGCGCGCCGTGTGACGATCCACCGCCGGCCCAGGCGGACTCCGGGAATGATCCCCTGTTCCAGCATCGAATACACCGCCAGGCGACCGATGTTCAATCGCCGCGCGATCTCCAGCACGGATATGCGGCTGCCGGGCGATTCCGCCAAAACACTTGCACTCGGCTGTGTCTTCTCGGCCATTGCCTTACCCGACGTCATCCTCGTCAGGCTCCGATCTGCCAAGCGGGGCGGATATCTGCGCCAGCGTGGTCGCCGGACCGGGGAGAGCCTTGGGGCGCGTCAACGTCAGAATTGCGGAACGCTTGCGCGATCTCTTGGCCGAGCCTGCCGCCCGTTCCAACTCCGCCACGCGCGCTTCGATATCATTCATCTCCATCGCCCTGGTCGTCTGTTCCAAAACAACCTCGGCGGCCCGCAGCCGGGTTCCTGCCGGCGCATTCGTGTCCAGCATGATCTTCAACACAGTCGTCACGGCGGCGCCCGAAGCATCTTGCAGCCGCGCGATGGATTGCGAGAACGCCATGCGACGCGCGTCCCGGCACGCGGCATCGAACTCCGGCTCCTTGAGCCACCGCAGGAGCGTGTTCGCACTGATCCCTACCGCGCGGGCCGCCTCCTCCACATTTCGGTGAGACAGCAGCGCGGCAATCGCCTGCTCTACTTTGTGGCCGAATTTTGCGCCGTGTCCTACCATGTGCCTCTATTTACCCCGGTCTGGAGGCCGCATTCGCTCCCATCGCCGTCCCTTCGCCAATTTGGGTTCCTGTCCCAAGCGGCATTCCAGAAGAAACGGCGAATGCCGGGGCCGGTGCCCGGGCCGAGGCAGCCAACCCCCGACAAACAGCCGCACGTTGCCGCACACGGGCCCCACGTGGCGCCGTCCCGGGCCGGGTCGGGCAACATGGCCACCCCGGCGAAGAAGGCCAACACGGGCGCCACGTCGAATAAGTTGCCCCAGAAGCCGGCAACCGGCGCCCGCCGGGGGCCAGCAATACCGCCCAGGTCCGGCGCGGCGCGATTCCGCGTACGCACGTCGGCTGCGGCAAGAGGCAAAGGCGGGGAAAGGCGCGTGCGGTAGTGTAGTGTACACTACAGACCCGACACGTCTGGGACACGTTTCCGCACGTTTCTGCACGTTTGCGGCACATTTGGGACACGCCCTCGGTTTCCGTTGCTCTGCCCCGCGTAGTTCTCCCGCTCAGTCCGCCAACGCGTGACCGCCCTTTCCGGTCGGATGCCCGCTCCGGAGCCGGGCCAAAACTCCATAGGACCCGGTACTTCATGCAACCTCCCTCCGGCGCACTTGCGCGGTCGCCTCAAACGTCCGCCCGTCGCCGTCCAGCACTGCCTGTTTTCCGCTGAACCGTTGCCACCTCAGCACCGCTACGTCGACATACTTCGCATCGAGATCCATGCCGTAGCAGATCCGCCCCGTGCTCTCGGCGGCGATCAGCGTGCTGCCGCTTCCCAGGAACGGGTCGTAGCAAGCCTCCCCCGGACACGTGTGGTTGAGGATCGGCCGGCGCATGATCTCGACGGGCTTCTGCGTGCCGTGGCCGGTAGCCTCATTCTCGGCTGCGCCCTCCCCGCCAAATGGATTCAGGTTCGCTACCTCCCAGACGGTCGTCGCCGTGCGATTGCCGCGCCAGTGCGCGGTCTGGCCTTTCCGCACCGCATACCAGCAGGGTTCATGCCGCCAGTGATACGCGCCCCGTGAGATGGCGAAGTGCTGCTTCACCCAGATGATCTGCGAGCGGATTTGGAATCCGCAGGCCTGCAGGCCCCGCGCTACTTCGGCGGCGTGAATGCCTGCATGCCAGACGTAGGCGACGTCACCGGGAAACAGCGTCCAAGCCGCCGACCAGTCGATGCGATCGTCGTTGACGAACTTACCGCCTTGCCGGGTCCGCGGGTTGAGACCGGCCTCCTCCCGCCACTCGGGTTCGAGAGCAACCCCATACGGGGGATCGGTGACCATGAGAAGCGGGAGTGGCTGGACGGCCAGCAGCCGCGTGGTGTCGCGGCTGGCGGTGGCATCGCCGCACAACACTCGGTGCCGCGGGTGCCCTTTGCGATGGCCCAACAGCCAGAGGTCGCCGGGCCTGGTGACCGGGGCTGCTGGAACGTCCGGAACTTCGTCTTCGTCGATAAGTCCCGCGGCGGCCTGCTCGGCCAGTCGCCGGGCCAATTCCTGGTCATCGAAACCGAGGAGTTCCAGGTTGAAGTTCTCGGCCTGCAAGGCCGCCAGTTGTTTGCGGAGCTTCTCCTCGTCCCAGCCTGCGTTGAGCGCGAGCTGGTTATCGGCGATGGCCAAGGCGCGGCGTTGAACCGCAGACAGGTGCTTCAGCACGATGACCGGAACTTCGCGCATACCTTGCATCCGGGCTGCCCGCAGGCGCCCTTCACCAGCGATGAGCCCTCCCTCCGGCCCAACGAGAATTGGATTTACAAAGCCGAACTCGCGGATGGAAGCGGCGATCTGCGCCACCTGCTCGGGGGAGTGCGTACGAGGGTTGCCTTCGCTCGGGATCAACCGGTCAACCGGCCAGCGCTC
>JBEKYE010000450.1:0-3926 GCA_049511275.1 Bryobacteraceae bacterium
AGCGCCAGCACGCCATTATCGATTTACGATCTGGGCTCCAGCTACGGGTCGCAGAATTTCGACATCAAGTTCGTCTACAACCTCTCGATGTACTACCAGCCGCCGGTTTTCCGTGGGCAGAAGGGCTTCCTCGGTCACATCCTGGGTGGATGGACTATCTCTCCGCTATTCACCGCACAGAGCGGCAGCGGCACGGGAGTCGGCTACAGCGAAGGCAGCGGCGCAAGTACCCAGGCCTTCGGTGAAGTGAGTACGGGGAGCGGCACCGGCTCGACCTCGGAAGCTGCGGTCGGGTTTGGTCCGTACACCGGCACTACTTCCGTAAAATACAACATATACGGCGATACTGGTACCAACGTCTGGCAAGGTACCCAAAGCGTCGGCACCAAGACTTCCGGCACGTACGGCCTGAACATGTTTAGCGATCCAGGCCAGGTGTACGGCGAATTCCGGCCCTGCGTACTGGGTTTCGATACCAGTTGCGGCGGATACTACAGCCTCCGTGGGCTTCCTACCTGGAACCTGGATGCGCAGGTAGTGAAGGACATCGGCCTTCACAAGGAGAGCGTGGGCGTCACCTTGTTCGTCACGGTCACGAACGTCCTGAACCACTTCCAACCGAGCGGTCCGAGCCTCAGCCTGACCAGCCCGACGACCTTCGGCCAGATCACCGGCCAGTCGAACACGCCGCGCAACATGGAGTTCGGCGTCCGGATCCACTTCTAACCACTACCCTCTTGTAAACACGGGGAGGACGGCTTTAACAGCCGGCCTTCCCGTTTTCTTGTGTGCGGCTTTTCCTGGTGCGCGGCTGCCGTGAGAGAATCGCCTGATCTACCAGTAGGACCTCGCCGGCACGCCCGACAGCCCGCCGCTCCGCAATTTGCAAGGGCGCAGGAACTCTTGAAGGCCATCGCCGACCACTTTCCGGCCCTGTAGTGATTATCGACAATTTGCTATTTGCTTGACAATGCCCAGCCATCTGCCGTACAATCTCTCCCAATATTCATTTCTCTGTCATGTGTGCAGCAGGGGTTGCGATCTGCGTTAGTGGTTAGTTGCTTTCTGGCCTAATTTTAGGAGGGGATACTATGAGCCTACGGCTCAATTGCTTCGGCATTTCCATGAAAATTTCGGCGTTCCTGTGCCTGGGAATCTTGCTTCTGGGCGCAAGCGGCGCATGGGGTCAAACCAGTACGGCTGGGACCGTCGCGGGGTTGGTCACGGACGAACAAAACGCCGCCATTCCCGGAGCGGTGGTGAAGCTCACGGACACCTCAACCAACGCCGTCGAGACCTCCACTACCAACACCGGCGGCCGCTACGTCTTCAGCTCGGTGAAGCCTGGCAAGTACAACCTGAGCTTCGGCAAAGACGGCTTCACGTCGTACCGGGTGGACGGCCAGGGGGTCGATATTGGCCAGAGCCTTACCGTCAATGCCACGCTGAGAGTGGGTTCCACCACCACCACGGTAGAGGTTTCGGCTTCCGTTGGCGCTGAATTGCAGACCATGAACGCCACGGTCGGCAACACGCTGAGTAACCAGTCGCTGATGGTGCTGCCGAACCTGGGCCGGGACGCGACCTCTATGGCGGTGCTGCAACCAGGCACCACGCCAAGCGGCAACGCGGCCGGGGCCGTCGTAGATTTGAATACCTATCAGCTCGATGGCGCCAACGTTACCGACGACATGGGAGGGAACGTCACCACCTACCAGACAAACATGAACGGCATCGGCGGCAGCCAGACCAACGGTAGTCCTTCGGGGGTAATCCCGACACCTATCGAGAGCATCGACGAGTTCCGAGTATCGGTCAGCAATCAGACCTCGGACTTTAATAATTCGTCCGGATCCCAGATCCAGATGACCACCAAGCGTGGCACCAGCCAGTTCCACGGCGCGGCGTATATGTTTTATTTCGACAACGCCATCGGCGAAGCCAATAGCTGGACTAACAACCATACGCCGTACACCTACGGAGCCACGACGTTTCCGGATACACCGGTCGACTTCCCCAAGAACCATCGCAGCCGGTTCGGCGGCGCCCTCGGCGGTCCCCTCTTTCCCAAGCCTTTCCTGGGCGGCAAGTGGTATTTCTTCGCCAACTATGAGGGACTGCGGTATCCCAATGCGCAGGTCTTCTCGAAAATCGTGCCCACGGCATTGATGCGGGCGGGCGTGATCCAGGTGCCGAATGCGGCAGGCACGTACATTCCCTACAACCTGGGTCCCAATACGGTGACGGTGAACGGAGTGCAATATCCGTCGGCGATCTGCCCGGCTGGCGCGTGCGATCCCCGCGGCATCGGCATCAACCCCATCGTGAATCAGATCTGGAGCACGCAAATGCCGGTGGCCAACAATCCGCTGGGCGGCGACAGTTTCAACACCCAGGCATTTCTCGGGAGTATCCGCGCGCCCCTGACCACCAATAACTACGTCGGGCGCATCGATCACGACTTCAGCGATAAAGAACATTTCTTTGTCACTTATCGCGACTACAAACTGGTCAGCCTGACCACCAACCAAACCGACGTCGGCGGCGTATTGCCCGGCGACAAGTTCGGCCTCCCGGTCGCTACCGCCCCCCGGCCGCAGCAGCCGTCGGTCTGGACCGCGGGCCTGGCCAGCGTGATCACCCCGACCACCACCAACACTTTCGTGTTCAGTTACCTGAGGCAATTCTGGCAGTGGTCCGACGGCAACGGTCCGGCGCAGCTTCCCGGGCTGGGTGGCGCGCTGGAAATCGGCGGCGAGAGCACCAGCGCTTTGATCCCCTACAACGTCAATACGCAAAGCGTCCGCCAGCGCTTCTGGGACGGCCAGGATAAGCAACTGCGCGACGACCTGAGCATGCTCAAGGGAAATCACCTGTTCATCTTCGGCGGCGCTTATGCGCGGAATTACGATTACCACTCGCGCTCGGACAATGGAGCCGGCATCAACTATCAGATCAGTTACCTGTCTACCAGCTCGGGATTCAACTGGACTTCGCCCATTCAGTACATCCCCACGACCGTCCCGTCCTCCCAGTACTCCACCTATGAGACGGACTATGCCGAAGTTCTCGGAATGATCAGCTCGACCCAGGTGATGTACACCCGCTCGCTGCCCAACCTGGGCCTGGAGTCAATCGGCACGCCGGCTCTCGAGAAGTCGATTATTCCCTACTACAGCGTCTATTTCCAGGACTCGTGGCACATGAAGCCCAGTTTCACCCTGACTTATGGGTTGGGATGGAACCTGGAGATGCCCCCCTACGAGCTGCACGGAGGGCAAGTGGCGCTGGTGGACTCCAACGGCCAGCCGGTCAGCACGGCGGGATTCCTGGCCCAGCGGGAAGCGGCAGCGCTGCAGGGAGGGACCTACACGCCGAACCTCGGCTTCGACTTGGTAAGAAACGTGGGTTCGGGGCTCAAGTATCCCTATAATCCGTATTACGGCGAGTTCAGCCCGCGCGTATCTTTTGCGTGGAACCCGCATTTCGGCGACGGCATTATGGGCAAGCTATTCGGCAACGGCAAGACCGTAGTCCGCGGCGGCTACAGCCGCATCTTCGGCCGCCTGAACGGCGTCGATCTGGTTCTGGTGCCGCTGCTGGGGCCCGGCCTCCTGCAAGGCGTCACCTGTGTGAATCCGCTTCAGAACGGAACCTGCGCGGGAAGCGGCGTGGCGACTCCCGCCAATGCATTCCGCATCGGCACCGATGGGTTGACCGCTCCGTTGGCGGCGGCTTCGCCAACGCTGCCGCAGCCATATTATCCCGGCGGAGCCTATCCGAACGCCGGCGACACCGAGTCCCTGGATCCGAACTTCAAACCGGACCGCATCGACAACTTTACCCTCACCGTGCAGCGTGAATTGAACCCTCACGTGCACCTGGAGGTTGGGTACATCGGGAAGATCATCAAGAACGAATACCAG
>JBEKYE010000451.1:0-3923 GCA_049511275.1 Bryobacteraceae bacterium
TTCCCGATAGAATGACCCCGATGGCGGCGCTCTTCTGGTCCTCCGCAAGGGAAACAAAGAAGCGATTAATCGGCAAGTGCCTGCCGGCGGTAAGCCGGCGGGACAGGAGCCGCAACCTCCTCTCGCGAACGGCCATATCCTTGTTCGGAGGGATCGATGAGGATCAAGGTGCTGGACCACCACGAATGCCATCCCGGGGTTGACCGGCAGGGCCTTGAGCAGCGCCGTGCAAGCCTCCAGGCCCCCCGCGGAGGCGCCAATCCCCACCACCGGAAACTGAGAACTGGAGGTTGGGCTGGAGGGTTTCGCTGCAACGTTCATCTGGCTCTTCGCGCGTGACGCCGGAGTTTTCGTCGGTCCCTTCTCTTTCTTCGTCACGTAATCCTCGGCTGCCAAGTCATTCCTGGCTGCGTCAGCCGTGTGCTGTCAATCGGGAGAATATGCGCCGGGTTCGTCCACGGCGGCGCAGAGATCCGGTCTCAGCGCTTCATCACGAGCAGCAACAACACCATCCTAAACCTAAAGCATACAATGCGGGACCCTGACTGTACCGCCATGCGGATCGGACCGGTGTGGTCGAACCGGACCACGGGACTGGACACTTGCCTAGTTCCGCCTGCTGCCACTACGGGCTAACATCTGAAGTACGCGCCACATGACGTAGGTGCGGCAATTGACCGCAGAAGGAAACAATGACGGCCCGTTTGGGCCAAGTGATTGATATTTCAGGAGATCATGCCCAGGCTTCATGCTAGAAAGATCGTCGTAGTGGGGCCGTCCATTTCGCCGGCGACTTTTTCCGTGGGCAGGTTTACGCCACGCGAGACGCCGGGGCAACGGTGTCACTCTGAAAACCGGCGCCAACGCGGCAATAGAGTGAAAGCGGAAATAAGGAGCACACCATGCCGGGAACGTATAGAATGATCGAACTCGTTGGGACCTCGCCCGTTAGTTTCGCGGAGGCTGTGAAGGTCGCGATCAACGAAGCGTCGAGCAGCGTCCAACACATGGATTGGTTTGAAGTCGTCTCGCAGAGCGGCAGGATCGCGGACGGCAAACTGCTGGAATTCCAAGTCACCCTGAAGGTCGGCTTCAAGATGATGAGTGGTCAGGCGGTTTAGCGGCCGGCATGGAGGTCAGCTTCGTGAGCCTGAGGCACTCTTCGTACGGCCAGCCTTGCCTGATGGGTTCCGTCAATTGATAGGTGGGGTGATGTTGAACATTCAGAAAATTCTTCTTCCTGTTGTGTTGACGGATACTTCCCGGCATGTCATACACCAGGCCGCATGGTTGGCCCGCCGCTTTCATGCGGAAATGATTCTGCTGCACGTGGTGCCGCCTCTCAGTTATCCCGCCGGCGTGCTCGAGGGGGGCGGGCACGAGATCACCGCGCAAGATCTGCACGCGCACATCGTCCAGCGGGCTCAGAAGGATCTGGATCAGGCGCTACGGCCAGAGCTCGACGGGATTGCGGTCACACGCGTGCTGCTCAAGGGCGATCCGGCCCGCGAAATCGTGAAGACGGCACGTGACCACAACGTCGATCTGATCATGATGTCGACTCATGGCCTTGGGGCGTTCTACCGCTTTCTGCTGGGCTCAGTGACAGCGAAGGTGCTGCACGAAGGCCATTGCCCGGTCTGGACAGGCGCTCACCTGGAAGAGACGCCGGCGCGCGAGTTCTCGATCCGCCACGTCCTCTGCTCGGTGGATTTGAGCGCGCACAGTCGCCACACCGCGTCGCTGGCCGCCGAGATGGCCGCAGCGGTCGATGCAACGCTTACGCTCGTCCACATCACGACCGGCGTGGAGGTCTGGGGCCCCGGCGGATCCTACGTCGATCCCATTTGGAAGGAGAGGATCGTCGGCAACGCCATCAAAGAGATCGCCCAGCTTCAGCAGGACGTCGGCACGAAGGCCGAAGTCATCATCGATAGCGGCGATGTTCCGGAGCTGTTGAACCGAGCGGCAGAGCAAACGAAGGCTGACGTCCTGGTCATCGGACACAGCCCTGGGCGAAGCCATCTGGGGGACAACGGCGAAGGCTATGGGATCATTCGGGAATCGCAGATCCCGGTCCTGAGCGTCTGCTTTTCGTAAAATCCTAAAGTAGTCAAGATGTTCCTCCGAAGTATGGGAATCGTTCTCCCGTGCGTCCCTTGACGGGAAATGTAGGGCACGTTGGCTTCCATCACGAATTGAAAGGCGGACATGTAGAGTCACCGTGATACGACGTGCTGAAGCAGCGAAAACTGCACGGTTGGAGGCAGTGTCTGTACTTGGGCTTCCGCTTCTTCTGCCGCCCCAGTCTCTGCTCGGCGCACCGGCGTGTTGGCAATACGCGTGCTAACATTTAGCTGCAGCGTCCATCCGTTGCGGCTGTCCGATCGAGAGCGCCCACAGAAAGTGCGCTGAGCCTATGCTCTGGCGCCTCCCGAAGAGAACCATGACACCCATGCCGCTCGATGAGGTAAGGTCAAACTCTCGGCCTCGGGCCGCTGTTGTCGTCGCCCATCCGGACGACGAGACGCTCTGGTGCGGCGGCTATATACTGACCCATACGGAGTTTCATTGGCGCATCGTGACCTTATGCAGAGCTGGGGATCCGGACCGCGCGCCAAGGTTCCGCCGGGTGTTGCGGCGATTGGGGGCGGAGGGTGCGATGGCGGATCTCGATGATGGTCCGGACCAGGCGCCGCTGCCGGTCGAGCAGGTTCAAGAGACCACCGCCACGCTGCTGGCTGGAACCAGCTACAACCTGATTTTGACCCATGGCCCGAACGGTGAGTACACACGGCATCGCCGGCATGCGGAGTGCTGCCAGACCGTCGTTGACCTTTGGCGATCGGGCTGTATTGATACAAGACGATTGTGGCTGTTTGCCTATGAGGATGGGAACCTTGCGTACTTGCCTCGTGTTCGTGACGATGCCGACCGGCGGGACGTGTTGACAGAGGGCGTCTGGCTCGAAAAGCGCCGGCTGATTACGGATCTTTACGGGTTTGGGCCCGACAGTTGGGAAGCACTCACCACTCCGCGAGAAGAAGGGTTCTGGTGCTTCGATTCCGTACAAGCAGCGGTGAAGCGTGCGGCAACCCAGGAGCAACAATCATGAAAGTGCTGGTGCTGACCGAGTATCCGCCATCGGCCGCCGGCCTGGCGACGCAGGGTCAGCTATTGTGCAGGGGCCTGCGCGAAATCGGCGTGGAGGTCCACCCGGTACATTTCGAATCGCCCTTGGAAAAGGAATGGTACTACCGCTGGTTCCAGCCGGACGTGGTGGTTGGTATCGGGTTCTGGGGCCATGTTCCGCACCTAGTCCTGCACCCGCAGCAGTTTGGGCTGACGGCAATCCCATGGCTGGTGGCCGATGGTTACATCGCGGCACACCAGGATGTGCTGAACGCCCTGCCGTTGATCCTGGTCACCTCCAACTGGGTGAAGGAGACATATGTCAGGGATGGTCTCGAGGGGGACAATATCGAGGTGCTGCCGGTTGGTTGCGACACGGACCGCTTCGCGCCGCACAGCCGCGACGACCTGAAGGTCAGCTCGATCCGCGAGGCTTTGGGAGTAGCCGATGACCAGATCATGATCCTGACCGTCGGCGGCGACGCGGCGTCCAAGGGCGCCCAGGAGGTCATGCAGGCGCTGGCGCTAATTAATGCCGAGGCGCCCGACTGGAGATATGTGTGCAAGGTTTGGCCCCAGCCTCGCACGGCGAAACAGAACCTGATCGACCTCGAACTGGCGGCGCAGTTGGGCATCGACAAGAAGGTCACTTACTCCACCAACGTGGTCTCGCACAATTTCATGCCCTACTTGCTGGCCGCCTGCGACATCTATGCCGCGCCGTCGCGGCTGGAGGGATTCGGAATGATTCAGGTGGAGGCTAACGCCTGCGGGAAGCCGGTGATCGCGAT
>JBEKYE010000452.1:0-3918 GCA_049511275.1 Bryobacteraceae bacterium
GTGGCCGGTGCGCGGCGAAACATACGGATTCGCGGCTGCCAGCCAGGCGATTGTGCCGTTGCCCGTGCCCTGCGTGCTGGTGGCCGGTAACGTGATCCAGGTAACGTCCGTGGTGTAACTCCAGGCGCAGCCCGCGGGTGCCGTGATGGTGATGGAGTTGGTGGAGGCATCGGCTGTAATGTTGATGGGCTGAGTCGGCGCCGGCGCGAACGAATAGGAACACGTGGTTTGGCTAAACAGCGGCGCGGCGGCGGCCAGAAGCAGGAGTAACCTCATCATTGGTATGGTAGCGCTTCCCGGCAGGCTTTCAGAATTTCGACTGCCCCCGGCGTGTCCCCATGCACGCAGATGGTCTCGACCGCGCCGCTGCGCGCCAGGCGCAGGGCTTGCGCCGCCGCCGCTTGGGGATCGGTGATCAACGCATCCGGAAACCGGCGCGAGCGCAGCGAGCCATCCGGCTCGTAACGCCGGTCGGCGAAACCTTCGCCGGCCACCGCCAGACCCATGCCGCGCCACACCTCCAGCATGGAGGAACCGGCCAGGCCAAACACGCGAACGCCGCGGTTCCACCGGGCCACGCCCCGGCCGATGGCCCGCGCCACATCCTGGTTGCGCACCGCGGCGTTATACAGCGCGCCGTGCGGTTTCACGTGAACCGTGATGCCGCCGAGCCGCCGCACCACCGCATCCAGCCTCTCGATCTGCGCGCACACCGTGAGCTCGATTTCCTCCTCCGTCAGGGCCATTTCGAGGCGGCCGAAGTTGGCGCGGTCGGGGTAACCGGGATGCGCGCCGATGCGGATCTTGCGCTCGAGCGCCAGTCGCACGGTCCGCTCCATGGTGCCTTCGTCCCCGGCATGGCCCCCGCAGGCAATATTGGCCGATGTGATGTGCTCCATCAGAGCGGCTTCATGCGCCGCGTCGTCCAGCTCGCCCATGTCGCAATTGAGATCGATGATCATCGGAGTCCTTTCCGGAAAACTTTTTCAACGCGGAGGCGCGGAGACGCTGAGAAAGACAAAGAAGTATAACTTAACCCTAAGGTAGCCGTCGCGCACGCAACGTTCCATTGTGTTCTCAAAACTCTGCGTCTCAACGTCTCTGCGGTGAACTCCGTCTTTCTCAAAACTCCGCGCCTCCGCGTTGAATTCCTATATCCCATGCAACCACTTTTCCTGCTCCTGCATCAATTCCAGCGCGCGTTCCATGGAAACCCGTTCGAAGTGCGCGCGGTCGCGCGGGCGGAGTTGGCCGAGGCGCCAGAAGTCGGCTGAGATCACGTTGGCCGGCTTGGGGTACCCGCCTGTGGTCTGGTGCTCGACAAACAAGATGATGGGTTGCCCGTCGGGCGGCACCTGGACGGCGCCCAGCGGCACTCCTTCGGTGAGCATGTGGCCCGCCGGGCTGGGAATGGCCGCGCCGCGCAGCCGCAGGCCCATGCGATTGCATTCTTCGGAGACGGTGTACTCGCCCTGGTAAAGCTCGCCCGCGAACCAGTCGGCCTGCGGACCGTCGGTGACGCGCAGCGGCCCGGCCGCCCGGAACGGCGGAACCGTGCTGCCCGGGCGCGGCCGGCGCACCGCTTCGTTGCCGATCGGAAGCACATCTCCCTTGCGCAGCGCCCGGCCGCCCACGCCGGTCATCAGGTGAGTGGAAGCGCTGCCCATCGCCTTGGGCACACCGATCGAGCCTCTGACGCACAGGTAGCAGCGGGCGCCCGAGCGCGACGGGCCGCACCGCACCGTCTGCCCGGCCTCCACTTCCACCGCGGTCCAGAGCGGCAGATCCGGCGAAAAATCCGAGCCCGTCAGCGCGATGGTCGCGGCTCGCTCGAACTCGAATTCGCCGCCCGTCAGGGTCATCTCCAGAGCGGCGGCGTTGTCGGCGTTGCCCACCAGCAGGTTGCCCGCGCGCAATGCCAGCGGGTCGGCGGCGCCCGACGCCGACACGCCAAAGTGCGCCCAACCGAACCGGCCCAGATCCTGGACGGTGGTCAGAAAGCCCGGAGACACAACCCGAATCGAGCTCACGTGCCCTCCTCCACGAAGCGCACGCGGTCGCCCATGCGCAACAGCGGCGGCGGCGAGCCTTGCGGATCGAAGAGGCGCAAAGCCGTGCGCCCCAGCAGGCGCCAGCCGCCCGGCGATGCCAGGGGGTATATGCCCGCCTGCGCGCCGCCAATCGCCACGCTGCCTGCCGGCACCTGTTTGCGCGGCGCCGGAAGACGCGGCGTGGCCAGCTCCGGCGGAAGCCCGCCCAGATACGGAAAGCACGTCGAGAAGCCCACGAAGTAAACCAGGTATTCGGCCGCGCCAAACAGTTCCACCACGCGCTCCGCCGTCAAGCCCGCGTGGCGCGCCACATCGTCCAGGTCCGGACCGGATTCGCCGCCATACCGGACCGGGATCTCGATGGTCCGCGCCTCTTCCGCCGTCGCTCGATCCGCCGCCGCCAGGCACTCCCGCACCAGCGCCTCAATCTGCTCATGCGTTCGCAGCCGCGGATCGAAATCCACCAGCACCGAAGCGTACGCGGGATGCAGATTGAGGATGCCGCGCGCGCCGGCGAGTGCCCGTGTGAGCCGCGTCACCTCGCCATACGACTCCATGGAAATCTCGTCGCCGAACGAGACCAGGAGCGATCGGTCGCTGGCCGGGCGGATGTCTTCGAGCACTTACTCAGTCTAATGCAGCCGGGCGTAACCGGAAATTCCGAAAGGCCGGTTCGACCCAAAGGACTTACTCAGTATTTCGGCCGCGCCGGCGCATATCTCGGCGTCAACAGGTTCAGTGGGATCAGCGCTAGCAGGTAAGCCGTCCCGCACAGCGAGAAGACCGGAATGTAACTGCCTGTCCACTTCACCATGTGGCTGACGTACTGGTCGAGAAGCCCGCCCCCACATGCCCCGAGGGCGCCGCCGATGCCGATTACCGAGGCCACCGCCGCCTTCGGGAACAGGTCCGACGGCACCGTGAACAGGTTGGCCGAGAAGGCCTGGTGCGCCGCCATGGCTAGGGCGGCCAGCGCCACTCCGCACCACAAGTTAGGCACCAGCGGCATCAGCACGATCGGCAAGGCACAGACAGCGCAGAGGAACAGGACGGTCTTGCGCGCTGCGCCGACGCTCTTGCCCCGCTTGATCAGGGCGCCCGAGAGGTAGCCGCCATAGAGGCCGCCCAGGGTGGAGACGCCAAACGCAACGATCAGCGGAAGGCTGGTGCCTCCCAACTTCTGGTTGAAGGTAGTCTGCCAATAACCAGGCAGCCAGAACGAGTAAAACCACCAAACCCCGTCGGTGAGGAACTTGGCGCCGCCGAATGCCCAGGTCTCCTTGCACGGCAGCAGCTTGGCCCACGGCACCCGCTCCAGGCGCTCGGGAGGATCGCTCTGGATGTACTCCAACTCCGTCGTAGAAACTCGCGGGTGGCTCTCCGGCTTGCCGTACATCCGCAGCCACAACACCAGCCAGATGAATCCGATGGCCCCGCAGACCACAAACGCGCCGCGCCACGCATCCCGCCCCAGGGGGCCGGTGAAGGCCAAAACCAGAACGGGCACCACCGCTGCGGGCAGCATGTTACCGACATTGGCGCCGGAGTTGAAGATGCTCGTCGCCAGGGCACGCTCTTTCTTGGGGAACCATTCGGCTACGGTCTTGATGCAGGCCGGAAAGTTGGCGGCCTCGCAGATTCCCAGGAGGAACATGGCGACTCCGAAGGTGATCGCCGAGTTCGCCAGGCCGGGCGACATGGCGGCTATGCTCCACATCACGATGGCGATCGCGAATGCCTTGCGCGTCCCCAGCCAGTCCGTGAACCACCCCGCCACCACAATTCCGATACCGTATCCCCACTTGAAAGCCGTAGAGATATTGCCATAGGTGATGTCGCTCCAGCCGATCTGCTTCCCCAGATCCAC
>JBEKYE010000453.1:0-3914 GCA_049511275.1 Bryobacteraceae bacterium
GCGAGGATCCATCGCGCGTAGCCGGAACTTCAGCCGGGAGGAAGACTAGTTATGCTTCCACAGTTCTTACTGCAGGAGACGACGGTCCGGACGGCCGGAGAGTCGTCCGACATCGACCTTGGCGAACAACTGGGCGGAATGCTGCTTCTGACGCTCGGCATCACGCGGATCATCGAACAGGAAAGCCTCGACGTCTCCATTTGGGGCTCCCCCGATGGAACCGAGTGGGGCGCCAAGCCGTTGGTTTCGTTCCCGCAAAAATTCTATTGCGGCACCTACCAGATCGTGCTCGATCTCGGCGAGCAGCCCGCCGTACGATTCCTGCGCGCCAAGTGGCAGGTCAACCGCTGGGGCAAGGGCGAACCCAAGCCTCTGTTCACCCTTTACCTGGTGGCCGAAGCCCACAAGCGCGAGATGGCCCTCCAGGCCTGATCTGCTATCTTGGAATTAGCCCGCTGGGTAACCGTATGATCACTCGCCAGGAAGCACTCGACCTGTTTGGTTCCGACGACCTGATCGGCATCGGCATGCAGGCCGATTCCGTCCGCCGCAAGTGGCACCCCGAAAACGTCGTCTCCTACATCATCGATCGCAATATCAACTACACCAATTTCTGCACCGAGTACTGCACCTTCTGCGCCTTCTACCGGCCCATGGGCCACGCCGAAGGCTACGTGCTGCCGAAGGAAGTCATCTACCAAAAGATTCAGGAGACCATCGACCTGGGCGGCACCGGCGTCCTGATGCAGGGCGGTCTCCACCCCGATCTCAAAATCGACTGGTACGAAGATCTTTTTCGCGGCATCAAGCAGCGCTTCCGCATCCACCTGCACTGCCTGTCCGCGCCGGAAGTCACCAACATCGCCGAAGTCAGCGGCCTGAATCTTCGCGACACCATCCAGCGCCTCATGGATTCCGGCCTCGATTCCATCCCCGGCGGCGGCGCCGAAATCCTCGACGACGCCGTGCGCCATCGTATCAGCCGTCTGAAGTGCAACACCCAGGATTGGGTGGATGTGCATCGCACCGCGCATCAGCTCGGCATGCGCACCACCGCCACCATGATGTTCGGCTGCGGAGAAACCATCGAGCAGCGCATGAACCACCTGGAAATCGTCCGCAACCTGCAGGAGGAGACCGGCGGTTTCACGGCCTTCATCCCCTGGACCTTCCAGCGCGAAAACACTTCGCTCGGCCACTTCGTCAAGGAAGAAGCCACCGCCGTCGAGTACCTGCAAACCCTGGCGATTTCCCGCATTTACCTCGACAATTTCGATAACGTGCAATCCTCCTGGGTGACGCAAGGCCTGAAGACCTGCCAGTTGGGCCTGCGATTCGGAGGCAACGACGTAGGCAGCATCATGATCGAGGAGAACGTAGTCTCCGCCGCCGGCGCCCACCATCGCGCCAGCGAAGAAGAGCTGCGCCGCATCATCCGCGATGCCGGCTTCGTGCCCAAACAGCGCGACACCCTGTATCGCACTTACTTCCTGAACTGACACCTTTATTGAATCGTCCAGTAGCCTTCGCGCGTCTTGACGTGGAGATCGGGGCGGCCCTTTACTACCACCCGGATCGCGTGAAATAGGCCGGGCGCCGAAACCGGCGGCGGGAAGCTCAGGATGTATTGGCGATGCACCTCGTCGCCGATGGCGTGGATGGCTTTCTCCAGTTGGCGCTTGGAGAAGGAACTGATGACGGTGGCGCCGGTGGTGCGCGTAAAAAGATTGGCGATGTTCGGCTTGGAGAGCCGCGCCAGATCTACGATGCCCGCCAGCAGGTCCCACGGGATCGAGTCGTCCGGAACGCGCGTTTCGTCGTGTTGCTTGTCCAGTCCTTTTTCCTTTTCGTCCTCAATGTCGCCGTACGTCTTGACCTTGCGGTCGAAATATGGCGCCAGGAAAGCGGAATAGGTGAGCCAGTAGACCGCCACGTTCTGGCGTTCGATTTCGCGCACCACTTCGGGAAGTTTGGCGTTGCTCGACCGGTCGCGGGTTTCTCCGATCACGCAGATGATGGGCCGGCGCCCGGGCGGGCGATGGCTGAGCATGTCCAGCGCCACGGCGATGGCATCCAGCGTCACAGAAGCGTATCCATCGGGCCGGATCTTCTTCAGAACGCGGATCAGGTCGTCGGGGGATCTGGTGAAGTCCACGCGGCGGTGGACCTCGTCACTGAATGTGAGCAGCGCCGTTTCGCCCTGGTCGGCCGCCAGCAGTTGCGAAAAGAGGATGCCGCTCGATCCCAGCTTGTCCAGAATGGGCCCCGCATTCTTGCTGGTTTGTACCGCGACCACCAGCGAAATGGGATAGATCTCGGTATCCACCTGTGTGCGTTGCGGCACATTGTTGTCGTAGAGAATCAGGTCGGAGGCATCCAGCCCGTCGACAAAACTGCCTTTGGAATCCGTGATCGTGACGGGCGCAACCACCAACTGGACGGTGCTGCGAAACTGCGGCCAGGCCGCGCAGACGCTCAGCAGGCAGAGGGCGGCGAGGCGCATCGTGAGAAGCATAGCACCTGAGGGGCCACCGCTAACTGCGCGGCCGCGGCAGACGCGCGATCAGGTCCCGCATCAATATCGACAGCATGCGGCCCTGGGGCTTTCCGTTCCGCCAGGCCACCGCCTTCACCACGTAAACCTCTTCGGGCACCGTGACCGGAGCCCCGGGGTATTTCAGCATGAAGGAGTCGGGATTCGTGCCGTCGATGGTGTAATAAATATCCGCGCCGGTCAGCTCGGAACTCATGCGCAAGGTGAGCTTGCCCGAGCTGTCGCGCGCGGGAGTGACCGCCACATCGTAGACCGAGCGGGCGTACTTGACCTGGGCGTTGTCCAGGCGCTGGAACTGCGCTTCCGTGCGGCGCATGAAATCGTCCCAGTTGCGGGAGGTTTTCGGCGACCACAGGACTTCCGCCAATGCCAACCCGCGCGGCCAGGTCATGTACTCGGCGTGGCGCGCGTTGGGCACCGATTCGGTCCACAGATTGGCCTGGCCGCCCAGAATGAACCGGGAATCGACGCCTTCCGGCACCGGCTCGAACTTGTAAACGGTGCTTAGCGGCAGGCGGCCGAAGGTTGTCGGTTCCAGCGCCGGGTCGCCCTGGTAGTAGTCCAGATAGACGAACCCGGTGGGCGACATCACCACCGGGTGGTTCATTTTGGCGGCGGCGATTCCACCATCCATGCCGCGCCAGGACATCACGGCGGCGTTGGGCGCCAGTCCGCCCTCCAGAATTTCGTCCCAGCCGATCAGCTTTTTCCCCTTGGATTCGAGAATCTTTTCGGCGCGGCGGACCAGGTAGCTCTGCAACTCCTCTTCATTGGCGAGGTGCTCTTCGGCCATGCGGCGCTGGCACTTTTCGCAGGCCTTCCAGAAGCCCTTGTAGCACTCGTCGCCGCCGATATGAACGTATTCCGAAGGAAAGAGTCTGGCGACTTCGGTGAAGACCTTGTCGATGAACTCGAAAGTCTTCTCATTGCCGGGGCAGAATGCGTTGTCGACTTTGGTGTAGAAGCTCGTGCCGGGATCCACGTGGAACGGCCCGCCGGTGCAGGAAAGCTCGGGGTAAGAGGCCAGCGCCGCCAGCGAATGGCCGGGCATCTCGATTTCCGGCAGCACGGTGATGAAGCGTTCCCTGGCGTAAGCCACCACTTCGCGGATGTCGTCCTGCGTATAGAAGCCGCCGTCGGTGGCCGCTTCGCCGTCCTTGACAGGTTCGCCTTCGCCCCAGCGGCCCAGGCGCGGCGCACGCCAGGCGCCCACCTGGGTGAGCAGTGGAAGCGATTTGATTTCGATGCGCCACCCGTTGTCGTCCACCAGGTGCCAGTGAAAGAGGTTGAGCTTGGCGCGCGCCATGCGGTCGATGTAGCGCTTCACAAAGTCCTTCGCGAAGAAGTGGCGGCTGACGTC
>JBEKYE010000454.1:0-3910 GCA_049511275.1 Bryobacteraceae bacterium
ACGAGCGGCCTGGAAGCCGGTCCCACCTGGACTGAGCCACTTTCATCAAACTGCTACAAACGCAGCCGCTCTCGATACAATTGGAACAAAGGATTCCGTTTTGGAAAACAAGGAAATCGCGGGTGTGCTCTGGGAGACCGCCGACCTGATGGAGATCGCCGCGGAAGATTCCTTCCGCATCCGCAGTTACCGCAACGGAGCTACCGCCGTCGAGGGCTATCCCGAACGGATCGAAGACATCCTCCGCAATCCGGAGCGCAAGGTGACGGACATTCCGGGCATCGGCAAGGGCCTGGCCGCGGTGCTGGGCGAGATCGTGGACCACGGCTCCTGCGAGCGACGCGACGCTCTGCTCGAAAAGTTTCCACGCGCCACTCTCGAGTTTCTCAAGATTCAGGGGCTCGGCCCCAAGGGAATCGCGCTCATCCTGGAGCACTACCGCATCGCCTCCATCGACGATCTGGAGCGCCTTTGCCAGGAACAGAAGCTGCGCGTGCTGCCGCGCATGGGCGCGAAGCTCGAAGAAAAGGTGCTGCGTTCCATCGCGCAATACCGCCAGCGCACCGGCCGCTTCCTGCTGAGTTACGCGGACAGCATGGCGCAGTCCCTGGCCGAAACGCTGTCGCAGGTGCCGGGCGTGGACGCGGTGACGCCCGCCGGCAGCCTGCGGCGCGGCCGTGAGACCGTGGGAGATCTCGACTTGCTGGTCACCGGGCCTGCCGCGCGCGATGCTCTCGACCGCTTCGTGGCCGACGCGCGCGTCCAGGAAGTGCTCGGCCACGGCGAAAACAAAGCCAGCGCCAAGGTGGGGCGTGACGGCCTGCAGGTGGACGTCCGCGCGCTTGCGCCGGAGAGCTTCGGCGCGGCCATGCAATACTTCACCGGCAGCAAGGAACACAACGTGGCCATCCGCACCCGCGCCGTGAAGATGGGCTACAAGCTCAGCGAGTACGGCCTGTTCCGCGTGGAGGACGACGCCAAAGTGGCGGGGGAGACCGAAGCCGGCGTCTACGAAGTGCTGGGCCTGCCGTGGATTCCGCCGGAGTTGCGAGAGAACACCGGAGAAATCGAAGCCGCCGCCGAAGGCCGTCTGCCGGAGTTAGTGGAACTCGGCCAGATTCGCGGCGACCTGCACATGCACACCACCGAAACCGACGGCCGCGCCACGCTCCTGGAAATGGCCGAAGCCGCGCGCGATCGAGGCTACGAATACATCGCCATCACCGATCATTCCAAGGCCCTCGCCATGGCCAACGGCCTGGACGAAACGCGCGTGGTGGCCTTCGCGCGCCAGGTACGCGAGATCAATCGCGAGGGCATCGGCATCCGCGTCTTCTCCGGCATTGAGTGCGACATTCTCAAAGACGGCGCGATGGACCTGGCCGACGACGCGCTGGCCGAACTCGATCTGGTGATCGGCAGCGTCCACAGCCACATGAACCAGGAAGGCGGGGAGATGACCGACCGCCTGTTGCGGGCGATGGAATGCCCGCACCTGCGGATCATGGGCCACCCCACCGGCCGCCTGCTGCTGGAGCGCGATGCCTTTCCCTTCGATTTCGACCGCGTGGCCGCGGAAGCCGCGCGCCGCGGCGTGTGGCTGGAGATTAACGCCAGTCCGGAACGCCTCGATTTGCACGGCCCGCTGATTCGCGCCGCCAAAGCCAAGGGAGCGGCCTTCACCATCTCCACCGACGCGCACCATCCCAAGCACCTGGCCCACATGCGCTACGGCGTGGTGACGGCGCGCCGCGGATGGCTGGGGCCGGCCGACATCCGGAACACATTGCGCGCCGATGAACTCGCCGCCGCGCTGCGCACAAGACCATGAAAATTACTTCTTCCCGCGAAGTCTATCGATGCAGGCTCTTCCACGTCACCGAAGATCGTGCCGTGGATGCCAAGACCGGATTCGAGATCAAGCGCTCGGTGGTGCGCCACGGCGGCTCGGCCGTCATGATGGCCGTGGATGAGCGGAAGCGCATCCTGCTGGTGAGGCAATACCGTCTGCCGGCCGCCAAGTACTTGTGGGAGCTGCCGGCGGGAACCCTGGACCCCGGCGAAAAGCCTTTGCAGACGGCCCGCCGCGAGCTGATTGAAGAGACCGGCTATCGGGCCCGCACGTGGCGCAAGCTGGCTTCGTTTCTGGTCAGCCCCGGTTATGTTACGGAACGTATGACCATTTACCTGGCCACCAACCTCACCGCCGGCAAAGCAGCGCCGATGGACGACGAGCGCATTGAAGCCCGGTGGTTCACGGCGGCGGAAGTTGCCAGGCTGATCGGTGCAGGAAAGATCGACGACGCCAAGACCATCATCGGCTTTTTGGCATGGCGCAACGGCCCCTTGCGGTAGGATTGCCGCCGCGAACTACGAAGCCCGCGTGGCGGCCTGTGCCAGTTGGCTGTTGCTGGTGGTCCAGATGTTCTTTACGTTGCCTCCAGCCCCCGCAAAGAATCCAACCACGGCGATTGCGACGAAAGCCGTCAGCAACGAGTACTCGATGAGGTCCTGACCTTCTTCGTCACGCCACAAATTCAAGACAGAAGTCATACTAGCCTTTCGAAAGCGCGATATTTCCCTCTCTGCTCTTAGATGGTAAGTCGGGGCGCCGGATTCACGCTACAGTATCGTTCGGCCAACTGGTACTAATCAGATTAACTCTTGAGAGCGCGCCGATACTTACGGGAAGGCTATTTCTTCTTTCCCGGGAGCCCCGCCGGGTTCTCGTGGGTGCGCTCGCGGAAGTTGCCGCGCAGGCCCGCCGCCAGCGAGACCGCCGATTCTCCGAAGCGGTCGCGCATCTGGTCGGCCGCGGCCAGCGCCTGCTTCCACTTCTCGTGGCGGCCCTGGTCCATCAGATCCAACTGCGGTTGGCCCTCGGCCCACCCCGAAACGTGAACTCCCAGCAGCCTCACGGCCGCGCCCGCTTTCCAATTGCGGCGGAACAGTTCACGGACTTCTTCGAGCAGCTCCGTATCGAGCTGGGTGGCGCGCGCAATGGAATGCGCGCGCGTGATGGTGGAAAAGTCCGAATAGCGCAGCTTGAGCTGGACCGTGCGGGCGTGCAGGCCGTGTTCGCGCAAACGGCGTCCCACCATTTCGCAGAGCCGCGCCAGGGTCGGCTCAATCTGCGCCATGACCGCCGTGTCCTGGTTAAAGGTGTGCTCGTGGCTGATGGCCTTCGGTCCTTCCTCGGCGCCGATCTCGCTGTCGAACCAACCCCCGGAATCCAAGCCGCGCGATTTCCCGGCCAGCGCCATCCCCCACTTGCCGAAGCGCTGTTCGAGGAATGCGTCATCGAGGAGCGCCAGGTCGCCCACTTTACGGATGCCCAGCGTATGCAGGTTTTTCTCTGTCACTTTCCCCACGCCCGGCACCTTGCGCACCTCGAGCGGCGCCAGGAACGCGGCCTCCTGCCCCGGAATCACCCATAGCACGCCGTTCGGTTTGGCCTGGTCGGAGCTGATTTTGGCGACCAGCCGCGAGGCCGCGATCCCCACCGAGCAGTTGAGCCTGGTCTGGTCCTTCATCTTCTGGTGCAGCTTGTGCGCAGCGCGCATCGGCGGCCCGTGCAGACGCTCGGTCCCGGTCATATCCAGGTACGCCTCGTCAATCGACGCCATTTCGACCAGCGGGGAAAACGAGCGCAGCACCTCATACACCTGTTGCGAGGACTCCCGATACCGCTCCGGGTGGCCGTCCAGGAAGATGGCCTGCGGGCAAAGCTTGTACGCCGTGCGCAGGGGCATGGCCGAATGGACGCCGAACGCGCGCGCGGCATAGGACGCCGCCGAAACCACGCCGCGCTCGTTGGGCCGTCCGCCCACCACCACCGGCTTGCCCTTCAGCGATGGATCGAAAAGCTCCTCCACCGACACGAAGAAGGCATCCATGTCGACATGGAAAT
>JBEKYE010000455.1:0-3909 GCA_049511275.1 Bryobacteraceae bacterium
GAACAGGTTGATGGGGTCGAGCTCAGTGGCAGCGCCCGCCAGGGCCGCGCCGCGGATTGCCGCCGGCAGCAAGTCCGGGTGCAACATCTCTTGATAGGTGGGACCGGGTACGGTAGTTTTCATGAGTCTCCTAGAATCTCTCCCAGAGCGCCCGCGCGCGCCGCGACGCCCTGTCAGCCACGCGGCGCTCGTCCAGGTTGACGCATTGCTTATCGCGCAACACCCAGCGGCCGTTGACCATCAACGAATCCACCGGCGCGTTCGAGATTCCGAACAGCAGGTGGCCAAACAGATTGCCGGCCTCCATGGGCGTCGGGGGGAAGTAATCAAACAGAGCCAGGTCGGCCTTCGCGCCGGGCGCGATGCGGCCCACTTCCACGCCCCAGATTTTCCGCACGATGGTGCGGTTGTTCTGAAATGCCGCGGCGTAAGCTTCCGCATAGCCCGCGCGCGGATCGCGCGCCCGCACTTTCTGCAGATGCAAGGCCGTCTTGAATTCTTCCCAGAGCCGCGGCGAATAGCCATCCGAACCCAGCCCCACTGTCACGCCGTCGCGAAACAGCTCGACCAGCGCCGCCGTGCCCACCGCGTTATTGCAGTTGGACTGCGGGTTGTGGACCACGTTCACGCCGCTGCGCGCGAGCGCTTTGCGCTCCGCGGCAGTCACGTGGATGGCGTGCGCGGCCAGCGTGCGCCCATCGAGAATGCCCAGCCGGCTTAAGCGGCTCACCGCTCCGCGGTCGCAGCGGTCTTCCGAAACATGGATGTGGAACGCGCCGGCGAGCCGCTGGTTGGCCTCCACGCACGCGCGCAGCGTGCGGTCGCTCAGCGTGAAAGCCGCATGCAGGCCGAATGCCGCTCCCACCGTGTCATCCCGCCGGCGGCGCTCGAGGAACCGGACGTTCTCGGCGATCGCGGCTGCCGCGGCGGCTTTGCCGTCACGGTCGCTGGTTTCGTAACACGTCGCCCCGCGCAAGCCCACCTTGCGATACGCCCGCTCGATCGCATCCAGGCTCCCGGCGCAGGCGTTGGGGCTCGAATGGTGATCGATCACGGTCCCGACGCCGTTTTTGGCCGAGTCGATCAGCCCGACCAGAGCGCTGTAGTACACGTCTTCCAGGTTCAGCGCGCGATCCAATCGCCACCACAGCCTCTTCAGAATCGCCGGACAATCCGCGGGAGGCGCGCCGGGGAGCGTTATACCCCGCGCCAGAGTGCTGTAAAGATGCGAGTGGCAGTTGATCAGCGCCGGCATGAGCAGGCGGCCGCCGGCATCCACGGTGTCCGCGCCGCGCGCGCGGCCACTCCGCACAGACCCGATACTGCCGTCGGCGCGGACTTCGACGCTGCCGGAATCGATTACCCGGCTGTCGTCGTCGAACGTCAGGATGCGCGCGTTGGTCAGGATCATGATGCCACGATGTGCGTTCCGGCCGAGCCGCGCACGGCTTGCGCGACGCGCTCGGTGGAGGTGATAATGCACTCCTCGCCGCCCTGCGATACGAAATCAATGGCAGCTTCGATTTTGGGTCCCATCGACCCCGCCGGGAACTCACCCGCCGCCAGATATTCACGCGCCTGTTCCGCCGGGACGGTATCCAGCCAGCGCTGGTCGGGGCGGCCGAACCGAACCGCCACGCGGTCCACCGAAGTCACGATGATCAGCTTCTGTGCGTGCAGGTCGCGCGCCAGCAACGCCGAGACCAGGTCCTTATCGATTACGCCTTCCACGCCTACCAACCTCGCGCCTTCCCACGCCACCGGAATGCCGCCGCCGCCGGCTGCGATCGCCACGATTCCCGCATCCAGCAGGCAGGCGATGGCATCGCTCTCGATAATCCGTAGCGGACGCGGCGACGCCACCACGCGCCGCCAGCGCCCCGCTTCAAGTTCGCGCATCTCCCAATGCGGCCGCTCCGCGCGAATGCCCGCGATCTCATCCACCCCATAAAACCGGCCGATGGGCTTGCTGGGGTGCACCATCTCCGGGTCGCCTTCGTTCACCAGCACCTGGGTGATGATGGTGGCGGCGGTGCGCCGCAGGTTCTCCCGCCGGAACAACTCGCAGGCCACCCGCTGGATCATGTAGCCCATGCCGCCCTGCGAATCGGAAACGCAGGTGTCCAGAGGCAGCCGCGGCACGCGCCGTTCCCCCTCTTCCGAGCGGATCAGGATGTTGCCGATCTGCGGCCCGTTGCCGTGGGTGATGGCGATGCGCGCGCCGCTGTGAAACAGCGGCGCCAGGTGATTCAGCGTCTCCGCGGTGTGCGCAAACTGCTGCGGAATCGTGCCGGGCTCTCCCGGACGCGTGATGGAGTTGCCGCCCAACGCAATGACCAGTGTTTCGCGCATCAGCCGATCTCGTACTCCACCGGCTGCTCCGCCATGGTCAGCGCCATGATCGCCTTGGCCGTGTGCAGCCGGTTCTCGGCTTCCTGGTATACCACCGAGTTGGGTCCGTCGATCACCTCGTCGGTCACCTCGTTGCCGCGGTCGGCCGGCAGCGGGTGCATGTAGAGCACGTCCTTCTTCCCGAGCTTCATGCGCTCCGCATTGCAGATCCAGTGCGTGTACTGCCTGGCGATGCGCAGCGATTCCGCCGGGTTGGCCCCCATCGTGTCCAGGCATCCCCAACTCTTGGGGATCACCACGTCGGCATCGCGAAACGCTTCGTCCATGTTGTCGACGGTGTGGAACCGCCCGCCGCCGCGCGCCGCGTTGGCGTGCGCCGCCGCCACCGTACCGGGCATCAATCCGTATTCCGGCGGGTGCGCCAGCACCACGTCCATGCCGAAGCGCGGCAGCAACATGATCAGCCCCTGCGGCACCGAGAGCGGCTTGGCATAGCTCGGCGCATAGGCCCACGAGACTGCAACTTTCAGCTTGCGCGTATTGTGCCCGCGCAACTCGCGGATGGTCATCAGGTCGGCCAGCGTCTGGCAGGGGTGGTCCACGTCGCACTGCATGTTGATCACCGGAGCATCCGCCCACTTAGCCACTTCGCGCATGTAGGCGTTGCCCTCACCCGGGACCAGGTCGTGGCGAATGGCGATGGCGTGGCCGTAACTGGAAAGGATGATGCCGGTATCCTTGGCGCTCTCGCCGTGCGAGATCTGCATCACGTCCGAGGTCAGAAAATGTCCATGCCCGCCGAGCTGCGTGATGCCCGCCTCGAAGGAATTCCGCGTGCGCGTGGACTTGTCGAAGAACATCAGGAAAATGGTCTGGTCCGGCAGGTAGCGATGCGGTATCCGCCCCTTGAATTTCCGCTTCAGGTCGGCCGCTACGTCGAGCATCACATCCAGCTCGTTGTCAGACCATTCCTCGGTGGTGATCCAGTCCTTGCCTTTGAAGTGCGCTTGCTTGGTTTCAATCATGAGTTTCATTCCCGTGAGCAGCCGCCGGAAGGGCGGCGGCGTTGGCAAAATGGGCGTGGCGCGGGTCGCCGATGGATTCCAGCAACAGCCTGAGCTTCAGATACGGCAGCAGATCGAGCGTGCGCGGGGCGTCCGCGGCGCCGCTCTTCGGCATCCAGCCGAGCGCGCGGTTATCGCTGAGACGGATTTCGATCGCGGCGTCGTCCCGCTCGAAAAGGGCGCTGTCCGCCGCCCGATCCAGCGTCAGAACGTACGATTCCCCCGCGATCACGCCGTGGATGGCGTTCCGCTCGTAGTCGATATGGAATCCGTTCCGGCCCGCGTCCCTGTGAAAAGTCTCCAGGCTGCCGAAGAAGCGCGGCTTCTCGACGAACGGCCCGCCGTCTTCGGGACAGAAGATGTCGCAGTTGCCGCACTCGTTGCACGCGTCGGCGTAGTTGGCGAACTGGCGCGCTTTGGCCACGCGCAGCACGCCACCGGGAACGGCGCGTAATTCGCCCCCGGCAGACCGGCCAGGGGGTCGGCCGCTACG
>JBEKYE010000456.1:0-3902 GCA_049511275.1 Bryobacteraceae bacterium
GTGGGCCAGATTTACTGGTATACCCTCCACAGCACCAACCCCAGTTACGACCTGATGGATCTGAAGAGCTGGGAGGACTGGGTCCTCGAAAAGCAATTCAAGTCTGTTCCCAACGTGGTGGACGTCGTCAGCTTCGGCGGCATCACGCGCGAGTATCAAGTCCAGGTGGATCCCGATAAGTTGATCTCCTACGGCCTCGGCATGAGCCAGGTGGAGCAGCAGTTGGCGGCCAACAACGTCAATGCCGGCGGAAGCTTTGTGGAGGCCGGCTTGCAGCAGATCAACGTCCGCGCGGTGGGCCAGTTCAAGACCGTTCACGACATCGAACAAACCGTCATCAAGTCGCAAAACGGCACCGCCATCCGCGTCTCCGATATCGCCACCGTCACGCAGGGCCCCAAGATCCGGCTCGGGCAGATCGGCAAGGCCATCCACCACGCCAATGGCAAAGTAGTGGATAACGGCGACGTGGTGGAAGGCATCGTCCTGCTCCGCAAGGGCGCCAACTCCGACGAGACCCTCGACCTCATCCACAAAAAGGTGGACGAGCTCAACGACCGCATCCTGCCCCCCGGCGTGAAAATTGTGCCGTTCCTCGACCGCAGCGTCCTGGTGCACCTTACCACGCACACGGTGCTGCACAACCTCACCGAAGGCATCATTCTGGTGGCCCTGATCCTTTTCATGTTCCTGGGCAACGCGCGCGGAGCGCTCATCGTTGCGCTGACCATTCCGTTTTCCCTGCTGTTCGCGGCCATCTGCCTCAACTTGAATCACATTCCGGCCAACCTGCTTTCGCTCGGCGCGCTGGATTTCGGCATGGTGGTGGAAGGCGCCGTGGTGATGGTCGAAAACATCATCCGCTACCTGGGCCGTCCCCGCACAACCGACGCCAACGGCCTCGACACGGTGCGCAACGCGGCGCACGAAGTGCAGCGCCCGGTAGTCTATTCCATCGGCATTATCATCACGGCCTACATCCCCATCTTCACCTTGCAGCGCGTGGAAGGCCGCCTGTTCAAGCCCATGGCCTGGACCGTTTCTTTCGCCCTGCTGGGATCGCTGATTTTCTCCATGGCCATCGCGCCGGTGCTTTCGAGCTTCCTGTTCGGAAAGAACGTGAAGGAATGGCACAACCCCGCTATGGAATGGATCACGCGCGCCTATCGCGCCGCTCTTCGCCTGGCCATCCGCCTGCGGTGGCCCACGGTTGCCGGCGCCGCCGTCGCGCTGGGTCTCTCGGCTTACCTGCTCTTCAGCGGCGTGATCGGCTCCGAATTCCTGCCCCACCTCGATGAAGGCGCCATCTGGGCGCGCGCGACACTCGCGCCGTCCACCGGGCCCACCGAAGGGCAGCGCGTCATGGACACGGCGCGGGTCGTGCTGGCCTCGTTTCCGGAAGTCACCCAGGTGGTGAGCCAGGTGGGCCGACCGGACGACGGCACCGACACCACCGGCTTCTTCAACACCGAATACTTCGTCGATCTCAAGCCCAAGGACCAGTGGCGTCCCGTCTTCCGGCAAAACAAGGAAGCCTTGATCTCGGCCATGGATCGCGAGCTGGAGAAGATTCCCGGCGCTCTCTGGAACTATTCGCAGCCCATTGCCGACAACATGGAGGAAGCCGTCAGCGGCGTCAAAGGCGAACTGGCCATCAAGATTTACGGCGACGACCTGAAGACGCTGGAAGCCAAAGGCGACGAAATCGTCGGCGTCATGCGCACCGTCCCGGGCGTCGCCGATCTCGGCCTCTTTCGTGTCATCGGGCAGCCCAACATGGAATTCCATGTCGACCGCGCCCAGGCCGCCCGCTTCGGCATCAACGTGGCCGACGTGCAGGACGCCATCGAAACTGCCGTCGGCGGCAAGGCCGTCAGCCAGGTTTTGCAGGGCGAGCAGCGCTATGACCTGATGGTCCGTTACCAGGCTCCCTACCGGGATACCCAACAAGCCATCCAGAATATCCGCCTGCTTTCGCCTTCCGGCGAGCGCGTCTCGCTAGCCCAGCTTTGCGAGATCAAAGTGCTCGACGGCGCTTCCGAAATCTACCGCGAAGGCAACTCCCGCTACGTCGCCATCAAGTACAGCATCCCGGTCCGCGATCTTGGCAGCACCGTGGAAGAGGCCATGGCCAAGGTCGGCAAGGTCAAACTGCCCACCGGCTACCGCCTCGAGTGGGCCGGCGAATATGAAAGCCAGAAGCGCTCTTCGCGCCGGCTGATGTTCGTGCTGCCCATCACCGTCATGGTGATCTGCATGATCCTCTACACCATGTTCCAGTCCTTCAAGTGGGTGTCTCTAATTCTGGCCAACGTGGCGATGGCGCCCATCGGCGGCCTGTTGGCGCTGTTCCTCACCCATACCCATTTCAGCGTTTCATCGGGCGTGGGGTTCCTGGCGCTCTTCGGCGTTTCGGTGCAGACCGGCGTCATCATGTTGGAATACATCAACCAGCTTCGCGCGCGCGGCCAATCGGTGCTGGACGCCGCCCTCAATGGCTCGGTCGAGCGTCTCCGCCCCATCATGATGACCATGCTGGTGGCGAGCCTGGGCCTGGTGCCTGCCGCGCTGTCGCGCGGCATCGGTTCCGATTCGCAGCGACCCTTCGCGATCGTGATCGTCGGCGGCCTGGTGGCCGCGCTGATCATCGGGGTCTTTCTGCTCCCGGTGCTCTACGTCTGGGTCGCGCGCGAGGACGACAAGCTGCATTAGGGTACGCAGCCCGTTGAGTGGCGGCTCCGCGGCCCACTGTCCTACTGTTTCGCCCCCGGCGTAGCCTGCGTCATCAATTTCACAAACATCTTGCCGAACCGCGCCATATCCACGTCCATCTGCGCCTCCACCAGCGGCAAATCCAGAGCCGGTTTGATGCGGTCGGTCCACGTGAGCGTGTCACCATAACCCGCTCCGCGCTCCACGTTGACATCCATGTAGAGTTGCCGCTTCCCCGTAATCAGCGTCGGGTCGATCCACGCCGCCGCTGCCAGTTCATCCCACAGATAGCTGCGATTGGCGTGCGAGTACTTCGCCACATACTGCGCCGCTGCGGTCTGCGCCCTGGCGATCTGGTCGAACATCTCCTGGCTCAGCCTGGTCTTCACCGAAACATCCACCGTCGTCGAGACAATCCGCGGCCAGTGCGCCCGCAGCACAATGTGCGCCGCCTCCGGATCGAACCAGAGATTGAATTCGCGGCGCGGATCGTTGGCGTATTCCGGGTCGTCCGTGCGCGGGCTCAGGCTGCCGCCCATGAAGACCAGCCCCTTGCTCAGTTCCGCGAAGTGCGGATCAAGGCTCAGCGCCAGCGCCAGGTTGGTCATCGGGCCGCCGGCGTAAATCGTCACTTCGTGCGGGTGCTCGTGAACCATGCGCATCAGAAAATGCGCCGCGTCCTCGTTCAGCGGCTTTGCCGACGGCTTGCCTTCCGCCATGGCCGGCACCTCGGCAGGATCGTGGTCGCTCTCGCGGCGCGTCCAGGCTCCCTGGTACGTCACCTTCCCATACTGTTGTTCCCACAGCCTGGTCTCCGCCTGCGTGCGCAGCAGCGGGTAGACCGCGCCCGGCGCCACCGGAATATCCGCGCGGCCCACCAATTCCAGCAGCCGCAGCGTGTGCGCCACTTCCTCGTCGCGCCACTGGTCGCCGGTCACTACCGTAATGCCCAGCGTTTGCACCTGGGGCGATTGCAGCAGCACCAGGATCGACATCATGTCCGTGCCGCCGGGACCGGCCGCGTCCTGGTCGATCACGACGTATCGTCTCTCCTGCGCCGCCCCCGCGCCCGCCAGAAGAAACAAGGCAGCCGCCGCCACCACAGCCACACGGATTCGATTCATGCCTCTTACTTTAGCCCGGCGCGCCAACCGTCGAGCTAACTTGTTTCCACTCAATCATATCCGATC
>JBEKYE010000457.1:0-3902 GCA_049511275.1 Bryobacteraceae bacterium
GATCCAGATCAGATTGAAAAGGTAATGGCGGAAGAGAAACGTCGTGGGCGACGCCCACGCCACTCCGAAGCGAACACGCGGAAGTTGGAGAGGCAGTTCACAGCCCTGCTGGAGCGTGGCACTGAAGAAGAGTTCCTGAAAGCTATGCGCGACCTAGGACTGAGCCCTGATTCCGAACAGCATCGAGCTGCACTGAAGATTTGGCGCGAGAACCGCCGACTCTAGAGACGGTCTTGCCAAATGCCCGGAGCCTTGCACTCGCTTCGGCTGGTGGCAATTCGCTGAGGTGCTTTTCCGCGATGGCTGCCAAACGCTGCGCCGCGCCCGCAATATCTCTCTTCTTTTGCATGGGTCAGGACCTATACCCAATATACCAGAAGCTGGCCGGAAAATCGATGATTTACTATCCCGATACCTGACGGCTTCAACCCGTACTTCGGCGCGAGCGCCATACTGGCGCTCAGCGCAGGTTCGCGGCCATCCACTTCACGATTTCATCCTGCATCGGGGTGGGGCAGGCGGTTGTAGTCCCAGAGCCGATCATCCGCCTGCCGCAGTGTGCAGCTGGCCGCCCAGCGCCGGTTGCCAACCGGCGCGCAGGATACCATCCTGGCCCACTACACCTGCATGATTTTCATCGCCTCCGCCAGGCTCGAAAGCGGATCGCGCCCCGGCGCCGGCGTATACTCGTGCGCGACATATCCGGTGAAGTTCAAGTCCGCAATGGCCTGCGCCACGAAGCGGTAATTCAGCTCCTGCGAATCGTCGATCTCGTGCCGCCCCGGATTGCCGCCCGTATGAAAATGGCCGATCCACTGGAAATGGTCGCGTATGTTGCGCACGATGTCGCCGTCCATGACCTGCGCATGATAGATATCGAACAGGATTTTCACCCGCGGTGAATTCACCCGCTTCATCAGGTCCACGCCCCAGGCAATGTGATCGAACATGTAGTCCTTGTGATTCACCTTGCTGTTCAGGTACTCCATGGCGATGGTGACGCCCTGGTCTTCGGCGTGCGCCTTGACGCGGTTCAGGAACTCCACGCAATGATCCGCGCCCTCCGCATCCGCCATGCCGTTGCGATTTCCCGAAAACGTAATGATATTCGGCACCCCGTTGGCAGCCGCTTCGTCGATGGCGGCGTGCATCGATTTCTCCAGCGTCGCGTGGTTCTCGGTGCGGTTCAGCGCGTTGGGGATGGTCCCGCCGGGCCCCGGCGGGTACATGGTGGGAATCAACCCATACTTCTTCAGCAGGGGCCAATCCTTCGGCCCGATCAGGTCGAATCCGTAGCAACCCGCTTTGGCCGCCTCGCGGCACGCGTCTTCCAGGCTCATGCCGCGTGCGAATACCCCCTGCGTGACGCACTGCTTGAGCCGGCCTTTACGCTCCGGGGCGGCAGTCTGCGCCAGCGCCGCCGAGGCGGCCAGCGCGGGTAGAAAATCTCTGCGCCGCATTCGTTCCCCCTTCTCGCTACGCAGCGTGGCGGGTTACCGGGCGGGCCGCGGGTGCGGCCTGGTGCTGCCCTCCGTCATGCCCAACGCCCAGCGGATGGCCTCGAAATACATCTTCTGGATGTCGGGGTCGTCCCAGGATTCGTTGGTGTGGCCGAGTGTGGAATAGAACACCCGCCCCTTGCCGTACATCTTGGCGTAGGCCACTGCGAAATCGCGGTCGGCGCGGTGGATGCGCGGGTTGTTGCCGTAATCCAGCCTGGTCTCGTCCAACCGCAGCAGCACGTTGACGTTGTCGCGCGACCAGTTCTTGAGCTGGTAGATTTCGTCGCGCTTCACAAACGCTTTCGGGAAGTGGCGCACGGCGGGAAAGTTGGGGTCCTCGAGCACGATCGGAGCTTCGAAGGTGCCCCAGGGATGCTCGTCGAACCAGCCGCCGGTCAGCAGGTTGTACCCCTCCCACTTGTAGTTGGCGTCGGCAGAGGCGTGCACGCCCACAAAACCGCGCCCGTCTTCACGCACGAAGCCGAGCAGGTCGGCCTTCTGCTGGTCGCTGAGATCCATTTCGCCGGTGGGGCTGGCGAAGACCACGGCGTCGAAATCGGCCAGGGTTTTGGCGTTGTTCTCCAGCTTCTTCCTGGTGAGCAGCTCGGTGTCGGTGCGCAGGTAGGCCTCCCATAGCCCGGTTTCATGCCCCCATTTCCAGATGGTGGCCATGGCGGCTGGTATGGAATCATGCTGGTATCCCTTGGTCTGGCTGATGACCAGAATGCGTTTTGTGGCCCGCGCGGCAGCCGCCGCCGGACCGGGCGCGGCGGCCGGCTGGGCTTGGGCGAATCCGAAAGTAAGCAGGCTGACCGCACACGCGGCGAGCCAGGTGGGACGAACGAAGCACATCATAGCGGGCAAGATAGTTCCTCCGGCCCGATTGTAGTTCACTTCACCAGCGAGTGCCGGACCCGGCCCGGCGCGGGCGCCAACCGGCCGCAACGGGCGGACCACCGGAGGAAGATGGAATCCGACGTAAGGACGTTGATGCGGCCGCGGCCGCCGGCAGGAGGATGGGATGATGGATCGTGTAATGTCTGCCGGGCTTCTTAACCGTACCCGATCCTGCGTGGTAGACTAAAAATCGTGCGCCCGTAGCTCAGTTGGATAGAGCGCTTCGCTACGAACGAAGAGGTCGGCAGTTCGAGCCTGTCCGGGCGCACCATTCCTTCCCAACCTACCGATTAAGAGTCGCAGGCATCCAAGAATCAATACTCAAGCTAGTGCTTTGACCGTTTGATGTTACTCTTGTCCGGGAAACCACTCCCTCACGGTCGTGGCTCGCATCGGAGTTGTAAGCACGATGGGGCGGCTGCGGAAAGGCACTAAACCACCCGGTCAGAGGACCAGTCTCGTGATTCCGATGTCCCTTTACCGCTCCCTCACGGTCGCGGCTCGCATGGCCCATACCGCTCCCTCACGGTCGCGGCTCGCATGGCCCATACCGCTCCCTCACGGTCGCGGCTCGCATGGTCCATACCGCTCCCTCACGGTCGCGGCTCTGCTTTGCAGTCCGCGCTGGCAAACGGTCAAGACATTTCAGAAACATGAGACTGGCGGAACTGAACTCTTGTTTTCCGAGTCCGATTCCAATAAGCTGTAGGGACCGTTCCAAACCTTATGACTCTCATTCGCGGCGGTGGGGGGATTCTTGCCATTCATTTTCTCGCGGCTTCGGGGCTGGTTGCTCAGGACGCCGGTCCGGTCCGGGCCGTAGGGAAGCTGCAACTGCGGGGCGTGATCCAGCGGGAGCTGGCGCCCGGACAAACCGATGAGTACACGGTGGAGGTGACGGCTGGGCAATTCGTGCGCCTGGTGGCACGGCAAATGGGCGTGGATGTTGCCGTAACGGTCCTGGATCCCCAGGGCAAGACCGTTCTGGAAGCGGATCGGCCGAACGGCGAATTTGGACCCGAGGCGGCATCGTTTATTGGGGCGATAGCTGGAGAGTATCGCGTCCGGGTTTCGAGCGGCTCGGAATCGACCGGGCGGTATCGGATGGAATTGCTGGAGTCGCGAGAGACGACCGACGCGGATCGCGGCCGGATCGAAGCGGAGAAGGTGGAATTCCAGGCTGCGCGCGAGTCTGCCACCGGTAATCGGGAGGCGACGCTCCGTTCGATTGGATTATACGAGCAGGCCGGTTCGATCTGGCGGCGTTTGGAGGATGCCTATGAAGAAGGGTTGTGTTGGTACGCAGCCGCTTCTCTCGACTCCGCCCTGGGCGAGAAACAGAAGGCGTTGGTATATCTCGAGCAAGCGCTGGCGCTTTTCCGCGCCGCCGGCGACCGGTCCGGCGAAGCGGGCACGCTGAACGAAATCGGCCGTGTCTGCTTCGATCTCGGCGAGAAGCAGAAGGCCCTGGACCAATACGGGCAAGCGCTCCCGTTCTTCCGC
>JBEKYE010000458.1:0-3864 GCA_049511275.1 Bryobacteraceae bacterium
CGAGGTTTCGAAGAAGCAAACCGTGGATCAGATTTTCGATATTCTGCAGGAGGAACTGCGCAACCAGTACAATCTGGGCTACGTGTCGGATAAGCCGGTCACCCTTTCCGCGTTTCGCGCCATCCAACTGACGGCTAAGCAAAAGGGCCTGGTCGTGCAAGCCCGCCATCAATATTGGGCGCAGCGCTAAATGTGGGGCAGCCAATCGCGGCTGCCGCCGGTATTCAGCCGTCGCTCGCCGCAGAGGATTCGCGCCCGAGAGTCAGAAGTTCACGATTGACGCGAAACTTACCGGGTCCAGGCTGGCGCCGCCCACCAGGCTGCCGTCGATCTCGGGCTGCGCCATCAGAGTTTTGACGTTGTCGGGTTTGACGCTGCCGCCGTAGAGAATGCGGACGGCGTCGGCGGCGTCTTTGCCGAACTTGGCGCGGACTTGCGCGCGGATGGCGCGGTGGGCGTCGGCGGCGATTTCCGGCGTGGCCGTCTTGCCCGTGCCGATCGCCCAGACCGGTTCGTAGGCAATCACGATTTTGGCGAATTGCTGCCCGGTGAGCCCGGCGATGCCGCCCGCAAATTGGCGGACGAGGACCGCCTCGGTATTTCCGGCTTCGCGTTCTTCCAGGCGCTCACCCACGCAGACGATCGGGGTGAGCCCGGCTTCGAGCGCGGCCTCGGTGCGTTTCAGAACGGTCTCATCCGTCTCCCCGAAATACTGGCGGCGTTCGCTGTGGCCAATGATGGCGTGGGTGGCGCCGGCCGCGCGGAGCATGGCGCCGGAAATCTCGCCCGTAAAGGCGCCTTCCTTGGCCCAGGCGATGTTCTGCGAGCCGATGTGAATGTGGCTCCCCTGGGCGGCGGCAGCGGCCGCGGCGAGATTCGTGAAAGGAGGACAGATCACGATCCCGGCGTGCTCGGATTTTTCGACCAGCGGCCGGAATTTCTCGAGGAATTGCGTGGTTTCCGCGGGCGTCTTGTACATCTTCCAATTGCCCGCCATGATCGGTTTTCTCATAAGATCTCCTGTAAAAAGCTGGCGCCATTTGCGATCGACACGCCAAAATTGGCAGCCACCGTCTGGCCGATGTCGGAGAGCGACGCGCGCAGCCCGAGATCCACGCCGGCGCGGACCTTCGGCCCCCAGACCAGCAGCGGCACGTATTCGCGCGTGTGGTCGGTGCCGGGAACGGTGGGATCGCAGCCGTGGTCGGCGGTGAGGATAGCGAGGTCGTCGGGACCGAGCGCGGCTTGGAATTGAGGCAGCCAGGCGTCGAACTGTTCGAGCGCCGCGCCGTAGCCTTCAATGTCGTTGCGGTGCCCGTATTGCTGATCGAAATCGACCAGGTTGGCGAAGATCAGGCCGCCGCCGGCGGATGCCGCCATGGCTTCCAGAATCTTGGCCATGCCGTCGGCGTTGTTCTTCGTCTTGGAGGATTCGCGGATGCCGCGGCCCAGGAACACGTCGAAGATCTTGCCGACGCTGTGGACGTTGACGCCGCGCTCGTCGAGCAGATCGAGCAGCATTCCCGGGGGTGGCGGCACGGCGTAATCGTGACGGTTGGCGGTGCGCGTAAAATGGCCGGGCGTGCCGAGGAACGGGCGCGCGATCACGCGGCCCACTTCGGCCGGGCCGCGCAGGATCTCACGCGCGGTTTCGCAGATTTTGTAAAGCTCCCACAGCGGGATCACCTCTTCGTGCGCGGCCACCTGGAAAACGCTGTCGGCGGAAGTGTAAACAATGGGCGAGCCCGTGAGCATGTGCTCCGCGCCCAGTTCCTGGATGATTTCCGTGCCGGAGGCGGCCTTGTTGCCCAGCGCATGGCGTCCGATGCGCCGCTCGAATTCCTGCATGATGTCCGGCGGAAAGCCGTGGGGGTAAAGCGGGAATGGCTTTTCGAGATGAATGCCGACCATTTCCCAGTGGCCGGTGGTGGTGTCCTTGCCGGGAGAGGCCAGCGTGCAGCGGCCATACGCGCCGGTGGGCGCCGCGGCGGCCGGGATGCCAGTCAACGGCTTGATGTTGCCGAGACCAAGTGCAGCCATGTTCGGCAGGTGCAGGCCGCGGTGCCGCGCGATGTTGCCCAGGGTATCGGCGCCCGGCGGGTCGCCGAAAGACGCAGCGTCGGGCATGGCGCCGATGCCTACACTATCGAGAACGATCCAGATGATGCGGCGGAACACTACATTCGAGCCTAACACGCAGCCACCCGGCCCTTATGTGCGGCGATCTGTGACGAGATACACTAATGATTCGAGGGGATATGAATATCTCACGTGCCGATGAGGTCATCGTCAAGGACCGGGACATATTGGGTGGGACCCCCGTGTTCCGAGGCACGCGTGTCCCGTTCCAGGCCTTGCTGGACTATTTGGAAGGCGGGCAGACGCTGGATGAGTTCCTCGATGACTTTCCCACCGTGTCCAAGGAATTCGCCGTCGCCGCGCTGGAACACGCGAAGTCGCTGCTGGTTGGCCAATTGGGATGAAGGTCCTTCTCGACGAGTGCCTCCCCGAAGGCTCAAGCACGCCCTGCCGGAATGGGAATGCCAGACCGTGCCAGAGGCTGGGCTCGCCGGCAGGAAGAACGGGGTCTTGCTTTCGCTGGCCGAGGACGCAGGATTCGAAGTCTTCTTAACGATGGACAAAGGCGCCGAATATGCGCAGAATCTCACAGGCAGGAAGATCGCGGTCATCATTTTTCGGGCCAGGTCAAACCGGCTTGTGGACCTGATGCCTCTGGTCCCCAGTTGTATCGCGAATATGCGTGCAATCGAGCCGGGTCGATTGGTGCGCATTGAAGGCTAGGGTTTGTACAAGGGACTACGGCCCTCATCTTGCTCGCAGCCGCCCGCTCCGCCGCGCAAAGCGAACCAGCAGCCAACGCCGCAGCCTGCGGGGCATGTGCGTCACCAGCGCCACCAGCATCCGGTACCGGAAACCCGGAATCACGAAAACGCGGTCGCGCTCCAGGCCCGCCAGCGATTCGGCCACCACCGCTTCGGCGGAGCACCACCACGCCGGCGGCGCGAGCCTGGTGCGGTCCATGGCGGCCACGTCGTGGAATTCCGAATAGGTGAAGCCGGGGCACAGCGCCTGCACGCGCACGGGTGAGCCGGCGGCCCGGAGTTCGAGCCAAAGGCCCTCGGTGAAGGTGTTGATCCAGCTCTTGGTGGCGCCGTAGCTGAGCGCACCGGGACTGACAATGAACCCGGCCACCGATGCGACGTTGATGATGGCGCCGGCGCGCCGCTCGACCATCCCTTGCAAAGCCGCGTGCGTGAGCCGCAAGGTGGCGAGGATGTGCAGGCGGTGCATGGCGTCCTGGCCGGCGATTTGCGATTCGGCGAATGTGCCGCCCACTCCGAAGCCGGCATTGTTGACCAGCAATTCCAAGGTGGAAGCCGCGCGCAAGCGATCCTCCACGCGGGCGAGATCCGCATCCAAAATCAAATCGGCCGTCAGGATTTCGCTGGCAGTGCCGTGCTTCGCGGCCAGTTCGCCGGCGAGTTCCTCCAGGCGGTCTTTGCGCCGCGCAATCAGGATCAGGTCAAAGCCGCGCGCGGCCAGGGCGCGGGCGAAGGCCGCGCCGATGCCGCTCGAAGCGCCGGTGACGGCCGCAAGCCGGGGTGTCTGTGCCATGTCTTTCATGGTATCCGCTTTAGTGGGACCGGCCTCCCGGCCGGTCTTGTAGCGCCGGCGGTCTCTGCCGCCGGTTCTTTACTAGGGGGCGCGCGAGACACCGGCGGCAAGACCGCCGGCGCTACCAGTTGTCTTAACGCCGGTCCCACTTCCGATATAATCGTTCTAGTTCTCTCCAACCATGCAATCGCGCCGTAATTTCATCGAAAAAGTGGCCACGGGCCTCGC
>JBEKYE010000459.1:0-3863 GCA_049511275.1 Bryobacteraceae bacterium
CGCCTCGCGGTCCGCGAGGAGGTAGGCCACCAGCATGTCCCCGGTGAGCAGCAGCGCAATCGCCCGCGAACCCAGGCCCAGCGCTAACAGGATTCCACCGGCGAATTCCAGCGTCGCAATGCACGGCGCCATCAGGCCTGGCGCGGGAATTCCCAGCGATGTGAAGAAGTACGTCACATGGTCCAGGTTGCCTAGCTTGCCCCATCCCGTTCGCGCGAACTGCCAGCCCCAGTAAAGACGCACCGCTAACAGAAAAGGCGATTGCAGGCTCGACGCCGCCTGAATCAGCAAGCGGTAGAAACGTTCGATGGCGGCTTTCATAACGATTTTCGCGGGCGGCAGAACCACCCGTTGCGCGACCAGGACGCGAACCATTCTTCCGTCCGGCCGCGGATCTCGTCCAGCGGTTGCGGGCTGTCTTCGAAGACGCTGTCGATGGCTTCACCCACCGGCTTGCCCGAGCCGAGCGCCTGGAGCAGGCGGAACTCCGGAGGATCGAGCCGCTTGTAGTAAACGACATCGTCAAAGCGGTGAACGGCTACGAAAACCGGCTCCGGTTTCAGACTGTAGCGCCGCGCCGCGCGGCGCTCTTTGTGCCGCAGCACGGCGTTGCTGGCGCCGGCGTGGCCTTCCGGAAGGTCGTTCACTTGCAACCTGAGGTCGTCCACCGCGTAGCGAAGATCGAGCAGCGTGAGGTACGGCTGGAGGCGGAACGTCATGTTGGTGTTCAGTTCCAGCAGGTCTTCGGGGCCGAGCACGGGTTCCGACTCGCCGTCGAAGGCCACAATGTGCGCCCACTCCAGGCGCACCATGTCGAGCGCCAGCGCCGGGTTCTTGCCGGCATATTGCGGATGCGGCTCAAGCCATTCGGCAAGCCACTGACCCAGGTTCCGCATGGTGAAGGATTCCGACGGACGCTCGGCCAGATAGGCCCGGGCGAGTTTGTCGAAAGCGCGCAACCCGATGATGGCGCGCAACCCGGGGAAGTCTTCCCAGAGCGAATCGAGCAGGCGATACCAGTAACTGCGCGCGTAGATCTCGAGACGCTCCACCGAGGTCAGGCGGCTGTTAGGCTTGACGATCGCGCCCGCTTCGGCGGCGTCCGCGGTGAGCCGGTCGGCGCGGCCCAGCGGCGCCATGATCGCGCCCGCCATCCGCCGCTGCAATTCGAGCAGGGTCATAGCCGCACCACAGCCGGCGCCGGCAGGTACTTCGCGGCTTTCAACGCTTCGGCATGCACTTCGTCGAAGGAGGGGATGTGGTCGTCCCATTCGAGCAGCGTGGCCGTCGGCCCGATGCGCTTGATGGCGTGTTCGTACAGTTCCCACACCGGGTCGATCACCGGGTGGTCGTGCGTGTCCAGGATGTACTTTTCGAACTTCGAGTGACCGGCGATATGAATCTGCGCCACGCGCTCCGGCGGCACGGCGTTCAGGTATTCATAGGGGTCGAAATCGTGGTTCCGCGACGACACATAAATGTTGTTCACGTCCAGCAGGATGCCGCAATCGGCGCGTTCCACCACTTCGCGCAGGAACTCCCACTCGGTCATTTCGGAGACGTGGAATTCGGTGTAGCTGCTCACGTTCTCGACGGCGATGGGCACTTCCAGGAACTCGCGCGCTTCGCGGATCTTGCGCGCCGTCACCCCGGCCGCCTCGAAAGTGTAAGGCATCGGCAGAAGATCGTGGGTGTAGCGGCCGTCCACGCTGCCCCAGCACAGGTGGTCGGTCAACCAGGGCGTCCCGGTGCGCTTCACCAATTCCTTCAGCCGCCGCAGGTGGTCGCGGTTCAACGGCTCGGCCGATCCGAAGTACATGGAGACGCCATGCTGTACCACCTTGTACTGTTCCAGGATTTTATCGAGCACCGCCAGCGGCCGGCCGCCGCCGGTCATGAAGTTTTCCGAGATGATTTCGAACCAGCCCACCACCGGCTTCTGTCCGAAGATCTGCCGGTAATGCGGAATCCGCAAGCCGATCCCGATCCCGTATTCCGAGTGTCCGTTGAACTGGTTGGCAGGCATGTCAAAACAAGCAAAGCAGGGGCGCGAGTGGCAGACTCCGCCCCCCAAACAAATGAGCTATGGGAACCACTCCGCGGTTACTTCTTGGAACCGTCGGTGGAGCAGCCGCCCTTGCCCTTGCAGGAATTCTTGCCCTTGCAACCGTTGTCGCTGGTGGAGCAGCCGCCCTTGCCCTTACAGGAATTCTTGCCCGCGCAGGAATGCTTGTCGACGGCGGACTTCTTGTTGGAGGCTTTGCCGGTGGATTTCTGGGCGTTGTCCTGTGGGCTCATGCCGCCCGCCGGAGCCGCGACCAGGCGCGTCATGGTACCGCCCATCAGGCCGGCGAATGCCGCCGACGCTAACAAAGAACTCTTCGAAACTCTCATGATCGTTTCCTCTCCTTGTGCTGGAATGGCTTCCAATCGGACCGGCGCTTGAGTGCGTTCGCCGGCTTTGGAAAATATACTGGTAAAGCTACTGGAGATACGGGTCAAAGTCAAGAACGGATGGACCCGGCGAGAAATGTTTACCAGAAATGCCGTTAAGTATTCTTAATGAAGCTGGGCGGGGGGATGTACCCGATGCCGCGGCCCGAAGACGCTGCGAGGCGCGAGTGGTTGGGGCGTGGCCGAAGTGCCGCGGACTCGCGAGATGATACCGTACAAACAATGAAAGTTTATTTTGGATTCACGGTGGCCGGAGACCGCTCGGCGCTGGAGACGGCGCGGCGCACGGTGGCGCTGCTCGAAGAAATGGGGCACGAGGTGCTGACGCGCCACCTGGTGAGCGACGGCGCCGCGCAGCTCGACCGCGCCATCACGCCGCAGATGGTTTTCGAGCGCGATATGAACTGGTTGCGCCAGTGCGACATCTTCATCGGTGAGGTGTCCGGCTCGTCGTTCGGCATCGGCTTCGAGGCCGGATACCTGTTGGGTGGGAGCGCGCGCCGGGCGCTGCTGTTCTACCGGCGGGAGGTGGAAAGCCGCATCTCCCTGCTGATCACCGGCAACACGCATCCCAACTGCATGCTGGCGCCCTACTCGGAGTTTGGGGAGATCGAGGATCAACTGCGGCGCACGATGGCCTGTTGAAACGGACTCTGAAGGAGGTGGGTTACCCTCCCGGATGCCCGGCCTTGCTGGCGATTCTAATAAGATTGAACCTTGCTCATGCCTGAGTAATTGTCAGCATCCGCATCACTTTTGTGCTGGTTCATCGTGAAATGGAGAGTTGGCGCACCCCGTTAGCGAGGCGTGCGAGCCGGCGTTCGTTTCTGCTCCGTCGAGCCGGGGCGTAGAATGTGTCTTCCATGGATGAATGCGCGCTTTACACCGATCCGCTCCTCTACGATTGCTTATTCGGAAATGCGGGCGGCAGCGCTACGATAACTGATCAGAGACATCGCGAGTTGACCATTGCCTCCGAGAGTTTTTATATCGAGCAGGCCTGCGAAGGCGGCGGCCGCGTGCTGGAGCTCGGCTGCGGAACTGGCCGGGTGACGATTCCAATTGCTCAGAGAGGCGTTGATATCGTTGGAGCCGACCTGTCCCCAACGATGCTGCAAAGAGCACGTGCGAAGGCCACCGCTGCCGGTCTGGCAGTGGAATTCGTACCGGCAGATATGCGCCGGTTCGATTTCGGAACTCGTTTCTCGACTATCCTGATTCCAGGCAACTCGCTACTGCACCTGCTCACGATCGAGGACCTGAGGCAGTGTTTTGCCTGCGTGCGTCGCCACTTGGCTCCTGGTGGAAAATTAGCCTTCGATGTGTCGAAATGGGATCTCGCTAGGCTGACTCGCGAACCGGGAGAGCGCCATTTTGTTCTCCGCGTCACCCACCCCGAGCGAGGCGAA
>JBEKYE010000460.1:0-3851 GCA_049511275.1 Bryobacteraceae bacterium
GGGCTGCGCGGTTTTTCAACTGCGCGGCAATACTGACGGTCGCCTGGTCATTGGGGAAATTGTGCCGCAGAACCTGCGCCTCCGCCGAGCCCAGGCCGCCCACGAAATATGAATTGGGCGGCTCGCCGTCCACCGCGTGGCCCATGCCCGCCGAACCGCGGTCATAACTCAGCAGGGTCAGGGTGGAAGGCGGCAGAAGCGGATTGGCAGTGCCCGCCAGATTGATCTCGTCGGTCTGGTCGCGATATTTTGTGACGGCCACGTCCGGTCTTTTCGCGAGCGCGGTGGCCACCAATTGCCGCAAGGGCGGCAAATCGTCGGTATCGGGGACTGCGATGCGGTCAACGGTCACGATCGACGCCCTTTCCAGAATCGGGTCCTCGGTATGACTCAACGCCTCCTTGAGCAGGATCTCCTGCTGGCGCACATTGGCTTGCGCAATCAGCAAGTCCTTCCGGCTGGTGGCCAGTTCGGCCTGGGCCCGCGGCAATTGGATGGCCGGAATGGCCTCCGCGGCGATCTCTTTTTTGGTGTCGTCGAAGAATTTCTGCGTGATCTCCCAAGCCTGCTGCCGCGCCTGCAATTCCGCGTTGGCCGCCACCAGGTTCCAGTACAGGTTCAGAACGCCGGCCACCAGATCGAGCATTTGCGACCGGAACTGCTCCCGCGCCGCGGTCACATTGATCAGCGAAATACGGATGGTGCGGTTGTTGAGTCCGATTCCGAATCCCTGCAGCAGCGGTTGCCTGAGCGTGATGTCCATGTGGGTGGCCGCCACCGGATTCACGAAATCGCCCGGAGCGTTCTCCTGAAAGTGCTGCTGGTAGTCGCGAAACTGGATCTGACCACCTGTGAGCAGCCCCTGACTGAATACGCTGTTGTAGATGCGCTGCGATTGCACCAGCGCGCTCGTCTGGCTCACAACCAGGGTGGACTGAGGCTGCGTAATGTGCGAGAAGTTGGTGGTGCTCTGCAGAGTGGGATCGTAATTCGGCACGATGGTCCCTACCTGCTGGATGGTGGCTCCGCCGCCGTTACCGCCGCCGCCGCCGCCGCCGCCGCCGCCGCCCAAGCCGGCGCTGGCGACGGTTCCATTCACGCCAACGCCGGTGTTCACGCTGGAAATCTGGCTGCTGCCGCTGGGCACGCCGCGATTGGGACCTCCAGCCTTGGAGCGCTCCAGCGCCGAATCCGCCAGCCAGGGCCCATAGCGGTCGATTTCCAGGTTCAAGTTGTTTTCAATCGCCAGCGCTATAGCATCCTGCACCGTCAGGTAGAGATTGCCGGCTCGAATCAGACTTTCCAGGCGGCTGGAATTATGCAGACGGATGGGGGAAACCGTGGAAGCCACGTAGGGGCGAATGGCCGAAGGAACGGGTGCGCTCTCGACCGTGGCGGGCTGATTCTGGGCCAGGCAGGGCAACGCCAGCGCCAGTGCGGCTGCGGTCTTCGCAAAGAACGCTCCCTTACGGTCGAGCGACAAGTCGCGGCTCCGATTGGAGCCGTGCGTGTCAGCAATCTGCGGTTTCATCGGGGCACCTCCTGCTTCCTGGCTTCAGGCAGAGAGGGCGGCAGCGCGGACTCCCTCTGCACGTAGCCGCGCATGGCCTCTTCCATGGAAATGTGATTGACTTCCAGCGTCCGGCCCATGGCTGCGTCGAATCCGATTTTGGCGTGTGTGTAGTTGGCCATGGCTTGCACCTCGCCGTCCTGATCGTTGGCCAGATCCTGCTGCGCCGCAATCACCAGCGCCACGCTGCCTACGCCGTACTGGAACCGCTTTTGCTCCGCGTCGAGGCTCTGTTCGGCCAGCACGCGTGTCGCTACGGCGGTTTCATAACGCGAGCGCGCCTGCTGCAAATTGATCACGTTGGTCTTCACATCCACGCGCACCTGGTTGACGGCGCGCTGCATCTGCAGTTCGGTCTGCCGCAACTGCAGCTCGTCGGTCACGTAATCGGCCTGCGCCTGCCGGTTGCGAAAAGGGATGTTGAGGGAGATTCCGGCCGAGTAGTCCGGAAAATCCCGGCGGAAAACCTGGCTGACCAGGTTTCCGGTGCCGCCGATGAAATACGGGTTGGGAGTGCCGTAGACGTCCCCAATATTGAGAGCGTTGGCCGGGCCGCTCAAGCCGTTGTTCGTAAACTCCGCAAAGGCCTGCAGACTGGGCAGCAGATTGTTCCTGGTGCCCTTGAGCAACTGCTTCTTACTGTCCAGATTGACCTGGGCCTGGGCGATTTCGTCGCGCTTCTCGAGGGCCTCCTGCACCAGGTCCTGCACCGGGCGGATCTCGTCCGTCTTGGGGACTTCGATACGATCCAGGGGAACGATGTGCACGTCGTCCAGCCAGACGTTCTGCAGGGCATTGCGGTTGAGCGCGTTCTTCAACACGATTTCCTGTTGCGCCACGTTGGTTTGCGCGATCAGCAGCGCCTCTTTGCTGGCCGAAACCGCAGCCGCCGCGCGCGTTACCTCGATGCCCGCCAACGCTCCGATCTCCACCTGCTTTTTATTGCCTTCATAGAGCTTCTGGGCGGCATCGAGCGCCTGCTCTTTGATGCGCACGGCCTCGTTAAAGCTCACCAGGTCCCAGTAGAGATCGAGGACCGCCGCCACGGTGGTGGCCACCTGCTGCTTCACCAGCAGATCGCTCACCTTCAGGTTGTTCCTGGCCACCTTGATGTAGCGGTTGTTGACGCCCATGCTCAGCCCTTGCAGCAGCGGCTGCGTGACGTAAAAATCCAGGTAGCCGGAGAGCGCCGGATTGAACAGCGGGGTGGCGCTGTTCAAGAAGCTGCGCGATTCACCGAAAGTCATCTGCGCGTAGGTGCCGGTGATCCAGCTTTGGGCATACCCGAAATAGCCCTGGCGGTAGCTGTTCACCAGCGTGGCGGTGGCATTCAACTGGGTATTCGTCAGCGGGGTGGTGCTGTGCCCGATGGTGAACTGGGCATACAGGGTGGGATCCAAGCTGGGCGGATTGGGTCCGATGCCGGTGACGATTCCGCCGCCCGATCCAATCCCCGCGCCGCCGGCCAGGCCGCTGGAAGCCGTGCTGATGCCGGCCGTCGAGACGCTGGCGGGTCCGGCCACGACCGGGACGTCGGTGCCGCGCAGGAGCCCGCCCGATTCGGCCCGCCGCAGCACCTCGCGGGACAGGTACGGGCCATAGCGCTGGACGGCGATGTCGAGATTGTTTTCGAGCGCCAGCGCAATCACATCCTGCGCCGAGAGATAGAGGTTGCCGGACCGCACCAGTTGTTCCAGCCGCGGGGTATTGGCCAGCTTGGCCGGTGGAACGGTCCGCTTCTCCAGGTGGAACGGCGCCAGCAGGCGGCCCACCACCGGGCGCGCTTTAGGGGTATCGGTGGACACTTCGGGCGTTTGCGCGGGCGCAACCATAGCCGCCACCGCCAGCAACAACAGAGCTTTCATGGAGCTTCTCATAGGAATCGAATTATCGTGCGGGTTGTACATGGCAACTCCGGCACCACCCATCACATCATCGTAAGCGGCTGGAACGCAATCAGTTCGCGCCGCCTAAGGGGGTCGCTGCGAAGGGACGGGTGTCCGATTGCGGACAGCGCTTCGCGGAATCGGACGGCAGTGGGGCGGCCAATCATGGATCGTGGGGCAGTCTTCCTGGACTGCGGCCGACGCCCCCGCCGTCCTGCCCGCGCTTTGCAGGATGCTGATATGGTTGCTCCGGCGGCGGGACGAGGGCGTCCCGCGCAGACCAGGGGGTCTGCCCCACAAACTCTTGGAGCATTCGGTATGGTGATAAGGAAGCCATGCACAAAGCGGTGATCTTCGATCTCGGCCGGGTCCTCGTGGATTTCGATTTTGGGCGC
>JBEKYE010000461.1:0-3850 GCA_049511275.1 Bryobacteraceae bacterium
CGCTCCAGTTGCCGGCGGAAGAAATCGGTCATCCACAACAGGAAGACTTTCTTCTCGCGGTTCTCTTCGTGGATGATGGTGTACTTCTGATAGAAGTTGCTGAACGCCTGCGCCAACTGGAAGGCGTAGCGCGCCACGTGCGCCGGCTCGCCGGCCTCGACGGCGCTCTCCACGGCGGCGTCGGCCTTCGACGCGGCCAGCAGCACTTGCCAGAAATCTTCCAATTGGAGCTGGCGGCCCAGCGCTTCCTCATTGAGTTCCGCCTGGAAATCGGGGATTCGCTCGCCGCGCTCTTCCAGCTTGCGTAGAATGCCGCGCGCGCGCACCGCCGAATACTGCACGTAGGGACCGGTCTCGCCCTCGAAACTGAGGGCCTCCTGCAAGTCGAAAGCGATGACCGTGTTGCGCGTGAATTTCAGTAGAAAATAGCGCAGCGCGGCGATGGCGATCTGCGTGGCCACGCGCCGGTTGTCTTCCACGCTGTTTTCGGCGTGGCGCGAAACCACTTCGCCTAGGGCCTTCTCGACGAGTTCGTCAATCAGGTCGTCGGCCTTCACGCCCAGGCCCTTTCGGCCGGAGACTTCCACATAGGGCCGCTTCTTGTCTTCCTCGGTAAGCGGAATGTTCAGATCGGCGCAGCAGCGCGGCGAAAGCGCCACCATTTCGTAATTGAAGTGCACGGAACGGTCGGCCTGTTGGTCGTAGCCCAGGCCGCGCAATCCGGCGACGACTACATCCTGCAGATACGACTGGCGGGTGTCGATGACATTGTAGACGCGTGCGCCGTGTCCGAACTGCTGGCCCGATTCCACCGGCTCATCGGTAGTGACCCACAGCACGCGGCCATCCGCGTAGGTGTGAAGTGGTTTGTAGTAGAAATCCTTGCCCAGCAGGCCGAACTTCCAGAGCTGATAGGCGATGTCCTTGCCGGTGTAAACCACCGTGCCGTCGGAACGCACGATCACTTTGCCGTCTTCGGAAAGGCCGGGCATCACCCAGCAGCCGGCGTGCTTGCCTTCGTTTTCGAAATAGATCGCTCTGCGCTCCTTGAGCAGCTCGAAAGCGGCAGCCCAAAAATCCAGATGCAGGATTTCGCTTTCGCGCGGCAGCACATCGTACTCTACGTCGAGGCGCAGCATGGTGGCGAGGTGCGCTTCCACAATGGCATCGGCCGCCAGGTGAGCCAGCTCGGCCAGCTCGCCCGCGCCGGCTTCGATCGCGTGCAGGGTGGCTTTGCGCCACTCCATGGCTTCGGGGTGCTCTTTGTAATAGCTGGAAGTGTAGGCGTAAAGGTCCCAGCAATAGTAATCGAAGCGCACCGCCCGGTCGGCGAGCATGGCGCGCACATCGGCCGGCGTCTGGTGCCGCAGGTAGTGGAAGCCCACCACGACATCGGCCACCTGCACGCCGGTATTGTCGATGTAGTTCTGCACTTCCACGCGGTGGCCGCGCGCGCGCAGCATGCGGACGAAAGTATCGCCCAGCGTGGCGTTGCGCAGATGGCCGATGTGCGCCGCCTTGTTGGGATTGATATTGGTATGTTCGACGATGATCTTTTCGCCTGCGCCGGGCTGCGCGTCCAGCTTGCCGGAGAGCAGTGCCGCCGCGTACGCCGCGCGGCGAAGACGGATATTGATGTAGCCGTTGCCCGCCACTTCCATGGCGGCGACGCCGGGGATCGGGCCGATTTCCTCCACCAGCTCGGCGGCAATTCTGCGTGGCGCCTGGCGCAACTGCTTAGCAAGCTGGAAGGCCGCGGGCACGGCCATGTCGCCCAAATCGCTCTGCCGCGGCTGTTCGATGGCAACTGGCAGATCGATGCCGTAGCGTATCTGGATATGCGCGTGGAACGCGCTGGAAACCTGCTCTTGGATGGAGTGGAACACGGGAATCTTGAGTATAGCGTGGGACAATAGAACTATGCGTTTTTCCGACTCCATTTTCGCCTCGCGTTTCCAGATCACCCGCCGGGATCTTGAGAAATACCTGGCCGAGGCGCTCTCCCAGGGAGGCGACTACGCAGACCTCTACTTCGAATATCTGCTCACCAGTTCCATCGGTCTCGACGAATCCATGGTGAAAAGCGCTTCCCAGGGCGTCTCCATGGGCGTCGGTATCCGCGTGATTTCGGGCGAGCGCACCGGCTACGCGTACAGCGACAACCTCACGCCGGAGCGCGTCCGCAAAGCGGCGCGCGTGGCGGCCTGCATCGCTTCCGGGCCCGGCAAGACGGATCAGGTCGATCTCCGCGATGGGCCCGGGCACAATCTTTACCCCGTGCTGGTGGCGCCCACCGAGACGGCGTTTGCGGAGCGCGTGGAACTGGTAAAACGCGCCGACCGCGCGGCCCGCGCCTACGACTCCCGCATTTTCCAGGTGCAGGCCGCTTATGCCGACAATCTCCGTCAGGTGATGGTGGCCACCAGTGATGGGGTGCTGACGCTCGACCGCCAGCCCATGTCGCGCCTGAGCGTTTCCGCGCTGGCGCGGGAGAACGGTGGCCAGCCACAGGGGGGCCATGCGGGCGGCGGCGGGCGCGTGGAATTGGATTATTTTTTGAAAGAGAAAACTCCCGAGCACTTCGCGGCCGAGGCGGCGCGCGAAGCCGTCGCCATGCTGGCCTCGGTGGAGGCGCCGGCCGGCGAAATGACCGTGGTGCTGGGTCCCGGCTGGCCCGGCATTCTGCTGCACGAAGCGGTGGGCCATGGCCTGGAGGCCGATTTCAACCGCAAGGGCGTCTCGGCTTTCAGCGGACGCATCGGCCAAAAAGTGGCCAGCGAACTCTGCACGGTGATTGACGATGGCACCATGACCAGCCGCCGCGGCTCGCTCAACGTGGACGACGAAGGCCATCCCACCCAGCGCAATGTGCTGATCGAAGACGGCGTGCTGCGCGGCTATCTGCAAGACAAGCTCTCCAGCACTTTGCTGCGCTCCGAATCCACCGGCAGCGGGCGGCGCGAAAGCTATGCCCATATCCCCATGCCGCGCATGACCAACACTTTCATGCTGGCTGGCCAGAGCGATCCGGCCGACATCATCCGCTCCGTGCCGCGCGGCCTGTATTGCGCCAATTTCGGCGGCGGCCAGGTGGATATCACCAGCGGCAATTTTGTCTTTTCGGCTTCGGAAAGCTATCTCATCGAAGACGGCAAGCTGACGCGGCCGGTGCGCAACGCCACCCTGATCGGCAACGGGCCCGAGGCGCTCAAATACGTCAGCATGGTGGGCAACGATCTGCGCCTCGACGAAGGCATCGGCACATGCGGCAAGGAAGGGCAAAGCGTGCCGGTAGGAGTGGGCATCCCCACCATCAGGATCGACAAAATGACCGTCGGAGGCACGGCGTGACGGAGAATCATCTGCTGGATCTCGCGCGCGACGTCGTCAAGCGCTCGCTCGCCGCCGGCGCATCCGACGCCGAATGCACCATCGGCGAGGGCGAAGAGTTCACGGCCAACGTGCGCATGCGCGAGCTCGAAAGCCTGAAGGAGGCCGGTTCCTCGGCCGCCGGACTGCGCATCCTCATCGGAAAGAAAACCGGATCGTCTTACACGTCCGATCTGACGCCCGAGGGCGTCGACTTGCTGGTCCGCTCGGCCGTCCAACTGGCCGCCGTCACCACCGAAGATCCGCACGCCGGCTTGCCCGAGCCTCAAGAACTGGGCAGCCACGCGGGCGATCTGCAACTCTATTCCGAGGACGTCGAGGGCCTCGAGACGGCGCGCAAAGTGGAGTTGGCCCGGCGTGCCGAAGAGGCCGCGCTTTCCTTCGACCCGCGCATCTCCAATTCCGAAGGGGCCTCCTTCGACTCCTACCTCAGCCGCCACATTTTCGCCAACTCGCGCGG
>JBEKYE010000462.1:0-3848 GCA_049511275.1 Bryobacteraceae bacterium
CTTCTTAACGGTTGTTTTGCGGTGTGATGACACAGGTTGTTCCACTGTGGGGCAGACGCCCTCGTCTGCGCGCGACCCCCCGGTCGCGCTCTTCCCTGGAACAGGCCCTCTACCGTAACGCCGCCGTCGGCGCCGCCTGCTCCAGCGGGTTCGGCAAATGCCGCTCGGCGTAATACCCCGGGTGCACGCGCACCACAATCTGCGCCACCGGCCTTTCCAGAATCCGGAAATACGGCTGCGGGTTCAGGCCGATCCAAAAAGCCCAGACCACCAGCGGCGCGAAGACGGCGATCTCGCGCCAGGAAAGATCTTTCAGCAAACTGTTCTTTTCTTTCACGTCTCCCAGCATGGTCCGCTGGAAAAGCCACAGCAGGTAGGCCGCGCCCAGCGCGATCCCCACGCATCCCCAGAAGGCCCAGTTGATGGACACCTGGTACACGCCCTGCAAAATCGTGATCTCGCCGATGAAGCCGTTGAGTGGCGGCATCCCCATGGAACTCAGCGCCGCGATGCCGAAAACCAGCGTGAAGATCGGCATGATTTTCAGCAGGCCGCCGTATTCGGAGATCTCGCGCGTGTGACGCCGTTCGTACACGATGCCCACCACCAGGAAGAGCATGCCGGTGGAAATTCCGTGGTTGATCTGCTGGATGATGGAGCCGGAAATGCCGGCGGGGTTGAGCGCGAAAATTCCCAGTGTGCAGAAGCCCAGGTGGCTCACCGAAGAATATGCCACCAGTTTCTTCCAGTCCTTCTGCATCAGGGAAGCCAGCGCGCCATAAACGATGCCGATGATCGAGAGCACCGCCATCACCGTGACGATAGTGGGATTCTTGGCGGCATCCGGCAGCAGCGGCACCGAGAACCGCAGAAATCCGTACGTGCCCATTTTCAGCAGAACGCTGGCCAGCATGACGCTTCCGGCGGTGGGCGCCTCCACGTGCGCGTCGGGCAGCCAGGTGTGGAACGGGAACATCGGCACCTTCACCGCAAAGCCCGCAAAGAAGGCCCAGAAGACCCACCATTGCACGGTGGAGGAAAGCTGCGTGCGCATCAGGTCCGCAATTTCAAAGCTGTAAACCTGAAACTGCGCGTAGTGCTGGAAATAGAGCGTCAGGATGCCGAGCAGCATCAGCACGCTGCCCACCAGGGTGTAAATCATGAACTTGATGGCGGCGTAGCTGCGGCGCGGCCCGCCCCAAATGGCGATGATGAAGTACATCGGCACCAGCACGGTTTCCCAAAACACAAAGAACAATAGGAAATCGAGCGCCATGAAAACGCCCAGCATGGCCGTCTGGAGCAGCAGGAAGAAGCTGTAATATTCCTTGAGCCGCGTGTTGATGGCGGTCCAGCTCGACAGGATGCTGATGAAGCCGAGCAGCGTGGTCAGCATCACCAGCAGCAGCCCGAGGCCGTCGATGCCCAGATGGTAATGGGCGCCCAGCGTGGGAATCCAGTCGGCTCGCTCGACGAATTGATAATCCTTGGTGTGGTCGAAACGGAAAACCAGCGGCAGCGAAACCAGGAATCCGATCAGGGATGCGATGTTGGCCCACCACTTGATGGCGCGCGCATTCGACGAGGGAATGCATAAGAGAATCGCCATGCCCGCCAGGGGCGCAAAGAGGACAATCGACAGGATATGGTCCATAACGCTGCTTTGGATTAGCCCCTCATATTATCACCACTGCGGCTGGTTCTACCGCAATCGTCTGGTTGACGTCGGCCGGCGTCAACTGGTAGAGGTGCGTGCCGTCCGGCCGCGTCTTCCGCAATCGGGACTACGGCCTGATGTCTGACGGAAGCAAATGCTTCACAGGCTGAGCTGGAGCGGCCAAAATCGCCCGAACTCTCGCTTTGAGAGTCTCTCCGTCGAACGGCTTGGGTAGGAATGGCAGGTTGACATTCTGGCTGACGATTTCGCTTATGTCCGCGCCTGACATCACCAACACCTTGATTCCCGGCCGCTCTCCGAGCAGGTGAGCGCACAGATCGGTGCCGTTCAGCCTGGGCATCTGCACGTCCGTAATTACTAAGTCGATTGATCCGGGGTACTGGCGTGATAGTTCCAGCCCTTCGTGACCATCGGCGGCGGAAAGAACCAAATGCCCATCTTTCTGCATGAGCAAAGTGACTAGGTTGCGGATGAGGGCGTCGTCATCGGCGACAAGGATCACGGATTGGCGTGCCCCCGCAGATCCGAGGTCAGGGAGATCGACAGGTGGATTAGTCACGCCACGCTTCAGTTTGTTGGGATTTTCCGGAGTCATCCCGCACCCCATTGAGCCGATACCCTTAAGTAGGGATGCCAACTGACTTTTTGCTCTAGTCCGCTCCCTTGGCCTATGTCGGTTTGCACCTTCACAATAACAAGTCAGCGTCCTGCGGTCTGTTCAAAATTGCACACACGGCGCCTTGGTGGGGCATGCTCCAGCTTGCCTTGGACGCGTTCCAAGCCAACCCTGCCATCCAGATGCGTACTATTCTGCACGCCGCACTAAAGTGGAATCGCTCCGTCCCCCCGGCCCTTGCTTTTCATCCCAAAAGGTCCGATTATAGAATTGGAGTGAACCTGCGCCACCACTTTTGAGAGGTGCTATGAGTAGTGAGATCATGAACGACCTTTTGCGGCGACATCCCTTCTGCCAGGGATTCTGGCCGGACCACATCGCGCGGCTGTCCGGGATGGCCAGCGAAGTCCATTTCGAAGCCGGAGAACTGATCTTCCACGAGGGCGATCATTCCAGCTTGTTTTACCTGCTGATTTCCGGGAACGTAGCCCTGGAAGTAGTGGCGCCGGGCCGGCCGGTCCGGGTTACCACGCTGGTGTCGGGCGAAGTCCTCGGGTGGTCGTCGCTCACGGGCGATACGGGCAAGCAGTTCCAGGCCCGCGCCCTCGAAGAAGTGCACGCCCTGGCCTTCGATGGCACCCGCCTGCGCCACGCCTGCGAGCAGGATTATGCGTTCGGCTTCGCCTTGATGCGCGCCATTCTCACGGTGATGGCGGAGCGGTTGCACTCCATCCGGGTGCAGTTGCTGGACACGTATACCCCGGTGGGAGCCGGCAACTAGGTCTATGGGTGGGGCAGGCGATGCCGCCTGCCGGGCCCGTTGGCGGGCGTTTTTTCACAGGAGGAGCGCCGATGAATATTGGGGTGGTGCGAGAACGGGGTCCGTTCGACCGCAGGGTGGCTCTCACGCCGCCGGTGGTACGCCGACTGGCAGGCGCCGGCCACGCCGTGTGGGTCGAGTCGTGCGCCGGGGAAGGCGCCATGTTTCCGGATACGACGTACATGCGCGCCGGCGCGCAGATTGCCTACTCCCCGGCGGAGGTGATCGGCCGCGCCGACCTGGTGGCGAAAGTATCCCGGCCCACGCAGGAAGAAATCCGCTATTGCCGGCCGGGCACGGCGGTGATGGCCTTCTATCACATGGCGGTGGCCGACCGGGACCTGCTGGACGCACTGGCGGAGCACAGTCTGACAGCCATCGGCTGCGAGATCATCCAACTGGAAAACGGCCGGCGGCCGGTGCTGGCGGCCATCAGCGAAATCGCCGGCCAGATGACGGTCCCCATCGCCGCGCACTTGATGCGGTCGAGTTCGGGCGGCCGCGGCATCCTGCTGGGCGGCACGCCGGGAGTGCCGCCGGCGCGCGTGATGGTGCTGGGCGCGGGCGCGGTAGGCTCAGCCGCGGCACGCACCGCCGTGGCGGCCGGTGCGCGCGTCATGGCCTTCGATGTCGCGCCCAGCAAGCTGCGCCGCATCATCGAGCACGTGCGCGGAGTGGAGACTTGCCTGGCTGACGCGGACTCCATCGGCGAAGCCGTGGCCGCAGCCGACGTG
>JBEKYE010000463.1:0-3827 GCA_049511275.1 Bryobacteraceae bacterium
TCCCAGTTGCCCAGGTGCGCCGTGGCGAACAATACGCCGCGCCCTTGGCTGCGGGCCTGCTCGAAGTATTCGCCGCCCTCGCAGCGGATCCACCGCGCCAGGTTTTCGCGCCGCATCGCGGGAAATTTCGCCATGCCGACCAACAGCCGCGCGACCGAGCGGAACACGCCGTCCACTATCTCTGCGCGCCGCGCTTCATCCAGTTCCGGCAGCGCGAAGGAGAGATTGCGGTACGCCACGCGCCGCAACCGTGGAAGGGCCAGGTCCAGCAGCCTCGCGTATCCGCGCGCCAGCTTGTACGCCGTCTCGCCGGGCGCCCACTCCAGCGACTTCAAGACGAACAGCGCCGCCCCGTATTCCAAACCGTTCCGCATGGCCGAGCGTTGCCGCATGAAACCGCATTGTGGCACATCCGCCGGCCTTCCGCCGCGGAGGGCGCGCGCCCGGCATCTACGCTATCATGTTAAAAATCCCTATGATTCAAGACGTACTCATTGAGGGCCTGACGTTCGACGATGTCTTGCTCGAACCGGCCCACAGCGATGTGCTGCCGTCTGAAGTCGACACCCGCTCCTCGCTCACTCGCCAGATCGGCCTCAACGTCCCCATCGTTTCCGCAGCCATGGACACCGTCACGGAATCGCATCTGGCGATTGCGCTGGCGCAGCAGGGTGGCATCGGAATCATTCACCGCAACATGAGCGTGGAACGCCAGGCCGAGGAAGTGGACCGCGTGAAACGCTCGGAAAGCGGCATGATTGTCGACCCCATCACCATCAGCCCCGACCTGCCCATCTCCGCGGCCCAGGAACTCATGGCCCGCTACCGCATCTCCGGCGTGCCCGTCACCAAGGACGGCAAACTGGTCGGCATCCTCACCAACCGCGATCTCCGTTTTGAAAACCGCTTCGACGCGCCCATCTCCGAAGTCATGACCAAGGAGAACCTGGTGACCGTCGCGGTCGGCACCACGCTCGAACAGGCCGAGGCCATTCTCCACCGCCATCGCGTGGAGAAACTGCTGGTGGTCGATGACCAGTTCAAACTCAAGGGCCTCATCACCGTCAAGGATATTCAAAAAAAGTTGAAGTACCCCAACTCCGCCAAGGATTCCCAGGGCCGCCTGCGCGTGGGAGCGGCGCTCGGCGCCACCGGCGATTTCCTGGAGCGCGCCCAGGAACTGGTGGCCCGCAAAGTGGACGTGATCGCCATCGATACCGCCCACGGCCACAGCAGCCGCGTGATGGAAGCGGTCAGGACCATCAAAAGGAAGCTGCCCGACGTGCAGCTCATCACCGGCAACGTGGCCACCTACGAAGGCGCGCGCGATCTCATCTCGCTGGGCGTCGACGGCATCAAGGTCGGCATCGGCCCCGGTTCCATCTGCACCACGCGGGTGGTCTCCGGCGCCGGCGTTCCGCAGATCACCGCCATCGCCGAATGCGCCCGCGCCGCGCGCGAGGGCGGTGTCCCGCTGATCGCCGATGGCGGCATCAAGTTCTCCGGCGACATCACCAAAGCCATTGCGGCCGGCGCCGATTGCGTCATGATTGGCGGTCTGCTCGCCGGCACCGACGAAAGCCCCGGCGAGACCATTCTCTACCAGGGCCGCACGTTCAAGACCTATCGCGGCATGGGCTCGCTCGGCGCGTCCGGCAAATCCAGCTTCGACCGCTATGCCCAGGATCCCAACTCCAAGATGGTTCCCGAAGGCATCGAAGGCCGCGTGGCCGCCAAAGGTCCGCTCTCCGAGTTGGTCTACCAATTAGTCGGCGGTCTGCGCTCCGGCATGGGGTACTGCGGCGCCCGCAGCATCACCGAGTTGCAAAGCAAGTCGCGCTTCCTGCGCATCTCGCCCGCCGGCCTGCGCGAGGGCCACGTGCACGACGTCATCATCACCAAGGAAGCGCCGAACTATCGCGTGGAGTAGGGGAATGCCTAGGCGATAGCATGAAACGGCGTCGATATTACGGGTGAACCTCGAGTTCGTCTGGGCGCGCCCCGCGAGCGGCCGATTTCAAATTACAGCGAAGGGTAACCGAAGCGGAGCGCAGGGCTCGCGAATCGCGGTTATGGATGTTGGCGGTGATTTCATCGGTAGCCTCGGTGGTAAGTGCCCTTGCCGCTCTCGTAGCCGTGGCGCGGAAGTGATGCGGCCATTTATTGGTTATTTCTCCACGCTAAGCGGCTACCCGCTCTCCGGTAGTCCCACATCATTCCCTCCGGTACGCCTCGAAATCCGCCTTCACCGCCTTCTCCATGGCCCGCGTCGCCTCCAGCAGCCATCCCCGCTTTCGCTTCTTCAGATCCGCCAGCAGCACGCGGCCCCGCGCGCTCCCCAGGTGCACGTTGGCCGTCTCCCAGCCCATGGCGATCAGCAGCCGCAGCACGTCGTGCTCCTTGGGCAACGCCGAAAGTTCAATCCGCGAGCAATCCGGCGCCAGCCGCCGCACGATCCAGCGCTTCTGCAACCGCACGAACGGATCGCGGCATCGCACCGCGCAATCCAGCATCTTCTGGTACAGAATTTCCGCCGTGCCTTTTCCGTTTTCCGCCCACACGCAGGCCGAGGGCGCCAACGCCTTGGCTTCGCGCGCCACCGATCCCCCGCGCCAGTCGGCCAGTGCCACGTACCGTTCCCGCCCCAGGCTGCCCAGCCCCGCGATGCGGTGCGCCTCCCGCCAGCGCAGGCCGCGTTCCGGCATCATGTGGTCGAATGCCTTGCCGACGCCCGCCGGACCTGCCCGCTTTAATTCCGCCAGCGCCCGCAGCTTCTCCCAGTACAGCTCGGGATCGTGCAGGCGAGCCGTCGCCATGTGGCGCAGCGCCGGATGGTGCTCCGCCAGCACGAAGGGCCGCCCGCCCGCTTCCAACGCCTCGCGGTAGCCCTCCAGAATGGCATCCATGCCGGCTTTGGCCTCGCAGTCCATCTCGGCCAGCAGCGCGCTGGTCCCCAGGCGGATCAGGTCGTTGGTGTACGGAAGCCGCCACACCTCGTCGAAATCGTTGATCCCCCAGATCAGTCGGCCCTCGATATCTCTCCACGTCCCGAAATTCTCCACGTGCAGGTCGCCCACGGCCAGCACTTTGGGTCCGCGCGCCGCGTCGCCACAGACGTCTCCCCAGATTTGCGCCCAGCGATAGTACGTGGCGCGCATAAAGGGAAACACCGCCGTGCGCATCTGCGCGTGCTTGAACTTCAGGTCCGGATCCACAATCCGCAGGTGCCGCGCCAGCCACGCTTCATATTTCGCTGTCGCCTTCTGTATGTTCATGCTTCCCCCGCCGCCGCGGGCGTCAGCATCCACTTGAGCACGCCGCGCGGTTGCGGCCCGGCGCGTTCGCAATCCACGCGCACCAGCGCCGCCTTCTTCATGTCCACGGAAAGCGCCGGGCTGCCCAGCAGGAACGCCACCATGGAGCTCATCAGCGGTTCGTGACTGGCCAGCAGGATGGCGCGCTCCCCGCCGCGCTTGCGGATCTCTTCCCACGCGTCCAAGGGCGACGCTTCCGGCTCCAGCGCCCGTGTCTTTACCACCTTGCCCTGGTAGCCCAGCGCTTCGGCGGCCACTTCGGCCGTTTCCAGGGCGCGCCGGTACGGGCTGGAAAGAATCAGGCTCGGCTCCGCGCCCGCGCTGCGCGCCCGTTTGAGCACGCGGCGCAATTTCTCCCGTCCTTCCTCGGTCAGCGCGCGCTCGGAATCCGGGTGTCCCGGCGAGCCCGCTTCGGCGATGCCGTGCCGCAACAGGTAAACCTGCATCAGCTTCGGGCTTTCCGCGACGGCGGCCGCGCCGTGGGCATCCGCCGCAAGCGCAGCCGCGACACCT
>JBEKYE010000464.1:0-3817 GCA_049511275.1 Bryobacteraceae bacterium
GGTACTCCACAGCCGGGCAGGGCGGTATTTACATACCCAGTCAGTCCACGCTGCTCGGCGCCGGCAGTGCAGAGCCGATTCCCGGCGGCCTGAGCGATGCCCTGAGCCAGATGTTTGGATTCGGCTATCCGACGTACATGGGCAGTCTCACGCTCACTCTTCCCATCAAGAACCGCACGGCTGCCATGACCATGGCGAGCTCCCTCGTCACCAAGAAGACCGACGCGCTCAACCTGCGCAATACCCAGGAGCAGACCCGCCTGAACGTCGTCACCGCCGTCACGAATGTAAAAGGCGCCATCGAACAGTTGAAGCTGGCAAAAATACAGCTCGATATCCAGCGCAAGAACGTGGATGCTCAGAACCTGGAGTACCAGTTGGGCACCAACACGAACCAGGACGTGGTGCTGGCACTGCAAGCCTTCGCCGCCGCGGACGCGCAGTTGGTCTCCAGCCAGGTGGGTGTGCGTACCGCTTTTATCAATCTGTATACCCAAACCGGCGAGTTGCTCGACGAGCTCGGCATCGTAATCAAATAGAGTCGCCGGGAGCGGCGTAACAGGAAAGATCCATAAATCGAGGACTTCCCATCTTCCCGTCCCACCCAGGCACAGCGTGTCCCACAAGCGGACACCTCCGGCACCTCCCTATCCATCCTTACCTCTGAAGCGTCATAATGTTAGGCTAGGTACGGATTGGCAGGCTCCGTGCCTTTCAATCCGGTACTCTACCCATGGACATACAACGCAAAGGCACCCGCAAGCGCAAGATCATCAAGCTCACGGTCGGCCTCGTGTTGGGTGGCGGGGTGCTTGCCGCAGGTTTCATCTTCGCCAGCAGGCTCAAGCCGGCCGCGCCCGGGGTCGAACTCTCCACGCTCTGGCCCGACACCGTCAAGCGCGGCCCCATGATCCGCGAGGTCCACGGCCTCGGCACCCTGGTTCCCGAAGACACCATGCTCATCACGGCCACCACCGATGCCCGCGTGGAGCGGATCCTGATCCGGCCCGGCACGCCGGTGAAGGCCGATTCGGTGGTGATGATCCTCTCCAGCCCGGAACTCCAGACCTCCCTGCTCGATGCCGAGTTTGCCCTGAAGGCGGCCCAGGCCGATTACAAGAATCTCGAGGTCACGCTCCACAAGACCCTCCTCGATTTGCGCTCCACCGCCGCCCAGACCAGCGCCGACTACAATACCGCCAAGCTGGAGTCCGACCGCGATACCGCCCTGGCCAAGGAAAACCTGCTGGCCAACACCGATGCCAGGATTTCCCAGGTCAAGGCCGAGCAGCTCGGCGCTAAGTTCGAAATCGATAAAGAGCGCCTCCAGATCAACGACGCGGCCGAGCAGGCCCAACTGGAAGCTCAGAAGGTCAAAATCGATCAGCTTCAGGGCGAATACGAGCTCAAGAAACAACAGGCGGACCAGCTAAAGGTCCGGGCCGGTTTCGAAGGAATGCTGCAATCGCTTCCCCCTCCCATGGTTCCCGTGGAAGAGGGCGCCAAGGTGTTGGCCGGGACGCCCCTCGGCAAGGTGGCCCAGCCGAGCCATTTGAAGGCTGAGCTGAAAATCGCCGAAACCCAGATCAAGGATGTCGCCCCCGGGCAACTCGCGGTAATCGATACGCGTCTCTCCGGAGGCGGTTCCAACGGCCTGATCGAAGGCCATGTCTCGCGCATCGAGCAATCCATCGTGAACGGCACGGTGACCGTGGACGTGGCCCTCAAAGGAGCGCTCCCGCCCGGCTCGCGGCCCGATCTCAGCGTCGATGGCACCATCCAGCTCCAGAAACTCGACGATGTGGTGTACGTCGGCAAGCCGGTGTACGGCCAGGAAAACGCCACCGTCACGCTCTTCAAGATCGAGCCCGGCGGCAAGTACGCCAACAAGGTGAAAGTCACCTTCGGAGTCCAGTCGGTGAACTTCATCGAGGTGAAGGAAGGCCTCAAGGTGGGCGACAGCGTGATCTTGTCGGATATGTCGCAGTTTGACCAGTACGACCGAATTAAATTGAACTAAGACTTCGCGATCTACGTAAAGGGGTAAGAGACACCATGGATAATGGTTCACAACCGCTGATCCGGCTCGACGGAGTAAGCAAGGTTTTTGTCACCGACGAGGTGGAGACCCACGCGCTTTCTTCCGTTCACTTCGACGTCAAGAAGGGCGAGTACCTTTCGATCGCCGGCCCGTCGGGCTGCGGCAAATCGACCCTGTTGGCAATCCTCGGCTTGCTGGATACGCCCACTGACGGCACTTATTATTTGAATGGCAAGCCGGTCACCGGCCTCAAGCTCTCGGAGCGCGCGCGCATCCGCAACCGCGAGATCGGATTCATCTTCCAGGCCTTCAACCTCATCGGCGATCTCACGGTCTACGAGAACGTCGAGCTTCCACTCACCTATCGCGGCATGCCCTCGGCCGAACGCAAGCGACGCGTCCAGGAAGCCCTGGAGCGCGTGGGCATGTCGCACCGCATGAAACATTATCCGTCGCAGCTCTCGGGCGGCCAGCAGCAGCGTGTCGCGGTGGCCCGGGCTTTGAGCGGCGATCCTTTGATCCTGCTCGCGGACGAGCCCACCGGCAACCTGGATTCCGCCAATGGCGAGGCCGTTATGAGTCTTTTGCGCGAATTGCACGCCGCCGGCTCCACCATCTGCATGGTGACCCACGATCCGCGCTACGCCGAGTTCGCCGACCGCACCATCCGCCTTTTCGACGGCCGGGTGGTGGAAGAAAGCACCGAGTCGGCAAAGACCTGACAAGTTGACGAAATGGGTTGGCCGCCGCCCGGCGCCGGCGCACGCAAGGCCGCGTCGCGCGCTTCCGCCGTCCGCTGCCATCTGTTAACCTGACAAGCCATGCTGTTGCTTGGCCGCGATCTTCGTCATGGGGTGCGCCTGTTCTGGAAGTCCCCGGGCGTGACCTTGGTTGCGCTGCTTGCCCTGGCCCTCGGAATGGGCGCCGCTACCGCCATTTTTAGCGTGGCCGACGCCGTGTTGCTCAAGCCCCTGGGATTCCGCGAACCCGAACGCCTGCTGGTGGTGTGGGAGAAGAACCCGGCACAGAACAAGTTCAGAATGTTCGCCGCCGCCGGCAACTTTCTCGAATGGCGCAGCCAGTCCCGCGTACTCGAATCCATCGGCGCTTTTCAAGACGTCCACGTCAATCTTTCGGGAGGGCCCAACGGCTCTATCGATCCCGAGGAACTGGCCGCCCAACGCGTTTCCGCGGGACTTTTCCCGCTGCTCGGCGTCCAGCCCCTTGTGGGACGCGGCTTCAGCCCGGAAGAAGAAGAATCCGGCCGCGCCAACTTCGCCCTCCTGAGCTATTCCCTATGGCAGCGCCGCTTCGCCGGCAACCGCTCCATCGCCGGCCAGACCATCCGCTTGCGCGGTCAAAGCTACACCGTGGTGGGGGTCCTGCCGCCGGGCGTGCAAATCCTCGATCGCGCGGCCGACGTGTGGATTCCCCTGGACCTCGACTCGAACGACGCGCGCACCCTCCGCAGCCGCTTCCTCACCGTCATCGGCCGTCTCCGCCCCGGCGCCACGCTGCGGCAGGCCCAAGCCGAACTGGACACCATCGGCGGCCGCCTGGAGCTGGCCGACCCGGCTCTCAATCGCGGCTGGCGCCCCAACCTGATTCCCATGCGCGAGGAGCTCACCGGCAGCGTACACCAGCCCCTGCTGATTCTGATGGGCGCGGTGAGCTTTCTGCTGCTGATCGCGTGCGTCAATGTGGCCAACCTGCTCCTGGCGCGCGGCGCGGCGCGCGGCAAAGAGTTGGCCGTGCGCGCTGCCCTGGGCGCCCGCC
>JBEKYE010000465.1:0-3811 GCA_049511275.1 Bryobacteraceae bacterium
GCAGGTGGTTCTGTTCGGCCCCATCGGGCAGGCCTACGGCTTGTGTCTGTTCCTCTCGGTGGCGGCTTTCCGCCTGGCGGTCTGCTCCGTGGAACGGCGCGGCCCGCAGTGGGCCGCCGCCGCCGGACTGCTAGCCGGGGCGGCCGCGGCTTCCTCTCTGCTGACGGCGGCAGTGGCCCCGGTGCTGCTGCTCTGGATCGCCATCCACAACCGCGCCGGCGCCCGTTGGTTCAAGATCGCCATGTTCCTGATTGGCGCCGGCATCCCTTTCCTGCCGGTGCTGCTGCTGTTCCTGGAATCTCCCAAGCCGGTACTCTTCAACATCATCCAGTACCAGATGCTGTACCGCCATGCCAAGTGGGATGGCGCTACCGGGCAGGACATTTCGGCACTGACCTCCTGGATCGATTCCGCGCAGGGGCTCACTCTGGTCCTGCTCTCGGGTGCAGGTATCTGGTTCATCGCCCGCAAGAGCGACTGGGATCGCACGCGGCGCTCCGAGTTTTACCTGGCCGGCTGGTTGGCTTTGGGCTTGGGCGCCGAGTTGGCCACCGCGCATCCCACCTTCGAACGCTACTTTCTGCTGGTCATCCCCTTCGCCGCCATTCTGGCTATGGCCGGACTATGCTTCGTTGCGACGCGGCTCGGCCTCGGCGAGCGCCCATTCGGTCCATCCATGTTTCTGATCGTGTTGGTGACCTTGGGCCTGGGAAAAGCCATCTATGAGGATTTCGATTCCTATTGCTGGAAAGACTGCGAGAAGATCGCGCAGCAGGTGCAAATACACACGCCGCCAGGCGGCGCGGTGTGGGCCGACGAGCTTTTCTATTTCCTGACGCGCCGCCCGCCCCCCGACGGCATGGAGTTTTCCTATGCGCACGACCTGGATCTGCCGCCCGCACAGGCAGCCGAGTTCCACATTTTGGCGGTAGCGAAAATCCACGACCGGGTCCGCGCCGGCCTCTACAACACGGTAGCCGCCTGTTACGAAAGCGACGAGACCGACAAGATCAGCCTCAGCGAACTCTTCCGCCACAAAGCCGAAGTCCGCGATTGCACCATTTATTGGGACTTCTCCGGCAAGCGGTAGGCCAGGGGGGTGGACCCCCTGGTTCGCGCGGGACGCCTTCGTCCCGCTGCCAGCACAACGGTATCAGCTTCGTGCATGTCCCGAACAGGCCGACGGGGGCGTCGGCCGCGGACCAGGGGGTCCGCCCTCCTGTGCCGCCACCACCCCTCAGAACGGCTCGGGATGCACCGTGACATCGGCATTGGGGACCAGGCCACGGATGACTTCCTCGATGGTCTCCGTGAGCAAGTGGGCTTGCGCCAGGCTTTGCGCGCCGTCCACCAGAATGTGCAGGTCGATAAAAAGGATGGGCCCGGAATACCGCATGCGCACGTTGTGGCAATTGCGGACTCCCTCGACGCCTTCCACCGCCGCAATGATGCGCTGCTCCATGCCCTGGGGCGCTTTGTCGATGAGTGCGTCCAGGGTGCGGCGGCCCAACCGCACGCTCACCCACACCACCAGCGCGGAAACGCCCAGCGCGGCAATCGCGTCGGCATTGCGGAGAAACAACAGCCGCGGCCACCAGTCGCCCGCCTTGACGGCGGCCAGGCCCACGATCACCACCGACGAACTCCACACATCGGTTGTGAAGTGCAGGGCGTCGGCCTCCAGCGCCTGGCTGTGATATTCCTTGGCGGCGCGCGAAAGCACGCGCGAGCGGGAGACATCCACCACGATGGAGGTCAGCATCACCGCAAACGACCAGACCGTGACCTCGATTTCCGCGCGATGCGTCAGCAGCCGGTGGACGGCCTCCCACACGATCCAGGAGCACGTCAGGAGCAGCAAGAGCGTTTCGGCAAGCGCCGAGAGGTTTTCTATCTTCCCGTGCCCGTAGAGGTGATCGCGATCGGCGGGGCGTCCGGAAAGACGGACGGCCACGAAGGTGAGGCCGGCCGCCACCAGATCCAGGCCGGAATGCGCGGCCTCGGCCAGGATGCCGAGGCTACCCGTGGCCAGACCGACTACGATCTTGAATGCCGTCAGTCCGACGGCGGCGAGCAACGAGCGCAGCGCAGCCGCCTGTTTCTCGCGAACGAAATCCGCCACCCGAGTTTCAGGCTACCATTGCCAGCGCCCGCCCCACCAGTTCGCGCGCCTCGTCTTGAATTCGCTTGAGGTGTTCGGCGCCGGCGAAACTCTCCGCATAAATCTTGTAAACGTCTTCCGTGCCGGAAGGCCGCGCCGCAAACCAACCGCGCCGCGTCACCACTTTGAGGCCGCCGATGGGGGCCCCGTTTCCCGGGGCGCGCGTGAGCATGGCTTCGATCGGGTCGCCGGCCAGCTCGTGCGCCGTCACCTGTTCCGGATTGAGCGCCGCCAGCGCGACTTTCTGCGCCGGCGTGGCCGCGGCGTCGATGCGCTCGTACACCGGCGCGCCGAATTGCTCCGTCAGCCCGCGGTAGAGCTCGCCGGGGTCCTTGCCGGTGCGCGCCAGCATCTCCGCCGCCAGCAGGGCCAGCACGATGCCGTCCTTATCGGTGGTCCACGCGGCGCCGTCGCGGCGCAGCAACGAAGCGCCGGCGCTTTCTTCTCCGCCGAAGCCCAGCGAGCCGTCCAGCAGTCCCTCGACGAACCACTTGAAGCCCACCGGAACCTCCACCAGCCGCCGGCCCAGGTGCGCCGCCACGCGGTCGATCATGCTGCTCGATACCAGCGTCTTCCCCACCCCGGCGGCAACCGGCCATCCCTCGCGGTGGCCGAACAGGTAAGAGATGGCCGCCGCCAAATAGTGGTTGGGGTTGAGCAGGCCGGCGCTCCGCGTGACTATCCCGTGCCGGTCGTGATCGGTATCGCAGGCAAATGCCACGTCGAACCGGTCCTTTAGGCCGATCAGCCCGGCCATGGCGTAGGGCGACGAGCAATCCATGCGGATTTTGCCGTCCCAGTCGAGCCGCATGAAGCGGAAGGTGGGGTCGACATCGGCGTGCTGGATGTCGAGCGACAGACCGTAGCGTTCGGCGATGCGGCCCCAGTAAGCTACGCCCGCGCCGCCCAGCGGGTCGGCGCACAGAGAAAGCCGCGACGCGCGAATGGCGTCCAAGTCCAGCACCGAGCCCAGATCGTTGACATAAGCCGACACGTAATCGTAGCGATGGGTCGTCGAGGCGGCGAGCGCCGCGCGGTAGGATTGGCGGCGAACGTCGCTCAGGCCACGCCCGAGAATCTGGTTGGCCAGATCCTCGATGGCTTTGGTCGCGTCCGTATCGGCCGGGCCGCCGCTGGGCGGATTGTACTTGAAGCCTCCATCGGGCGGCGGATTGTGCGACGGCGTGATCACAATGCCGTCGGCCTGCGCGCTCCGGCGGCCGCGATTGTAAGCCAGGATAGCGTGCGAAAGCGACGGCGTGGGCGTGTAACCCAGTTCCTGGTCGATCATCACATCGACGCCGTTGGCTGCCAGCACTTCCAGCGCGCTGGCCAAGGCCGGCTCGGAAAGCGCATGCGTATCCATGGCCAGGAACAGCGGGCCGTCCACGCCCTTCTCCGCACGGTGCCGGCAGATGGCCTGAGTGATCGCCAGGATGTGATCTTCGTTAAAGGAGCACTCGAACGACGAGCCGCGGTGGCCCGACGTCCCGAAACTGACGCGCTGGGAAGCTACCGAGACGTCCGGCTTCCCGGTATAGTAAGCCGTGATGAGGCGCGGCACGTTGACCAGCAGGTCGGGCGTGGGACTCTGTCCGGCAAGTGGAGAAATTGGCATTTTGATCCACGTTACCGCAATTTGCCGCGAGA
>JBEKYE010000466.1:0-7372 GCA_049511275.1 Bryobacteraceae bacterium
GGCCCGCTGCCGCATAGAACCCATCCTTGACGTAATCGTGCTCCGGCGTGCTGAGCTTGGCTACGCAGTTCTCGACAGCTTCGCGGTTTGTCAGCACCAACCCGCCCGCCGATACGAATGAGCCCGAAGAGCCGCCGATCCGCAACGTGGCCAGCCGCAGGCTTTCGAGAAACGCGTTCGTCGCGTCGAAGCTGTAGGCCTTCTGAACCGCGTCTTTCGGAAACTCGTTGAAAAGCCACATGCCCTCGTCGCCCAGAACGGGCAGAGCGAGAGCGCACGCCAGAAGCACGGCGGGGATTTTCATGCAGACTCCAGGATATATGGATTCCGGCTGCCCGGCCAGTTAGTTCCCAAAGTACGGCCAGTTCCGCTTGACAACGCTAATAAATTAGTACTAAATCACATATATGCCGCGCACCGTTCTCTTGCTTTTCATGGCAGCCGCCTGCCTGATGGCCCAGGACCAAACCCAGCCGTCGCCGCCGCCGGCCATTCCCGACCTCATCAAGACCGGCCAGGCCAGCTACATGAAAGGCGATTACGAAGCCGCCCGCCAGAGCTTCCTGCAGGCCTGGGAGATCGCCCGCATGGGCCCGCTGGACGATCCCGTGCGCTACGACATTCTCAAGCGCCTGGTTACGGTGCGCGCCGCCGCCGGAGAATTCGCCGACGCCGACGACTTTCTCCAACTGGCCATCTCCTGGCGCGAGCAGAACCTGGGAATGTACGATCCCAAGATTGTCGACGACGTACTGTTGTCCGTGGGCTTCGCGCGGGCCATGAAAGATTTCGACAAAGCGCTGGCGGTGATGAGCCGCGTGATGTCGTTGCACTACCGCGCGGCCGAAGGCGCCGACAGCATCGCGGTTGCCGACGATTTCAGCCGCGTGGGGCAGATCTACGCTGAAATGGGCAAGAAGGAAGAAGCCATCCTCCGGCTCAACGGTGCGCTGGATCTCCGCGCCAGAATTCTCGGGCCGCTCGATCCCTCGCTGGTCTACGACCTCGATCGCCTGGGCGGCTTGCAGATCGCTTCGCGCGCCTACGACAAGGCGGAAGCAACCTACCGTCACGCCCTGGTGATTCGCGAGACGCTCTACGGCAAAAAGCATGCCGACCTCATTGCCACCGTCGATGGCCTGGCTTACGCCTTGTTCGGACAGAAGAAGTACGACGACGCCGAGCCACTCTACCTGCGGCTGCTGGACTTGTGGAAGGCTTCGGTGGGTAGCGAAACGCACCCCATGGTGGCCATGGCGTACGACAAGATTGCGATCTTCTACGCGGCGCAGAAAAAATGGGACCAGGCTGAAGTGGCCACCACCCACGCCAACGCCATCCGCGCGTTCCAGTTGGCGGATGGCCTGTCCGGCGAAGCCTCGCAGCGTATCGACGAGAGCAAACTGGCCGAAGCCTTGCCGATCTACGAGCGGGCCATCAAGATTCTGGACCCGCCCAACCCCGTTTATGACTCCGAGCGCGCCGACCTGGAGAACATGGCCAACGAACTCAAGAAGGTTTTGAAGAAGCCCGCAACCCAGGCCCCGCCGGTGAGAAAGAAGTAGTTTGGTGGGGCGGACCCCTGGGCGGACCCCCTGGTCCGCAACCCGCCCCCCGGTCGGGTTTGACCGCGGCAGCGTCCCACTACACATGGCCAAGTCCGCCTTTGGGCCCCAGCCTCTTCGACTACAATATGTTTAATGTCCAGATCGCTGTTTGCCACCGTTGCGGCTGTGCTCATGCTGGTTGCGGCCAGCACCGCGCAGATCGAAAAGAAATGGGTCTTCAATAAGGGCGAAATCGAAACCTACGTGCGGCATTTGTGGGTGCTGCCTTCGACGTTGGTCGTGACCGTGGGCGACCCGAAGCCCTCGGCGGACTTGCCCGGCTTCCAGGAAGTCATGATCAAACTCACCCAGGGACAGGCCTCGCAGGACGTTACCATCTACATTTCGAAAGAAGGCAAAATTCTCCAGGGCAATATTTACGACATCAATCTCAACCCTTTCAAAAAGGATCTCGACCGCCTCAAGACGCAGTTCCAGCCCAGCCTCGGGACGCCCGGAGCCACCGCTGTGCTGGTGGTCTTCAGCGACTTCCAGTGCCCCCACTGCAAAGCCGAAGCGCAGATGCTGCGCCAGAGCCTGGTGGCGAATTATCCCACCCAGGTGCGCCTCTATTTCATCGACTTCCCGATCGAGCAGTTGCATCCCTGGGCCAAGGCCGCGGCCATCGGCGGCCGCTGCGTCTTCCGCCAGGATCCGGGCTCGTTCTGGGAATATCACGATTGGGTTTTCGGACACCAGGAATCCATCACTCCCGAAAACCTGAAAGAGATCGTCGCCATCTGGTCCAAGGACCGCAAGGACATCGATTCCCTGCAACTCGGCCAGTGCATGGACACCAAGGCCACCGAAAAGGAAGTCGATGCCGAAATGGAAGAGGGTCGTACCTTGCAGATCGAGGGCACTCCCACGATGTTCATCAACGGCCGGCGGGTTCAGAATTCCATGACGTGGCCCGACCTGAAGGCCACCATCGACAACGAAATCGAATACCAGAAGGTCGCCAAGAACGCCGGCGAAGACTGCGGCTGCGATTTGCAGCTCAGCGTGCCCGGCCTTCCGAAAACCGGCGCGCCGGCGGTCAAGAAGAACTAATTGGTCAAGAATCGAACACCCATGAATTTCTATAAGAGCCGGTTCGCGTGGCTGGTTTTGTGCGCGGCGCCGTTGGCTTACGGCGCCGACGCCAAGATTGACCCAAATCTTTATTTGAACGACGTCAAGTTTCTGGCCTCGCCGGAGTTAAAGGGGCGCGCCACTGGCAGTCCGGAACTCGAAAAGGCCGCCGCCTTCATCGCCGGCAAGTTCCGCGAATTCGGTTTGAAGCCGGTCGCGGGCAACACTTATCTGCAGCCTTTTCCGGTGACCACCGACGCCAGGCTGGGCAAGCAAAACCACTTCGACTTCCGCGACAACGGCCGCGTCACCACGCTGCGCTGCCCGGACGATTTCGTGCCCTTCAATTACTCCTCCACCGCGAAGCTGAGCGCCGCCGTGGTCTTCGCCGGCTTCGGCATCACGGCCCCGGAATATCATTACGACGACTATGCTGGTTTGGATGTTAAGGGCAAATTTGTCTTGGTGATGCGGCATGAACCTCAAGAAAATGATGAGCACAGCATCTTCGCCGGAAAGATGCTTACGCCGCATGCCCAGTTCGTCAACAAGGCCGCCAACGCCAAAATGCACGGCGCCGCCGGGCTGATCCTGATTGACGATCGCGCCGCCCATCCCAATGAGCCCTGGGAGATGCAGAGATTTGGTTCCACTGCCGGGCCGCTGGATGCCGGAATCGCCATCCTGCAGGTCAGGGAAGAGCGCATCGACGCCTGGTTTCAAGAGGCCGGCAAGAGCCTGCCCGCGGTGGAAGCGGCCATCGATAAGGACCTCAGGCCGCAGTCGTTCGCCTTCCCCGACACCCTTCGCGTGGATGCCGCCGTGGACATCGCGCGCGTGGTCAAGACCGTCCACAACGTGGTGGCCTATGTGCCTGGCGAAACCGGCGAATACGTCATTATCGGGGCCCATTACGACCATCTGGGCATGGGCGGCCAGTATTCCCTGACGCCGTCGGTGGTGGCCATTCATCCCGGCGCCGACGACAACGCCTCGGGGACCGCCGGCGTCATCGAGCTGGCGCGCTACGTGGCCCACCCCGAGCTGCCGCTGGCGAAGGCCGTGGCCATGATCAATATGGATATGATCGGCCGCATTCGCGACGGCAAGGTCTATATCGGCGGGGTGGCCACCGGCACCGGCCTCCGGCCGATGCTGGAGCAGGTGACGCCCAAGTATCAACTGAAGGTGGATTATTCCGAGGGCCCGGAAGCGGGATCGAGCGATCACACCTCGTTTACCAGCGGGCAGGTGCCCGTGCTGTTTTTCTTCTCCGGGCTCCACGCCGATTACCACAAGCCTAGCGACACCTGGGACAAGATCGACGCCCCCGATGCCGCCCGCCTGCTCACCTTGGTCGCGGAAGTTGCCGACGATCTCCGCGCCGTCGCCGTGCGCCCGGAGTTCGTGCATGTCGCGCCCCAGACGCCGCCCATGGGCGGCGCTTCGGGCTCCGGCTACGGCCCCTGGTTCGGGTCGATTCCGGATTTCGGCGAAGGCGTCAAGGGCGTCAAGTTCGCCGATGTGCGCGAAGGCTCTCCCGCCGCCAAGGCCGGCTTCAAGGCCGGCGATGTGATGATCGAATTCGACGGCAAGAAGATCGACAACCTCTACGACTTCACTTACGCCTTGCAGGCCAAGAAGCCGGGCGACGAGGTGGTGGTGAAGGTGCTGCGCGACAATCAGCCCGTGGAGGCCAAAGTGCTCCTGGCGAAGCGGCAATAGGATTGCCCTCCGCCAGGATTTCGTTGCCCTGTGGCGCACGCACGCATGCGTGCCGCGTCGACACTCGTGTCGACGCTTGGCGTTATCGCGCATTGGTTCGGCTATGCCGCTTGGCGGGGCGGCCGATCTCGGCCGCAGCCTCTGGTACGCGTAATCCCCTTCACAGTTCGGGCAGCAGTTCCCTGAGCATTTGGATCAGCACGGAGGGAAAGAACGGCTTGCGCAGAAAGCGCACACGGGGGGATTTGGGAGTGTGCGGGCCCTTGTCACGGCCCGAAATCAGCAGCACCCTGGCTTCCGGTTTCAGCTTGAGAACGCGCTCCGCTAGCTTGTTGCCGTCCATTTCGGGCATCAGGATGTCGGAAATCATCAGGTGCACCGGGTGCTCTTCGCAGATGCGCAGGGCTTCGGAGGGCCGTGGCGCCAGCAAAATGTTGACGCCGTGCGGACGCAGCATCTTTTCCATCAGCCGCAGGATTTGCGGGTCGTCGTCCACAATCAGAACGGTGCGCTTTTCTGTGCTCATTCGAACATCTGATTCTACGGGTGGCTGCTTGCCATGCGCAACCGGGCGCGAATTCTGCGACAATGCGGCCAGTGCCCTGTCTGTTTTTCATTCTCGTTCTGGCTTTCCCCCGCGCCGTCCTGGTCCTGATGTTTTTTTTCTCCAACTATCTCGGGCGCGCCTATCACGGGCTGCTCATCCCCGTGCTCGGTTTCATCTTTCTGCCGCTGACCACCATCGTGTACGCATGGCTGATGAATTCGCACCGCGGAACCGACGGCATCAATGTGATTTTTCTGATCGCCGCCGTGGTGATCGATCTGGGCGGCCTGAGTGGCGGCGAGCGCTATCGCCGGACCACCCGCTAGACGGGCCCCACCCGCTACTTCCGCCCGTACGTCACGATGACCGTGGTCCGGCGCGATCCGCCGGTGGCCACAATCGTCAGGCTGCGCTGGTCGCCTTCATCGGCCGCGACCACCGTGCCGCCTTCGTCGTTGATCGTGGAAATGTTGATATTCATCGCCATGTCCTTGCACTTCTTTTCGTAGAAGGCCAGCACTTGCGACGCCGCATCCGGGGTGGTGAAAGTGAATTCGCCGCCTTCGCCTCCGGAGCCATTCGAGCCGTCGCCCGATCCCTGCGCCCGCAAGGCAAAGGCCGGCTTCGATCCCGGATACGACGGAACCCATGACGGCAGTTTGCCTTCGCTTCCGAATTCCACCCTGCCGTCCCGCCCCGTGATGGCGAAGCCGCCGCGCGTCCGGTCGAAGCTCACGCCGGCCTGCCGCACGCGGTGCAGCACGAAATACCCGATGCCGGCCGCGCCCAATCCGCACAAGACGAACAGTCCTAATATCACCACCAGCACCCACACAATCGGGCTGGTTCGCCGGGCCAAAGGCGCTCCCGGCGAAGCCACCGGCGGCTGCGCCTGGGCGGCGCCCGCCGGCGTTCCGCATTTCGTGCAAAACGCACCCGTCATGGTCGAGCCACAGGAAGAACAAAAAGCCATGCTTTCCATCACCCCCGCACCAATGTACTGCACGTTGCCGCGCGGCGCAATGGCAAAGGAAGGCGAAGGAAGACCGCTCCCTCACGGTCGTCGCGGCTCGCCTCTTACTTCAACTTCAAGACGGCGTCCTGATACAACAATTCCAGCGTCTTGACGGAGTTCGTCTTGCCGCGGTACGCAAAGTAGAGAAACCCGCTGAACGCCGCATGGTGGGGGCCTTCCACCAGGGCCGTCTCCACCGCGATTACTTCCGCCTTCACCGGTTCTTTTTCCACGCCGCTCGGATTGTCCTGCGGCACCGGCACGCGCGGCGGAAGCTGGCTGCCCGGCGGATTGCTTCCCGGAAACGGGTTCGGATTCCGCGGCGGGCCGCCAATTACCACTCCCGCATTCCCCGCGCTCGCGTCGATTTCCCCGTTGGGCCTGGGCTGTTCCCATTCCGGATGCTGCAAACTGGCGGCCACCATGCTCACCGCCTCCGGCAGCAGCACGGCCTTCCTGCCGTTGATGCGCAACGAAAAGTCGGAGTTCCGGATCTCGATGGTCTCGCCCTTCGGTGGAAACAGGGCCACTTCCACCACCAGGTAATCCTTCGCCAGGAACGCCTTGTCTCCGCGCGAAAAGCTATGTACCATGTACTCGGCGCCGATGGCCGCGGTGCGCGTGCTGGCGTGCGCTTCGTAATCCTCGGCATTGGGCTTGGTCTCCGTCCCCTGCCCGAACGCCGCCGCCGCCGAAAACAGCAGCAACCAATACCGCATGCTTGATGATACCCCCGTCCGCCGGACGGCATGATAACCTGTTCCCTCAGGAGCGTATCCCATGACCAGACGCGATTATCTCAATTGGATGGCCGCCGGAGCCGCCGTGGCCGCCGCGGGTGACGCATCCGCCGGACAGCAGCCGCGGCCCGGTGCGCCCCCCGCACTGCAACCCGGCGACGCCGACCGCGAAGCCCGCATGAAGTGGTGGCACGAAGCCCGCTTCGGCATGTTCATCCACTGGGGACTCTACAGCACCCTGGGGCGCCACGAATGGGTGATGGAAGAGGAAGGCATCCCGGTGGCGGAATACGAACAGCAGGCCAGGCTGTTCAAGCCCAAGCCCAACGCCGCGCGCGATTGGGCGCGCCTTGCCAAACAGGCGGGCCAGAAATACATGGTGATGACCACCAAGCACCACGAAGGGTTTTGCAACTTCGACTCCAAGCTCACCAACTACAACGCCGCCCAGCAGGGGCCCGGCCGCGACCTGGTGAAGGAATACGTCGAAGCCGCCCGCGCCGAAGGCCTCCGCGTGGGCTTCTACTATTCCCTGATGGACTGGCACCACCCCGATGGCGCCCGCTGCAAGAGCGCCGACGGCAAGGTCGACGAGCCCGCGCGCCGCCGCTTCGTCGATTACATCCACGGCCATGTTCGCGAGCTGATGACCAACTACGGCAAG
>JBEKYE010000467.1:0-3744 GCA_049511275.1 Bryobacteraceae bacterium
GATCCCAAAAACGCCACCACGCAGATCGTGCTGGCAACCGCTCTCTCCGAGCAGATGGGACACTTCGACGCAACCGCCGCCGCGCTGCACGAAGCCCTCCGCCTCGACCCCCAGTCCGCCGTCGCCGCTCACGACCTGCAACAGCTGGCCCAGAGCAAGCAGATGGTTGAGGACAACATCGCCAAGCAGCGTCAGCGCGTCCAGCAGGCGCCCGACGACTCCGACGCGCATTTTCGCCTGGGGGTGGCCATCGCCGCCTCCGGCGATTTTCAGGCCGGCCTGCGCGAACTCCAGAAGTCCATCCAACTGCGCCCCAGCTACGGCCCTGGCCACGCCGAGTCGGCCGCCATCTATTACCAGCTCGGCGATTACGCCGCCGCCTGGCGCGAAGTGAAACAATCCCGCGCGCTCGGCACCGAACCGCCCAGCGGCCTGGTGGCCGGCCTCACGCGCAAGCTGCCGCAGCCCCAATAGCGCGCCTCGCCGGAAGATCGTAGCCCGCGGCGCCAAGCGGCCAGCCTGCCCGCCAGCCCATACACCCATACTTTTAAATATGGTAATATGGCTTTGTGAAAACCACGGTCGAGATCTCCGATTCTCTGCTGGCCGAAGCCAAGAACCTGGCCCGCAACCGCAGCACCACCCTGCGCCAGGTGCTTGAGGATGGCCTGCGCGAGAGCCTCCGCAAAACCCGCAAGCGGCCGGTCCGGTTCCACCTCCAGGACGGCTCCATAGGCGGCAGAGGCTTGCAGGAGCCGCTCTCCTGGCCGAAGATCCGCCAGCGAATCTACGCGGGCCGCGGCGAATGATCGCCGTCGATACCAACATACTGGTCTACGCCCACCGCCGCGATTCGGAATGGTTCCAGCCTGCCTCTGCCGCCATCCGTGGCTTGGCCGAAGGCGCGGTGCCGTGGTTCATCCCCTGGCCCTGCGTCCACGAATTCCTGGCCATCGTGACCAACCCCCGCATCTACAAGCCCCCCACTCCGCTCTCCGCCGCCATCCGCCAGGTGGAGTTCTGGATGGAGTCGCCTTCGCTTCGCCTCATCGGCGAACTGGAGGATTACTGGCGGCAACTTGCGGCCACGCTAACCGCCGCGAAGGTCAAAGGAGGGGCCGTGCACGACGCTCGCGTCGCCGCCATCTGCGCCGCTCACGGCGTCCGCGAATTGTGGACCGTCGACCGCGACTTCAGCCGCTTCACCGCCATCCGCGCCGTGAATCCGTTCCGCGGTTAGGTGGGGCGGGCGCCCTCGCCCGCGCCAGACCCCTGGTCCGGCTCTCCGCTGCTAGCCCGGCGCTCGCAGCCCTTCCCACCGCGCCTTCCACGTCGCCGGAAAGGCTTTCTGCGCCGCCATTACCGCCATCGCGGCCAGCAAGGCCCCGTTCCCCGGCAGGTAGACCGGCAGGTTCGCCCGCTGCCGGTTGTGTCCGTTGGGCAGCCACTCATTCTTCGGCGAATCCAGGAACAGCGCGCGCAGCGCCGTATCCGGGTCGCCCAGCCGCGCCGCGGTCATCGCCACCATCGGATAATCCCAGCCCCAGGTGTCCGGCCACTGCCACTCCTTCATCACGCGGCCGAGCGTGCGCCGCATGGTATCGCGGTCCACGCCTTCTCCTTTTAGGACGCCCAGCGCCATCAGCATCGACGGATGGTCCCGGTTCTTCTCCGTGAAGGTGGACGGGCAGTTTTCGTCCGACAGGTACACGTTGTCCTTCACTGGCAGCGCCGAGAGCCGCTTCCGCACGTCATCCCATTTGCTCGCGCGCGCCAGCCCCAGCCGCGTCCGCCACTCTTGCGCCGTCCCCAACGCCTCGCGCCAGTATTGCAACTCGAACGTCGGATTCCACGTGGTGCGCGCGTCGTGGTTTTCCTGCGCCGGGATTACCGGCGGCCCCAGCACGTACCGCCCGCCGCGCTCCACCGCGTAACCGGCCATGAATTCGGCGCTCTCCATCACCACGTCGCGATACCGCTCCAAGGTCTCGCGCTTCGGATGCGCGCGGTAGCATAGCTCCGCCATCGCGATCGAATGCGGCTGTTGCCAGATCAGCAGTTCGCCGACGTTCGACGGGCTGTCGCGCCCGCTGGGCGACGTCATCTTCGGCCACCGCGCGCCCGGGTAGCCTTGCTGCCGCGCCTTCTCGCGCGCCACCGGCAGTATCCGCCCATACCACGCCAGGCTGCGTTCCACCAGCGGCGTCCTGCCCCACATCGCGAAGTGCGCCGCGTGCCACCAGTGCATTTCCAGATGAAACTTGCCGAACCAGCTATTGCACGTAAGCCCGGTCTCCTGGGGCGGAAGCGAGCCCGCGCATTGGATGGCCGTGAGGTATTGGGAAAGCACCACGCGCCGCTCCAGTTCCGCCGCGCGCGCATCCGGGCTGGCCCCGAAATCCACCGCTCCGCCGCTGCGCCAAAACCGCTCCCAATGCATCGCGCTGGCGGCGAGTGTCTCGGCCGCCGTCACTGCGCCGGCCGGCAATTCGCCCGGCGCGAACTCGCACGTGAACTCCAGTTGCCTGCCCCGCAGCACCGCGCGGTGAGCCCCGTCGCCGGCCGCCGCCGCGTCGCCGGCGAAGTGGAGCCTCACCCAATAGCCGTCCGCATCCAGCATCCGCCCGGCCAAGAGAGTGCGCGCGCCTTCGGCCGCGAACTTCGTCTGGTGCTTCGCCTCGCTCGCCCAGTCCGAAGCGTTCATCTTCGGCGAGCCGTACGGAAACTCCACCGCGATTCCGAGCGCTCCCGAATCCACCAGCGGCGATTCCACCACCGCCGCCACCGCGTCTCTCTCCGGATGGCAGCACGTGCGCACCCGCACCGGCAGCCCGCGCAGTTGAAACCGGCTGTCGATGGTGCCGCTCCACAGATCGAGCCGCTGGGCAATGCCGCTCACCTCCGCGAGGTCGATCGGCCGGCCGTCGCAGAGCAGCCCGATCCGCGCCAGGTTCAGCCGGTGAGGATTCTCCCGCAGCCAGTTGAAGAGCGGCTCCTGCCCCTGGCTGCTGGTGGCGTAGCCCACCGGCCGCCCATAGGTGTCGAAGTTCTCGAGCCGCAGTTCGGTGTTCTGGATGCCCTCCGGCATCGGCGCGCTGTGCCATCCCCACTGCGATTGCGTGCACAGCGGCGCCACACTCTCGTAGGCTTGGGGAACGGATTGCAACCCGGTGATGTCCGCCGTAAACGCGAACTCGCCGTTGCCCACGGACAGCGGCGACCGAGCGTCCAGTTGAGACTGATACGGATTGTGCCTGGAAACCAGCGCCTGGCGGTCGATGGATGCAACGCTTGCGGCGCAAGCCAGCGACGAACCCGTCAGAAAAAGAAAATCCCGGCGAGTATGCATGCGTACTTCATACCATACTCCGATCTTCTTCCCGCTGTCTTACTGCGCGGCGGCCGCCTGTAGCTCTTGCACTTCCGCCGGCGCGCGGTGCCCGTTACTGCCGTTGGCCGCGGGCGCCTCGGTGGCCGCCGCCTGGATTACGCGCGAGAGGTTCTGCTGCGCCATCACCAGCAGTTCCATTCCCTTCGCCGCGCTCTCCCGCTCTTCCTGCATCCGGACATCCTGGGCCGACAATTCGCTCTGCAGTTTCGATACCTGCTCCGTGAGGACGTGCGACCGCTCCCGCTCGCTCGTCAGGTCCGCTTCCAGCGCGGTTCGCGCCTTCCCGGCTTCCTCCGACTGTTGTTTCCACTCTGCTTCGAGCGCCGCCCGCGCCTGCTCGGCTTCCTCGGAGC
>JBEKYE010000468.1:0-3739 GCA_049511275.1 Bryobacteraceae bacterium
TGGAAGCGGCGGCCCTTCTGGTCCGGCCTCTGTTGCGGCATCGGCTTCCTGTTTCACACCAAGGCCGTCTTCGTATTGGCCGTGTGCGCGGTGGTCGCCTGGCCCGCGCTGCCGCTGCTGCTGGCGGGATTCCTCATTCCAAACGCCGCAGCCTTCGCCTTCCTCGCAGCCTCGGGTGCGATACCCGATTACCTCCGGCAAGTCTGGCGATGGGGATTCGCCTACGCCGGCAGTTCCTCCGAGCCGCAACCCGTGCTCAACGCCCTCCGCCGCGTTCTGGATTGGTCGGGCTTCCACGCCGCGCTGGTCCTGGGCGCGCTCGCCTGGTTTTTCACCGGCAAGGGGCGCGCGGCGACAGACGGCCAAAGGCGATCGTCTGTCGCACTGAAGCTCGCCGCATGGCTCGCCATCGGCTTTCTCGGCGTCTCGCTCGGGGGCCGTTTCTTCCCGCGCTACTTCTTCCTGATCCTTGCCCCACTGGTCCTCGTCGCCGCCCGCGCCATCGCGCGCCGCAAAGCCGTCGCCCTGATCGCCGCCGTCGCTTTGCTGGTTCCTTTCGTCCGCTTTGCTCCGCGCTATCTCACGCTGGCTTTGCACCCCGCCGCGCCCTGGGCGGACATTGCGCTCGACCAGGACAGCCAGGCGGCCGCCGCGCTGGTCAACGCCCGCAAACAGCCGGGCGACACGCTGTTGGTCTGGGGATACCGTCCCGGTCTCTTCGTTTATACGCGTCTGCCTGTGGCTTCGCGCTATTGGGATTCGCAGCCGCTGACGGGCGTGCCCGCCGATCGCCATCTGCGCGACGCCGTCTCTCTGATTCCCGATTGGGCGGCGCGCAACCGCGTGGAGCTGGCCGCCACGCATCCGGCCTTCATCGTCGACAGCTTGAGCCTCTCCAATCCGCGCCTGGCGCCCGACACCTACCCCGAGCTACGCGCCTGGCTGGCGGGATACAGCATCGTCGCTCGCACGCCTCTGAGCTTGATCTATCGGAACAGCGCTTCCGCGCCGCGCTGAATCGCCGCCGCGCCAGCCACCCCCGCCGCCGCCGAAAGGAAAGTCAATACGGGGCCGCGCCGCTTCCACTCTTCGTGGATCGCGTGGTAACCCAGGTAAGCCAACCAGCCCGCCGTCAGGCCCAGCGGGTACATGATCCACCGCGTGCCCAGATGGGAAGCCGCCAGCAGGCCCGCCACTCCGCCCAGCAGCGTCGAGCCCTCGGCCACCACGCACCAGCCCATGGCCGTACCGCGGTTGGGCACGGCGGCGCGCAGGATTCCGCCCAGCGCCATGCCTTCGGGCAGTTTGTGCAAGGTCACCGCCAGCGGCACCGCTACGCGCAACCCCAGGGTCGCGGCCGATTGCACGCTGGCGACGCTCCAGCCATCCAACAGGCTGTGCACCGCCGCCGCCGCGATCAGCGGACCCGCGAATCCATGCAGCTCCGTGGAGCAGGCGTCGTGGTCGTGATTGTGCGCGCACGTCGGGCAGACCGGGTACGCGTACCGGTTGATGACGACCAGCAATCCATACCCGGCCACGAACAGCGCGGCGCCCGGCAGCCAGCCGGTTTGTTCCGCCAGTTCCGGGAGCAGCCCGAACAGCGCCACGCCCAGCAGCACGCCCGCGCTGAGCGGCACCACCAGCCGCGCGCGCTCGCGCAATCCCGTGAGCCACACTCCCAGGGCCGCGCCGGCTACGCCCACCGCCGTGGCCAGTAACGGGATAGCAATCCCGGAAGCAATGGAAGGAGCGGGCAAGACTCTACTGTAGCTCAGCACTAATTCAAAGTGGGCGGCAAACGCTCCTTGACGGTCGAGCGACAAGTCGCGGCTCCGATGGGGTCGCGCAGCCCAGGACGCTACTGAAATCCGCTAAGATTTAAGCGACGTCGAGCACCCCCATGCCCATCGATCCCTCCGCCCAAGTCGCGCCGACGGCTCGCATCCATCCCGACGCCGTCATCGGGGCGGGCGTCCGCATCGGCGAGTTCTGCGTGGTGGAAGAAGATGTCGTCATCGGCGACGCCTGCGTGCTGGAACCTTATGTCTATGTGAAACGCTGGACCACCCTCGGGCACCACAACCAGATCTCGGCCGGCACCGTGCTCGCGACCGACCCCCTCGACAGGAATTTCGACGGCGCGCGCAGCTACCTGCGCATCGGCAACCACAACCAGATCCGCGAACACTTCACCATCTCGCGCGGCACGCCTCCGGAATCGGCCACCGAAATCGGCGACGGCAACTTCATCATGACCTCCGGCCACATCGCCCACAATTGCAAGATCGGCAATCAGACCGTGATCGCCAGTTGCGTGTTGCTGGGCGGCTACGTCGAAGTGGAAGATCAGGCCTTCCTTTCGGGCGGCGTGCTGGTGCACCAGTTCTCCCGGGTCGGACGCCTCGCCATGGTCAGCGGCAACACGCGCGTGAACCTGGACGCACCGCCGTTTTTCACTTTCGCCGGCTTCCAGATCGGCGCCAAGGGACTCAACCTGGTGGGGCTGAAGCGCGCCGGTTTCAAGGCTCCCGACGTCAGCATCCTCAAGCGCGCCTACCAGCTTTTGTACCGCTCCAGCCTCAAACTGGAAGAGGCGCTCACGCGCATCGAAGCCGAACTTCCGACTCCCGAAACCCTTCACCTGGTGAGTTTCATCCGCGGCAGCCGCCGCGGCATCTGCCGGGAATAGCCGCCGCTCCGCTTCGTGATACGCTCAGGTCGTATGCGCAAGATCGCCGTGATTCTGCTGTGCGGATGTGTGTCCTCGTTTGGGTGGGGACCCGAAGGCCACAGCCTGGTGGCCCGCATCGCCTGGGACGAACTGACCCCCGCCGTGCAAGCGAAAGTCACCGAAATTCTCGGGCCGGGCGTGACCATCCAGTCGGTTTCCAGTTGGCCCGACCAGATTCGCAGGGACCGCGCCGCGACCGCACCGTGGCACTACATCGATATTCCCATCGACAAACCGCACCTCGACATGGCGCGCGATTGCGACAAGGGCGACTGCGTGATAGTCAAAATCGAGGACTTCGAGAAGCAATTGCGCGACCCCGCCGTCCAAGGCGTAGAGCGGCGGGAGGCCCTGATGTTCCTGATCCACTTTGTGGGCGACATGCACCAGCCGTTGCATAGCTCCGACAATAAGGACAAGGGCGGCAACGACGTGCACGTGCTGTTCAACGGCCGCGCGACCAATCTGCACAGCGTCTGGGACAGCGGATTGCTGGGCCTCATGGGCAAGGAGGACGACTTGTTCCCCGCCTATGCCCGCGAGGCCGCCAAACATGAGAAATCGTGGGCCAAGGGCTCGGTGAGCGACTGGGCCGAGCAATCGCACAAGGCCGCCCAAAAGGTCACCTACGGCCGACTGCCCAAAGTGGCCGCCGGAGCGCAAATCACCATCGACGCCCAGTACGAGAAGAAGGCCGAACCGCTGGTGAAGCAACAGATCGAAAAGGCCGGCGTGCGCCTGGCGCGCGTGATCAACGAAGCTTTGCAGTAAGGGAGAGAGGGGACCGATGAGTAACGGAACCGCCGATTCGACGCTCACAGACAACCGGCCCGCGGTGCCCGCGTGGATGTTGGGCCTCACGGCAGCCATGGTGCTGACCCACTTATACCTGATCTTTATGTGGGTCTCCACCGAGCGAACCATGGGGATCATCCAGCGCATCTTCTACTTCCACGTCCCGGCGGCGATGGCGTCTTTCGTGGCCTGCTTCGTGGGCGGCATCGC
>JBEKYE010000469.1:0-3723 GCA_049511275.1 Bryobacteraceae bacterium
ATCCCCTGATGCCCGCCGACCTGGTGATCGACCACTCCGTCCAGGTGGATCAGTTCGGCACGTCGGGCGCATTCGATTTCAACGCAAAGCTCGAGTTCCAGCGAAATCGCGAGCGCTATTTGCTGCTGCGATGGGGACAAACCGCCTTCCGCAATTTCCGCGTGGTCCCGCCCGACACCGGAATCGTGCACCAGGTGAACCTGGAGTACCTGGCGCCGGTGGTCTTCCGTTGCGGCGTGCTGGCCTATCCGGATTCGGTGGTGGGAACCGATTCCCACACCACCATGATCAATGGCCTGGGAGTGCTGGGCTGGGGTGTAGGCGGAATCGAAGCCGAGGCCTGCATGCTGGGCCAGCCGGTTTCGATGTTGCTGCCGCCGGTGATCGGTTTCAAACTGCACGGCAGGTTGAGCGAGGGCTGCACCGCGACCGACCTGGTTCTGACCATCACGCAGATTCTGCGCAAGAAAGGCGTGGTGGGCAAGTTCGTGGAGTTCTATGGCACGGGATTGAGCGCGCTGAGCCTGGCAGATCGCGCCACCGTGGCCAATATGGCGCCGGAATATGGCGCCACCATGGGATTCTTCCCGGTGGATGGGGAAACGCTGGCATACCTGAAGTTCACCAACCGCGATGCCGGTTTGATCGAGTTGGTGGAAGCCTACACCAAGGAGCAGGGCCTCTTCCGCACCGATGCGACGCCCGACCCGGTATATGCCGACACCCTGGAACTGGACCTGGCGACGGTGAGGCCATCGATGGCCGGGCCCAAACGGCCGCAGGACCGCGTGGAATTGCCGGACGTGCAAAAGAACTTCCACGCCGCGTTCCCGGGACCGGCGAAACGGGCCGCGGCGGAGATCGCCGGCCAGGCGGTTGAGATCGGGAACGGCGCGGTAGTGATCGCAGCCATCACCAGTTGCACCAATACTTCGAATCCGTCGGTGATGCTGGCCGCGGGCCTCGTGGCCAAGAAGGCGGTGGAGCGCGGTTTGCAGGTGAAGCCATGGGTGAAGACCAGCCTGGCGCCCGGATCGAAAGTGGTGATGGACTATTATCGGGAAGCGGGTCTGCTGCCGTACCTCGAAAAGCTGAATTTTCACCTGGTGGGATTCGGCTGTACCACGTGCATCGGCAACAGCGGGCCGCTGCCGGAGCCGGTCGCCCAGGCGGTTCAGAAAGAGAGCCTGGTGGTGGCGGGCGTGCTCAGCGGCAACCGCAATTTTGAAGGCCGCATCAATCCGCTGGTGAAAGCCAACTATCTGGCGTCGCCGCCGCTGGTGGTGGCCTACGCGCTGGCGGGAACCATCGATATCGACCTCTCCACCGAGCCGCTCGGGCAGGGCTCCGACGGCCGGCCGGTCTACCTGCGCGACATCTGGCCCTCGAACGAAGAAGTGGCGAGCACCTTGCGGACGGCCATCAACCAGGGGATGTTCGAGCACGAATACGCCCGGGCCTTCGATGGCGACGCGAACTGGCAGGGCCTGGCGGTTCCCACCGGCAACATCTACCATTGGCATGACGCGTCCACTTACATCAAGAAGCCGCCTTACTTCGACCAGATGGTGGATCCCGAGACTTCGGTCAACGATTTCCACGGCATGCGGGTGCTGGCGCTGCTGGGCGATTCAGTGACCACCGACCACATCTCGCCGGCGGGATCGATCGCCAAAGACAGCCCGGCGGGAAAGTACCTGATCGCGCAGGGCGTGCAGCCGGGCGACTTCAATTCTTATGGCGCGCGGCGCGGCAACCACGAAGTGATGGTGCGGGGCACGCTGGCCAACATCCGGCTGCGCAACCAGCTCGCGCCCGGCACGGAAGGCAGTTGGACCATCCACATGCCGGATGGCAAGCAGATGTTTATTTATGACGCCTCGATGGAGTATCAGAAAGAAGGCGTGCCGCTGGTGATCCTGGCCGGCAAGGAATACGGCTCCGGTTCGTCGCGCGACTGGGCGGCGAAAGGCGTGGCGCTGCTGGGAGTGCGCGCGGTGATTGCGGAGAGCTTCGAGCGCATCCATCGCAGCAACCTGGTGGGCATGGGCGTGCTGCCGCTGCAATTCCAGGCGGGCGACACGGCGGCGTCGCTGGGGCTGACGGGCAAGGAGACGTTCCACATTGAAGGCGTGAAGGCATCGTTGAATGGCGGCGGCCGGAAGGCCGTGGTGCGGGCGGTGGCGGATGACGGCGCCGAGAAGAAGTTCACCGTGGTGGTGCGGGTAGACACGCCGCAGGAAGTGGAGTATTACCGGAATGGCGGCATTCTGCCGTACGTGCTGAGGCAACTGGCGGGGTAGAAGAGGCCCAACGTTCGGCCCGGGTGCTGCGTCAAGCAAGTGAGGTAGTATGCACGGATTGAGGTTCGCGAGCGTCCTGTTTCTCGCAGCGTTGCCCGTTCTCGCGCAACCTTGCGAAGCTCCTGCTAATGTAAAGGCCGCGATCGATGCGGCCACGCTCCCGCCCGCGAGACCGCTCGATGAGCGCGCGGCCGCTGCGAGGCAAGTCCGCGATCAGTTCCCGGCGGATTACTACGCGCACCGGTTCTATCAGGAACAGTACGTGACGAACGGGCTGTTCGCGAAGCCCATTCAAGAGGAATACAAGGCCCTTCTGGACTCGCATCCGGACGACCTGATGTTCCAGATGCTGTACGCGCGGACGTTGAAGGGCACGAATACCCGCGAAGCGATTGCGCTGCTGGACAAGATTCTCGACAAGCAGCCGGATTACGTGCTGGCGCACCAGAAGCTGACGGAGATTTATTCGGCTCCGGCGTTTCTGGACCTCCAAAAGCTGCGGACGCATCTGGAAGCATATTGGCAGGATTGCCCGGCGTCGCTGACGGGCTATACCCTGGCAGGGCGCATCGACGATGGGGATTTTCTCAAACGCGCCGCCGCCAGCTTGCAGAAGTTGCTGGCGGACCGTACGGACAACGAGGCGCTAGGACTCTACACCACTTTGTGGACGCTGGAGTTCAAAAGCGTGCCGCTGGCCGGGCAGGAGCCGGTACGCGAACGAATCCGCGCGGACGTGGCGCGGCTGCGCGCGATGGACTTCGAGGGGCGGCCCTATCTGCTCACCGAACTCAGCCAGGCGTACCGGGTGCTGGGCGACAAAGAAGGCTCGAAGTGGGCGGAAGAGCATATGCTGAAGAAACCGAGTGCGCCCGGCGCAGGCGTGAACCCCGCGGCGGACGCCATCAGCCAGTGGTATCGGGATCATCCATACAAGCCGTACGAGCGTGAGGCTTACCAGGACGCGCTGGTGGCGCAGACTGCGGAATGGGTGAAGCAATGGCCGGACGAACCGCAAGCGCGGTCTGAGCGATTCCGCGCATTGCAGGGTTCGCCGGATGCGCCGCTTGAAGAAACGGTGCAGGCAGCCGAGGACTGGCTGCGGGTCTACGCGGCGCATCCCGCGTTTGCAGCCCCGTATTCGCAAGTGGCCAACTTCTATGCGCGACATAATATGCGCTACAGCGAACTGCCCGATCTTCTGGAGAAAGACCTGTTGAATTTGCCGCCGCTACGGCCAGCCACACCGCTGCCCGCGCCGCCGGTATCGGATCTGTACCTGCCCAGGGCAGTGCCGGCGGCGCCGCAATTCAATTTCGGCCGGCTGTCGGAAATAAACGGGGCAGCCGGGACCTATCTCAAGATCGGGAAATACGACAAGGCACATGAATGGCTGGCCAAACTGGAGCCGCAATTGATG
>JBEKYE010000470.1:0-3721 GCA_049511275.1 Bryobacteraceae bacterium
GAAGGGATCGGGCGCCGCGACGCCCACGAAATCGCCGTCGTGCACCACTTTCACGCCGGGCATGGCCTCGGCCGCGGAGCTATCGAGCGACGTCAGGGTGGCGCCGAACGAGGGCGGGTACAGCACCTTGCCGTAGAGCGTGCCTTTGGGACGCACATCGTAGGCGTACTTGTGCGCGCCGGTGACAATCTCACGCCCGTTGACTTTCGGAATGGAATGGCCGGCCACCTTCCACTCGGCGGCGGGCGCCAGCGCCACGCCGGCGGGGATGGTCCTGGTGAGCTTCTGTCCGTTGGTGATCTCGCCGAAGCCGGCGGAGTGGCTGCCGGCCGTGACCTTGCCATCGGCCACCTGTATGGAGGCGCGTTCCACCATCCACTTCTGCGACGCCAGGTCCACCAGCGTCTCGCGCGCCGCGGCGGCCGCGCGGCGGATCACCGGCCACATTTGGGGAGTGGTCTGGCTGCCGAAAGTGCCCATGTCGAACGGCGTGAGATCGGTGTCGCCCATCACCATGCGGATGGAGGCGACCGGCGCGTGCAACTCTTCGGCCACCGCCTGCGTCAGCGAAGTGCGCGCATTCTGGCCCACCTCCACCTTGCCGGTATAGACCGTCACCAGGCCGGTCTCGCCGATGTGCAGCCAGGCGCTGAGATTCTGGGGCGCCGCCTCGCGCATGCCGCGACGCTGGCCGCCGCCGGTTTCCTGCGCGTCCGAATCGTCGGCGATCAGCACCACGATGCCGCCGCCCAATATCGCGAAGAAATCGCGCCGTCTCATGCCCGGCCTACGTTCTTCGACGCCATTTGAATGGCGCGCACCACCCGCCCGTATGTGCCGCAGCGGCAAATGTGCCCGTTCATGCCGCTCGAGATGTCGGCATCGCTCGGGTGCGGCGTGCGTGCGAGCAGCGCCACGGCGCCGAGGATCATCCCCGGCGTGCACCACCCGCACTGCATGGCGTCGGCCTCGAGAAATGCTTCCTGCACGGGGTGCAGCTTGCCGTTCGCCAGCCCCTCGATGGTGGTGACGCGCTTGCCGGCCACGGCGCCGACTTTGGTGAGGCACGACTTGGTGGCCGTGCCATCGACCAGCACGGTGCAGGCCGCGCATTGGCCTTCGCCGCAGCCATACTTGGTGCCGGTGAGGTCGAGATCGTCGCGCAGGACGCTCAACAGAGTGCGGTCCGCATCGGCATCGATCTGCCGGCGCGTTCCGTTTACATGAATTTCGGTGACCCTCGCCATACGTTCATTGTGGACCAGAATCGGCTCATCTGGATGAACGCTTTCTAACATTAACTTGAATTCAGAGTCGCAACTCAGGGTCCGGGCGGCGCGTTTCACGCCATAGGAGGCAGGAACCATGAAAAGGAAATTGCTGGCCACCGGATTTGTGATGATTGGCACGCTGTTGAGCGCCTGTGCCGCCAACGGCGCCCTGTATGTGCGCTTCGCGCCGCCGCCGCCGCCTTACGGCGTGGTGGGAGTAGCGCCGGGCCCGGGCTATGTGTGGGCCGAAGGCTTCTGGGACTGGCGTGGCGGCAACTACGTTTGGGCGCCGGGCCGCTGGATGCGCCCGCCGCACCCGCGCGCCGTGTGGGCTCCCGGCGTCTGGGTGCAATCGAACCGCGGGTACGCTTTTCGCCGCGGGCATTGGCGGTAAGGGATGTTATGAAATGACTGCCCCACAACCCGCGGCGCTACTTTTTCCGCACCTCCAGTTCCAGTGGCCGCGCCACGGAGTTCACTTCCGGATCGTAGTATTCATAAGCCCGCGACGCGAAGGTGCGTGTGCGGATCGGATACTTGGCGCGGAGCCGGAACTTCACCGTGACCGTGTCGCCCGCGGGGATGGAATCGAAATATAGAATGGCCTGCGTAGCGGTGAGGCTGAACTTTTCGAGCCTGGCGCCTTTGCGTCCGGCGGTTTTGTCGATCATGTCCTGCAAGTCTTCGCTCAGCAGGTCGAAACCGGGCGGAATGCCGAGATCCACCATCACCATATTGGCGGACTTGTTCAGGTTGTTCTTCACGGTCGCCGTTGCGATGGCGATATCGTCCTGCGAGAGTTCGGTGCGATCGTAGGCCACGGCGATGGAGAGCGGCTCGTTGGCGGGACGCTCGTTCCAGGGAGTGAAGTAGCGGCCCACCACCTGGTAGGCCAGCCCGCCGCTGCCGTCAAAATGGAGCGAGACGGTGCTGGCTTTGCCGGCATCGGCGACGGGGAAGACGAACTGGTGGAAGAGGTCGTTGTTGTCTGGCGTAAGGGGCAAGTGTTCCACGGGTTTGCCATTGAGCGAAATCTCCACCGTGCCGCGCACATCCGCCGATCCCTTTTCGGTGGATAGCAGCAGGGCCCGCAGCGCCATGATGGTGGCCTGGGTGGTGCGCCACGCGCCGCTCGAGTCTTTCTTCGCGGCGATGTAATTCAACGCCTTGCCGGCCGTCACCGAGGCTTCGCCGGCTTTCAGCAGCGCCTGCACGGCGAGGCCGGTGGTTTCCACCGCCGCGCTCGAACCGGTGGAATACACGCTGGTCTCCTGCGCGTCCCACCAAACCTGGTCGTCTTTTTCGGTGCGCGCGTCGAGCAGCATGGCGACAGCCCGATGGGTGAACTCGCGGTCCTTGCCGTAGTCGGCGGCGAAATTCGCCAGCACCGCCAGGGTGTAGGCGTCGATGTTTCCGCTCATGTGGTTCTCCACATACTGGCGGGCCTTTTCGACGGCGGGTCCCTGGTAGCCGGTGTTGCCAAGCGACCAGGCCAGGTAGGCGGTGATCCGCAGCACGTCGGAATTGTAGCGGTTGGTGGCGCCTTCGTTGATAAAGGACGTGTCGGGTTTCCAGCTTCCGTCGCCCTGCTGTTGCGCGGCCAGCCACTGCTGGGTTCGTTGGATCAACCTCGGGTCCACGTCATAAACCTTGCTCATGTCGGAGAATTCCATCAGCCCGTAGGCAGTCAGGATCTTGTTGGCGGGCGCCTGGCCGAACCACGAAAAACCGCCGCCCGCCACTTCGAAAGTCAGCAGGCGCTGGTAGCCGTTGGCGATAAATCCTTCGGCTTTGGCGTGCACTTCGGGGGTCAGTTTCTTGGTGCGCTTCATATAATCGAGCGCCAGGACGTTGGGGTAAGTGCTGGAGGAAGTCTGTTCGAAGCAACCGCCGGGCATGCGCAGGATGCTGTCCATGCCTTCGATCACCTGGCTGAGCGGGCCCGGATAGAGCCGCACGAAAATCTTGCTGGCTTCGGCGATGGCAGCCGCCGGGAAACTCACCTGGTGCTCCACGGAGGTTTCGAGCTTTCCGTTGAACACGGTGTTCTGCTCGCGCCCGTTGGGCACCACTTCGATCTCGCGGACCACGATGTCAGCGCGGTTACCGCCTGCCATGTGCGCGGCCAGAGTGAGTTTGAATTTGCCGATGCGTTCGGCCTGCAGATTGAATTGCGAACCGCCCACGCGGCCCGAATCCACGGTGAGGCGCTTGTCCGGAACGTCCTCTATTAAGCGGAACCAGTCTTCGGTTTTCAGTTGCAGGCTGACGTCGCCACTCGCGCCCGTGTAGTTGTAAACCGCAACCGGAATGGATACCCGGTCGCCCTGCGTGAGCGTGACAGGCAGATCGAGTTCGGTGAAGAAATCCTGGAAAACCTTGATGCTGGAAGCGCCGCTGCCCAGCGCGCCGCGCGGCGTGGAAGCGACCAGGGCCATGCGCCAGGTGGT
>JBEKYE010000471.1:0-3710 GCA_049511275.1 Bryobacteraceae bacterium
ATCCCGGCCGCTTATGTATAATCAGAAGGCTGTAACGAACTTGTAATTCATGGAGACCTACGTTTTTGCCGTGGCCCAGGCCACGCGCCTGCTGGAGCGGCTGGCATTCCAGATCAACGGAGCGGTGCATTCACCGCGCGCCGGCGCCATCCATGACTTGCGCGTCGCCATCCGCCGCTTTTCGCAAGTGCTCTCCGCGTGCAACACCTGCTTCCCGCGGCGGCCGGTTCGCAAAATGCGCCGCCGGCTGAAGCTGATCATGACGCTGGCCGGCGAAGTCCGCGACAGCGATGTGGCGCTGCAACTGATAGCCGCGGCCGGCGCCATCCCGCTGGAAGCGAAGTTGCACGCACGCCGCAAAGCCGCCGCCAAGAGCCTGCTGGCTTCACTCAAACACTGGACCGCCCGCAAATCCGTTTCCAAGTGGCGCAGCGCGCTGGAAAGCGGAATCCCGCCGCGGGAGCTTCGCCAATCCAAGGCCGAAGCTTTCGCCCACCGGGAATTGCCGCGCCTGGCCGCGCGCTTCTTCCGGGAAGGGGCGCGCGCCGCGACGCCCGAAGCCTCGGCGGGCGAACGGCACCGCTTCCGCCTGGCCGCCAAGAAATTCCGCTATACGCTGGAACTGTTTGCCGAATTCTACTCGCCCGCCGCCGCGCACTGGATTGCGCAGGTCAAAGAGCTGCAATCTCTATTGGGCGCGATAAACGATTGCCGGGCCGTCCGCGACCTGGTAGACACGCTCGGCGGCAACCCGAAGATCGAAGCCTCGCTGAAGAAGCGCCAGCGCCGCAAGAGCCTGGAATTCCGCCGCGCGTGGACGGCCCGGTTTGGGACGACCGATACGGCCAGGCAGTGGATCGAGCGGCTGAGCCATCCGCCGCGTAAACCGGTCACGCGCAGTTCGACGTCGCAGGCGCGCGGCGACGTAGCCTTGCGGGCCTGAGCGGCAGGCAAACCGTTTTGCGGGCGAGGGATGACAGGCCACAAAAGGCGATGGCCTACTCGTACCTGAGCGCGACCACCGGGTCCAGGCGGGCGGCTTTGTTGGCGGGCCAGATACCGAAGAACAGGCCCACTCCCACCGACATCACGATCCCCGTCACGGCCGCCCAGAGCGGCACGCTGGCCGGAATCGACGGGAATACGAGACGGCTGATCAGCGAAAGAATCCAGCCGAAGGCGATGCCCGCGATTCCTCCCAGGCCCGTCAGCGCCGCCGCTTCGATGAGGAACTGAATCAGCACGTCCGAGCGGCGCGCCCCAACCGCTTTGCGAATGCCGATTTCGAAGGTCCGCTCGGTCACCGACACCAGCATGATGTTCATCACCCCGATGCCGCCCACCAGCAATCCGATGGAGCTCAACACCACCATCACCAGAAACGTGATGGCGGTGATCTGCCGGAAATCGTTGACCATCTGCTCGGCGGTGGAGAGCGCGAAGTTGTCCGGCTTGTTGTAAGGCACGCGCCGGTCGATGCGCAGCACGGTGCGGACTTCGTCCAACGCCTGCGGCAGTTTGCCCGGCTGCGCCGTCACCACGATGGCGCTTTCCCGCGCGTTCGGGTACATTTTCCGGATGGCGCCATAGGGCACCAGCACCCGCGTGTCGGTATCTCCGAAGAACGAGGCCGCGGGCCGCAGCATGGTGCCGATTACCTGGAGCTCGTGGCCGTCCACCAGAATCGTCTTGCCCACCGGGTCGACGTTGGCGTACAGGCCCTTCTCGATGTCCTGGCCGATCACGGCCACGGGCATGCGCCGGCGGCTCTCTTCGTCGGTAAAGAAACGCCCGCGATGAATGTCCACCTGTCCGCCGCGCGCGTAGGCTTCCTCCACGCCCATCATGTTGATGTCATAGACGTCGTTGCCTTTGTAGCGGGCGTTGTTCATCCCCGGGGCGAACAGCATGGAAGAAACGTCTTCTATGGATCTGCAGCGCTCGCGGATGTCCACGGCGTTCTGGTAGGTGAGGTCTTTGCGGGTGCGCTCCTCGGCCGTAAGACTGGTGGTCCGCGGGCCCACGGGGAATTTGAAGACGATAATCGAGTTCGGCCCGAAGCTCCTCAGGATCCCCGTAATGGAGGCGTCGAAGCCCGCGAGAATGGCCGCCACCCCGATGATGGTGCCGGTCCCGATGATCACCCCCAGCACCGTCAGGAAGGCGCGCAACTTGTGGCTGCGGATGGTCTGGAACGCCAGCATGAGTCCGTTCGAAAAGGCCTGGCCCGACATTCCCTTACCTCTCCACCCGCAAGGCTTCGATGGGATCCAGCAGGGACGCCCGCCGCGCCGGGTAGATGCCGAAAAACAGCCCCACCGTGGCCGACAACCCCACGCCCACGATCACCGACGTCCAGGGCAACGCCATGGGCACCGAAGTCAGGTTGCGCACCGCAAACGCCACCAGCCACGCCAGCACCACGCCGGCGAGGCCACCCACGGCCGAGAGCACCGACGATTCCACCAGGTATTGGTTCAGGATGTCGCGCCGCCGCGCGCCCAGCGATTTGCGAATGCCGATTTCGTGCGTGCGCTCGGTCACCACGGCCAGCATGATGTTCATGATCACCACGCCGCCCACCACCATGAACACCGAGACGATCCCCACGGCCATGCCCGCGATGGTCGCCGTCAGGCGCTCCCACAGGCTCACGATGGTGTCGGAAGCGAACAGGCTGAAGTTGTCGTCCTGCCCCGGCGTGAGGTGCCGGTACGAGCGCAAGAGCACGCGCACTTCGTCCTCGGCCTCCATCAGGTGCGGCTGGTCGATGGCCTTGGCCACCAGGCGAATCCCGGTGTGGCTGCCGTAGGTTTTGAAGTAGCTCTCGATGGGGATCATCACGAAGTTGTCCTGCGAGTTGCCGAAGACACTGCCCAGCGTCTGGGCGACGCCCACCACTTCGTACGGGTTGCCTTCCACCGCGATGGTCTTGCCCAGGGGGTTCACGCCTTCAAAAAACGCCGTGCGAATGTCGTTCCCGATGAAGGCCACGGCCGCGTGGCGCCGCACTTCTTCATAGGTGACGCTGCGGCCTATTTCCACCTGCACGTTGTTAATGGCCGGAATGGTGTCGGTGATTCCCTGGATATTCACCTGCTCCTGCGATTTCCCCTTGTAGGTGACGCGCGCCTGCCGCGAGACCATCATCCCGATGTCTTTCAGCAGCAGCGCCTGGGACTTCACAAACTCGTACTCCACCGGCTTGAACTCCGGGTTGCGCTTCTGCATGGCGAGAAACTTCTTGGGATCGAAATCTCCGAAAAAGGCCATTCGCACCACGCGGAAGCCGTCCGAACCCATGTTGGAGACTTTCTCGGCGATATACACGTTCATGCCGTGAATCAGCGCCGTCACCGCAATCAGCGTGGTGGTGGCCAGGATGATGCCCAGCAAGGTGAGGAAACTACGCAGCTTGTTCTTGCGCAGCGAATCGACGGCGATGCGTCCCGCCTCCCAAAAGGAAGCGCTCAGACGGAATGATGGTGTCTTTGCCATCTGGTGTGATCTACGAACATAGGACGTGGTTCGTTCCGCGGAATTAACAAGCGTCAAGCAGGACAGGCCAGGAGGCCTGTCCCACTCACAATGAGCTATCATTCGAATTCACCCTAAATGAAGGCCAAAGACCTGAACGCCCCGGGCGCACCGCGCCGCTACCTGCCCCTATTGCTGGTGCTGTTCGCCTGTTCCGGCTGTTCCGCCCTGAT
>JBEKYE010000472.1:0-3691 GCA_049511275.1 Bryobacteraceae bacterium
GTGCCCGACTACTTTGACGTACGCCCGCGGGAGGGTTTCGGCCGGCGACTGTCTTTCGCGGGCAGATTCTCCAACGCCAAGATCGTCCGATTCATTTCCGCGTGTTGGAGCTTCAACCGTTTCAATAGCTTCTGAGTTTCAAGCTGCTTGTGAGCCGTTTCCTTGACACCTCGACTGCCGGTTTCCACCTGGGGCGATTTCAGGTTCGTTGCGCTGCCATTCTCAAGCCCTTCGAGCAACGCAGACAGGGTCACTCCTAATGCGCCGGCTACCCTTGACAGATTGTCGAAGCTGATGTTCTTCTCGCCGCGCTCGATTTGGCCGATGTAGGTTCGGTGGAGCCCGCTGACGTAAGCGAATTCCTCCTGCGACCATTTCTTGGTCGCCCGAAGCGCCTGGACGCGCTTGCCCAAAAGTACCAGTAGGTCGTTCACCTACCAAGAGTCTGGAACTTCCGGCATTCCTGCCACTACAGCCAGTGAATAGCACCGCCGATAGATCTCTAACGGTGTAAACTGAGTTGGAGCCGATCTTCACAGAGTCGGACGCATTTGGCTTCCTCTGCCGCGCGGCTCTGGTTGACTCGACTTGGGCCAATTGGTTTTGCAGGAGGCGACTATGCGTGGTCGAACGCTTACGATCAGGCACATCCAACAGCAGGACGATGCGCTTGCGCATCGTGGATCGCGTGGGAAGCACAGTCAAGTCCGGACGGTGCGGACGCTGACCGGGGTCAGGGTGCCGATCGGCGCCGTTGCCGGCTTCGGTGACCCTCTCAGCTGCCCCGCGAAGCCAAGGCCGGAATCGGACCGGGCAGCCGTCACTTGTTCCCACCACTATGGCAAAAAATAAGAAGGCAAAAGGCACTGCCGCCACAAGCCATCTCGATGGGGTGACCGACTACCGGTTTCCTGAGGCGACGCGTAAGAACAATCCGCCCGCCAAGATTGCGGCCGAAGGTCACGTTCCAGTGGTTCCGAAAGTAGACTACACATACAGTCCGCGACGCCCTCCCGAACTGCGCTTCGATCCGACAGGGCGCGGCGACAAGGTGCCTGAGTTAGTGGCGAAGGCGATCGAGCAGAAGTTGACAGAGGCCGAAGCCTGGACGCTCGCTGAGGCTCTGCGTGTCCACGAGCCATGGCTGGAGTGGGCCGGAAAGCGCGAAGCGAAATCGTTCGCGGTGGATCCGGTGGCGCTGCACATCCATGAGCGGGTGAGCACGCAGGCGATCTTGCGTGTGGCCGCGCGGCAGGACGTAATGCGGTCGCTATTCGCCGATCCGGAGCAGGAGTACAACGAAGCGGTCCAATTCTACAAGCATGATGTGGACTGGTCGAACCGGTTAATCCTTGGTGACAGTCTCCAGGTTATGTCATCGCTGGCACGACGTGAGGATCTGGCGGGCAAGGTACAGATGATTTACATCGACCCGCCCTACGGGATCAAGTTTAGAAGTAACTTTCAGCCTGAAATCGGCAATCGGGACGTGAAGGATAAAGAGGTCGACCTTACGCGCGAGCCGGAGATGGTCAAGGCGTACCGAGATACTTGGACGCTTGGGGTCCATTCGTATTTAACGTACTTACGGGACAGACTTATCGTCGCCAAGGAACTACTCACCGACACGGGCAGTATTTTCGTGCAGATGGGCGATGAGAATCTGCACTTGGTACGGTCGCTCATGGATGATGTGTTTGGTGCCAAGAACAGCGTCGTAATGCTTGTGGTGAAGAAAAAGTCGCAGACTCCAATTACCGAGTCGATCAATGACTACCTACTTTGGTACGCCAAGAATCAGGCCGGTATGTTTTACCGACCTCTCTCTGAAGCAAAACTCCCCACGGACGAAGACTCACGCTTCAAGAAGGTTGAGCTTCCAACCGGCGAGCGCCGACCGGTGAAACTCTTCCCGCCGGGGCCGATTCCCGCAGATTGCAAGTTCGTCAACGACGACTACCCAGTAGTTAGCCAAGACCCAAGTGCGACGCGGAGCCATGGTTTCCTGCTTCACGGAAGAACAGTTGTGCCCGGGCCCAATCGGCATTGGACGTATGACCCCGAGACCGACATGCAACGCCTGGAAAAGTGTGCCAGGCTGCGGCCTGCCGAGAAGACCGCCAGAGGGGTCATTTATTGGAGCGACTACGATCGCTCGCCATTGTCCAACATTTGGGATTTCCACGGGGAACCCGACCCTGTCTACGTGGTCCAAACCAACCGCGGCATCGTCGAACGATGCGTCCTCATGACCACAGTACCGGGGGATCTCGTTTTCGATCCGACGTGTGGCAGCGGAACAACCGCCCTCGTGGCGGAGCAATGCGGCCGAAGGTGGATCTCTACTGATACCAGCCGCGTCGCGATCGCAATTGCGCGGCAACAGCTCTTAACTGCAAAATACGACTACTATAGGTTGCGCGACGAGGCCGTCGGAGTCCTCGGCGGCTTCCGGCATCGGACCGTTCCGAAAGTCACCCTTAAGGCCATCGCCCAGAACACAAATCTCGACCCAATCTTCGCCAAACACGATACCCTCCTCGATGTGAAGCTCGGCGCCGCCAATTCCGCTCTCGTGAATACCGTTTCGGGCGGCCTGCGGAAGGAATTGGCAGCCAACCTTGTGGTCAAACAGAAGCATGACGGCAAGAATGCTGTGACCGATGCCGACCGCCGTCGCTGGGACCTGCCGCCAAAGGGCAAGGGCTGGCAGCACTGGGAGGTCCCGTTCGACACCGACCCGGATTACCCCGCGGACCTCAAGAAAGCCATCGAGGAATACCGCGCCGCTTGGCGCGCAAGGATGGACGAAGTCAACGCTTGTATCGCGGCAAACGCCGAGCAGGAAGAACTTGTGGACCAACCGGAGGTGGACCGCAAGATCACGCGCGTCAGCGGGCCGTTCACCGTGGAAGCCGTTCAGCCGCCGGAGATGTCGCTGGGCGACGCCATCGAGGTCAACACTGGCCAGTTTGCGGGCGATCCGGAGGAGTTGGGTGAGACGTTCGTGATCCGCGAGGTCCAGGTGGGCGAGTCTGCGCAAAACGTCGAGGCGTACCTCGCGAAAATGGTGGACCTGCTCAAAATGGACGGCGTGCGATTCCCCGACAACAAGCACATGAAGTTCACGCGCCTGGACCCGATCTACGCCAGCGGGAGTTCGGCCGGCATCCACGCCGAGGGGCGATGGGTCAAAGTGGGCGAAACGGATGATGACCCGAACGGAGACGCCACGGTCGGCGTCGTGTTCGGGCCGCAGTACGGCCCCATCACCGCGAAGATGATCGAGGAGGTGATCCGGCCTGCCGCGCGCCGTTATGAGGACCTGGTCTTTGCCGGGTTCAGTTTCGATGGTCCCGCGCAGGCGGTGATCGACGAAGGGCATCCCCGCCTCCGGATGCACCTCGCCCACATTCGTCCCGACGTGAACCCCGGCATGAACGGCCTGCTGAAAGAGCAGCCAGGCAGCCAGTTGTTCACGGTGTTCGGGCGGCCGCGCACGGCCCTCGATGGCCCGGACGGCGAGGGGATGTACCGCCTGAAGATGGAGGGCGTCGATATCTACGACCCGGTGACGAACGCCATCGTGGACACGGGCGCCACAAAGGTCGCGGCTTGGTTCGTGGACGGCGATTACGACGGGCGCACGTTTTGCATCACGCAGGCGTTCTTTCCCGACCGGAGCGCGTGG
>JBEKYE010000473.1:0-3684 GCA_049511275.1 Bryobacteraceae bacterium
TGGCTCGCCCGCGCCACGCGCGCGGCCGCCTGCTCCCTGCGCGTCTATCCCAACCTGCGCGATCGCTCCACCGCCGCGCTCTTCCTGAAGCGCGCCGATGCGGGCCCGCGCGCCCACCGTTTGCTGGGCAAAGGGCGCGAGTTCGACAACCTCCGCCAGTACATGCCCGGCGATAACTTCGAAGACATCTACTGGAAAGCCACCGCGCGGCGCCATTTTCCGGTGGTCAAACTCTATCGCGCGGAACATGCCCAGGAAATCTACGCCATCGTCGATGCGTCGCGACTCTCGGCGCGCGACGACATCCTCGAAAGCTATGTGAACGCGGCGCTCCATCTGGCGCTGGTGGCCGAACGCCAGGGCGACCGCTTTGGACTGTTGACGTTCAGCGACCGCACCCACCGCTTCCTGCGCGCGGGCAACGGCATCAACCATTTCCGCCTCTGCCGCGAAACCATCTACAACCTCCAGGCCCGCAAGGTGAGCCCCGATTTCCGCGACGTCTTCACCAACCTCCAGTTGAATCTGCGCCGCCGCGCCCTGCTGGTATTTTTTACTTCGCTCGACGACGCGCTGCTGGCTGAAACTTTCGAGCGCGAGATCTCCCTGCTGGCGCGCCGTCACGTCGTCCTGGTCAATGTCACCCGGCCCTCCATCGAGCCGCTGTTTTCCGGTGAGCCCGCTCCCGATCTGGACGCGCTCTACGGTGCTCTCGCCGGCCAGATGCTCTCCAACCGCCTGCGCCGCCTGGGCCTGGCGCTGGGCAATCGCGGCGTCCGCCTTTCCACCGTGGACTCGCAGCGGATCAAGACCCAGGTGACCGCCGAATACCTGGAAGTGAAGCGGAGGCAACTGCTGTGATCATCGACCTTCCCCGCTTCGTCGCCGCCGAGCGCGTCTATTGGGACGAGCTCGCCCTCCTGCTCGCCCGTCTCGAAACCTCGCCCGAGGCCCGTCTCGCGCTGCCGGAGATCCAGCGGCTGCATTACCTCTATGAGCGCAGCTCGGCCGATCTGGCCCGCCTCGACACATTCTCCACCGAGCCCAACCTGCGCGCCTACCTCGAATCGCTGGTGGCGCGCGCCTATACCGAAATCCACGAGACGCGCGCGCCCGTCAAACTCCGCTGGAAGTCCGCGGTGCTGGCCTTCCCGCGCGCCTTCCGCCGCCACCAGGGCGCGTTTCGCCTCTCGCTCGGCGTCACCCTGCTGGGCTGCGCCTTCGGCTGGTTCGCCATCCGCATGGATCCTCGCGTCAAGAGCGTGCTGATGCCGTTTGCCGCCCTGAACAGCTCGCCCGCCGAGCGCGTCGCCAAAGAAGAAAGCGCCAAGACCGACCGCCTGCGCGGCGAAAAGGCCTCGTTCTCCGCCGAGCTGATGACCCACAACATCCACGTCACCGTGCTCACTCTGGCGCTCGGTATGACGTGGGGCGTGGGAACCCTGGTCCTCCTTTTCTATAACGGCGTCATCCTGGGAGCGGTGGCCGCGGATTACATCGGCGCCGGGTTCGGCACTTTCCTCACCGCCTGGCTGCTGCCTCATGGCTCCATCGAGATTCCCGCCATCCTGCTGGGCGGCCAGGGTGGCTTCATTCTGGCGGGCGCGCTGATCGGCTGGGGTGGGCGTACGCCGCGCACCGAGCGTCTCCGCGCGGTCGGGCCCGATCTGTTCGCCATCATCGCCGGCGCCGGCGCGCTGCTGGTGTGGGCCGGCATCGTCGAGGCATTTGTCTCGCAATATCATCAGCCCGTGCTGCCCTATGGTCTCAAAATCGCCTTCGGCGCTTGCGAGCTGGCGGCGCTCACGGCATTCCTGGGATGGGCGGGCCGCGAATGAGAGCCCTGCGCCAGCGCCGCCTCTCCATCGAAACTCCCGAAGGCGTGGTCTTCTCCTTTGAGCTGGCCACCCCGGTTTCGCGCGCCCTGGCCTGGGCCATTGACGCAGCCGCCATCGTCACTGCCTGCACCGTCGCCGGCCAGGTCTGCGCGGCGGCCAACCTCTTCAGCCGCGATGTGGCCGCCGCCGTAACCACGGTGCTCTACTTCGTCATTTCGGTGGTCTACGGCATTCTCCTGGAATGGCGCTGGCGCGGCCAGACCATCGGCAAGCGCATCCTGGGGCTGCGCGTCCTCGACATCCATGGCATGCGCCTGCAACTTTCGCAAATCGTGCTGCGCAATCTGCTGCGCCTGGTGGATACGCTGCCCGCGCTCTACCTGGTGGGCGGCATGGCGTGCCTGTTCAGCCGCAACGCCCAGCGCCTGGGCGATCTGGCGGCCAACACCATCGTGGCCCGCGAGCGCAAGCCGGAAGAGCCGGATCTCGACAAAATCGCTCCCGCCAAATACAATTCGCTGCTGGCCTATCCGCACCTGGCCGCGCGTCTGCGCAGCCTGGTGACCCCCGAAGCCGCCGCCATCGCCATCCAGGCTGTCACTTTGCGCGACGGCTACGATCCCATCGCAAGAATCGAGCTCTTCGCGGAGCTGGCCGCTCACTTCCGTTCGCTGGTGGAGTTCCCCGAGCAGGCTTTGGAAGGCGTGACCGACGAGCAATACGTGAGGAGCGTGCTGCGCGTGATCTACACGGCGTGAGCCTCAACACGCTCCAGGCCACCTGTTCCCTTGGCCGCAGGCATTGAAAGGTCGACAGAGGGTCAGTTTGCTGCGCAGACGAGGCACTTTTACGGGTAGGCGACTTCTCGGCCAAGTGAACTGGTGTAAACTCGGATCATGACGCAACCTCTCCGCCTTACGGCCATTATTGAGCGAGAAGAGGACGGATTTGTGTCTTTGTGCCCGGAACTCGATGTTGCTAGCCAAGGCTCTTCGATCGAAGAGGCTAGAGCGAATTTGATAGAGGCACTTTCCTTATTCTTCGAGACCGCCGATCCATCTGAAGTGGCTCGTCGTTTCCGCAGCGAAATCTTTGTCACGCAGGTTGAGGTCCCTGTTGGGTAAGCTTCGAGCCCTTCCGGGGAATGAGGTTTGCCGAATTCTCGAACGGAACGGATTCGTTGCGGCCCGTCAGAGCGGAAGTCATCGCATCATGCAGAAACGGATCGAAGGCACGACGATCACGGTTCCTGTTCCTCTTCACGATGCACTTAAGCGGGGCACACTATCGAGCATCATTAGGCAATCCGAGTTGCCGCGCGCTCGCTTTGAAACTGGCGGGTAAGGTTGTGGCAGCGTTGGAGCAGTCCGAGTTGGCGGCTACGCAACCAGATGACTCGGAGGTGTGGCGTAATGAGCCTTTATGGAACCAGTAGTCATTCGCATTCCTGTCGACAGGATCGCCGATTGGGTGAGCTTCCACGATGTGTTCCAGCACACGCTCGGGTTCCCCGATTTCTACGGACGCAATATGCATGCGTGGATAGACTGCATGACGTCGGTGGATACCGCTACGGACGGCCTCACCGCGGTCACGGTGCCACCCGGCGCAATTCTCATTTTGAGAATCGACGACCCGTTCGACTTTAAGAGACGGTGCCCCGAACAGTACGATGCACTGATCGAATGCTCAGCGTTTGTGAACTTTCGCCGCACTGAAATTGGCGAGAGCCCGGTGCTTGCGCTTCTTCTCAATGGCAGCTGCGAACCGCGGTAGTCTTGAATCGTTGTGGCAGTTCTAAACTCTCGGCGCGTGTTCCCGCGCTTCCCACATGGGTCGTTCACTT
>JBEKYE010000474.1:0-3669 GCA_049511275.1 Bryobacteraceae bacterium
ATTCCCCGCGCCGGAGAAACCGATGATGCCCGGCTGTTGCGTCCGAGCCTGGTGGGCGCCATAGCGCTTTACGGCGGCGACCGCGAACTGGCGGCGGAGGCGAAGGCTCTGGCGGAGAAGTGGTTGGAGGACCACGCCGCGGTTCCCGCAGAAACGCTCGGGGCGGTGCTCAATACGGCGGCGGCCTATGGCGATGTTTCGCTCTTCAACCGGTACCTGGCCGCGTTCCAGAAGACCCAGGACCGGCAGGAAAAACAGCGACTGATCGGCGCCATGGGTTCTTTTCACAATCCCGCCGCCATCAACGCGGGCATGCAGGCCGTGCTGTCGAAAGCCATACCCCTGGTGGACGGTTTTACGCTGCTGCTCTCCGCGGGCCAAAGCTACCCCGACACGCGCAAGATGCCGTTCCAGTTCATCAAGGAGCACTTCGACGAGATCATGAAAGACCATCCCAGCGTCTTCGGGAACGATGTGGGCGCCTTCCTGCCCTTCGCCGGCGGGTCGTTCTGCGACGCCGCATCCAGGGGGGAATTGCAGTCGTTTTTCGGACCGCGGGTGGAACAGTACGCCGGCGCGCCGCGCAATCTGGCGCAGACGCTGGAGGGCATCGACCTGTGCATCGCCAGGAAGACGGCGCAGCAAGGCAGCGTGAAGGCGTTCCTGGAGAAATACTAGTCTATAAACGTAACAGTTAACGAATTCTTAAACTAATATGATCAGCAACTCGGAAGTGCGGATCGATCACCGGCTCGCCAGCGACGATCCGATCCTCATCGCCGGCGCGGGCGGGTTCATCGGCGGCGCGCTGGCGCGCTATTTTCACGGCCTGGGCTTCACACGAATCCGCGCCGTCGACCGCAAACCATTGCCGGAGTGGTATCAGCGCGTGCCCGGCGTCGAGTGCCTCTCGATGGATTTGAGCGAGAAGGAGAATGCCATTCGGGCGGTCGAAGGCGCGGTGGAAATCTACAACCTCGCCGCAGACATGGGCGGCATGGGATTCATCGAACGTTTCCGGGTGGAATGCCTGCGCAGCATCCTGATTAACACGCACCTGATCGAAGCGGGTTGGCGGGCCGGCGCGCAGCGTTACTTCTTCTCCTCCTCGGCATGCGCCTACAACACCGATTTGCAAAAGGACCCCAAGGTTCGCGCGCTCAAGGAGTCCGACGCGTATCCGGCCATGGCCGAGCGCGGCTACGGTTGGGAAAAGCTGCTTTCCGAGATGGTCTGCCAGGAGTACTGGGCCGAGCGCGGCCTGGAAACGCACATGGCGCGCTTCCACAATATCTACGGGCCAAACGGCACCTGGTTCGGCGGGCGCGAGAAAGCCCCGGCCGCCATAAGCCGCAAAGTCATCGAGGCGATCGACTCCGGCGCGCACAGCATCGACATCTGGGGCGACGGCACACAGACCCGCAGTTTCTGTTTCATTGACGATTGCGTGCTGGGCATCGACCAGATCATGCACTCGAAAGACCTGATTGCCACCCCCATCAATCTGGGATCGAGCGAGCTCATTTCGATTGACGATCTGGTGAGCATGGTCGAGGACATCGCGGGCGTCAAACTGACGCGTACCTACGACCTGAACGCGCCCAGGGGCGTCGCCGGGCGGAACAGCGACAACACCTTCATCCGGCAGGTCCTGGATTGGGAACCGCTGACACCTCTGCGCACGGGCATGGAGAGGACCTATGCCTGGATTGCCGAGCAGTTCGCGGACCGCAAGGCCGGCAAGCGGGTTGTGATGGATTAATAGCGGGAGCGAGCCTGCCTATGGGATCTTCAACTGCTTTCGAGAGCGCAGCCCGGCCGCCGGCAACCGATATCAGCGGCTTGATCGGCAGGATTCCGCACCGGCTGGCGCTGGCGGGTGGCTGGGTGGACCAGCCCTTCCTCTCCGCGCGGAACCCGTCTCCGCCCGGGTCCATGGTGGTGGTGAGTCTCGAACCCGACCGCTGGTTCATGGACCGCGCCGGGCTTGCCAGCGGCACCCGGAAAGTGGCTTTGCGGATATGGAACGGCGTACTGCCGGACCGGCCGCGCGAGCAACTCGTCCGGGAGCTTTACGAGGCGGAGAACGCGGAGCGCCCGGAGCCGTCCGGTTCCCAGGACATGATCGGGCTGATTTATCCCGGTGTCAGCCGGCTGGACTATGACGCGGCGCACGAGGGCGGCTATTTCCCGGCGCATGTGGAGTCGAACTGCGATCGCGACATCGCTCGCTGGCTGGACGGCGCCCTGCAACTGATACCCATCAACCAGCGGCCGGAGGGTTACAATCCCCTGGGTGTCAAGAACCTCGATCCGCAGTGGATCGACCGGCTGTCGCAGACCGGCCGGCGCTGTTTTGAGGCCATTCTCCAACGCGACGTGCGGGCCCTCGGCGAGTCGATGAACCTGTGCATGCAGTGCTGGGAGACCATACTTCCGCATACCGTGCGGCACCCCACCATTCAGATCGATCTGAAGGCCATTCTGGCGGACTTCCAATCCCGCTATCCCGGAGCGATGTACTCGGGGTGCGGCGGCGGCTATCTGATTGTGGCCTCCGAGAAGGATGTGCCAGGGGCTCTCCGCGTGAAAGTCCGGACTTCCTGACGAAGAGGAAGTGCTCCGCCAATGAGCGCCAACTGGGATTACCTGATACTGACCGCATCCAACGCCCTTCAGGCGCGGGCCTATGAAGACCAATTGCGCGCCCGCCAGGAACTGGGTTTGCTGCCACAAGTCCGCGAGGCTCTTGTCGTATCGGATCTGGACGGCAAGCGCATGGGCAGCGGGGGCAGTACGTTGTGGTGCCTGGCCGAGATCCTGCGGCGGGAGCGGGCCCGGCGCGGCATCGATTTCACCGGGAGCGGCGCCGTCCAGCAAGCGTTGAGCCATCTGCGCATCCTGATTGTGCACGCGGGCGGCGACTCGCGGCGTTTGCCGGCCTACGGGCCATGCGGCAAGATCTTCGTTCCCCTGCCGGGCACGCCGGACGCGCCTCTGCCACCGGCGCTGTTCGACCGGCTGGTGCCGGCTTTCCTGGCGCTCCCGGCGGGCATTCCAGGCATGGGACAGGTGATCGTGGCGGCCGGCGACGCTCTCATCCGCTTCGATGCGAGCGGCGTGGAATTCTCGCGGCCGGGCATGATCGCGTTGGGCTGCCACGCCGCCCCCGAGGATGCCAGCCGGCACGGCGTCTTCTGCATGGACACGGGCGGAACCGTGTCGCTATACCTGCAGAAGCCGTCCATCGAGACGCAGCAGGCGGCCGGGGCCATCGATGCGCGGGGGCGCGCTTCCCTGGATCTGGCGGTCATGCACATGGACGCAGCCACGGCGGCCGCGCTGCTGTCCTCTTTCGGAATGGAACCCGCGGAAGGCAGCCTGGACTTCACGCCGCAGGCGCGGCGGCAGATTCTGGAACACGGCCTGGACTTCTATCGCGAGATCTGTTGCGCTTTGGGGTGCGAAGCCACGCTGGAACATTACACTTCGAGCGCGCGCTCGAGCGGTTCGACCTGGTCCGGAGAACTGCTGGCGCAGGTCTTTCCGGCGCTACGCGCCATTCCAATTCACGTCCAGCTTGTTCCGGCGTGCCGGTTCCTGCACTTCGGGTCCACGCGGCAATTGATCGAGAGCGGCCTGGCACTGGTGGCGGAGGATCAGGGCCGG
>JBEKYE010000475.1:0-3662 GCA_049511275.1 Bryobacteraceae bacterium
GAGCAGGAAATCGAGCAGGGCGTGCTCTGCGAGGTGCGCGTCAAGGAGATCCACGTCGAGCGGAAAATTCGCCTGCTGTACCCGAGCCGCCGCGCCTTGAGCCACGCCGCCCGCGCGTTTCTCGAGCTTCTCGGCTAGACCCAATACTGTTCAGTTAAAGTGGGGCAGGCCATCGCCTTTCGTGGCCGGTCATGCTTCGCTGAAGCACGGGCGCTAGACACTGCAACATCTGCTGAATCCGCAATACACGTTCCGTTTGGCTCATCGAAGCTTCTTCCCTCCCGTGCCATACAGCCCATGCTTCAAAATGTAATCCAGAACCCGCTTGGGCACCTCCTCTGGCCGCCTGCCCGCAGCCAGCGCTTGGCGAATCTCCGACGATGAAACCGGCAACGCCAACGTGTCGAGCCTCTCCAGTGTCACTTCCGCCGGAATCGCGTAGTTCCACCCAGGCCGGCTCACTACCAGAAACCGCACCGCGCGCGCCACGTCCCGCCATCGCCGCCAGGTCCGGACTTCCCCAAACGCGTCCGCCCCAATCAAGAAGTACAACTCGTCCTCGGGCGCCATCCGCGCCAGTTTTTCGATGGTATCGATCGAATAACTCCGCTCCGTGCCCTCTTCCAGGCGCGACACCTCGAACCCCGCCCGCCCGGCGCAGGCCAGTTCCGCCATCCGCACGCGGTCTTCATAAGTCGCGTTCGTCACGCCCGCTTTGTGAGGAGGATGGTACGCCGGTACGAACAGCACGCGGTCCAGGCGGAAATGCCGCGCCGCCTTCCGTGCGATCGCAAGGTGCCCCTTGTGGATCGGGTCGAACGTCCCGCCGAAGATCGCCAGTCTCAAAGCCCTTGCCTCAAATTGTGGGGCAGACCCCCTGGTCTGCGCGGGACGCCCTCGTCCGGCCGCCCGAACGACCACATCTCCCTGCAAAGGTGGGGCAGGCGGTGCCGCCTGCCCAGCCTGGCGCAACCTTGCCCGCGGCCCACTACCCTCGCTCGATCTTTACAGAATTTACGCGGACTTCCTTCGCCGGCCGGTCCTGCGCCCCCCGCGGCACGTGCGAGATCTTCTCCACCACTTCATACCCTTCGATCACTTCGCCGAAAACGGTGTGCTTATTGTCCAGCCAGGAAGTCGCCGCCACCGTGATGAAAAACTGGCTTCCGTTGGTGTTCGGCCCGGAATTGGCCATCGACAGGATGCCCGCCTTGGTGTGCTTCAGGTCCTTGTGGAACTCGTCCGCGAACTTGTATCCCGGGCCGCCGCGTCCCGTGCCTTCCGGGTCGCCTCCCTGGATCATGAAATCCGGTATCACCCGGTGGAAGACCGTGCCGTCGTAAAACGGCTTCCCGGTCTTGGCGCCTTCCGCCAGGCTGACGAAGTTCTCTACCGTGCGCGGAGTCTTATCCGCAAAAAGCTTGATCTTGAACTTGCCTTCCGTCGTGTCGAATACCGCGTAAATATCGTTTGCCATTCCTCGGATTGTAGCAAGTCACAGCGCCACCACCCCACACGTGCCGGGCGCGTCATCCCGCGCGTCGAGCGGCCCCTTCGGGCCACCTTCCCGCGCTTTGGCGCTCCACTCATCCATCACCAGTTCCACCAGCGTTGTCGTCTCCAGGTGCTCGGCCGTCGGCGCCGTATAATCCACTCCTTCCGTCCGCCCCGCAAAGTAGCGTCTGATCATCGCTTCAAAAACTTTTCGTTGCGTCCGCGGGTCAGTCACTGCCCTCCCGTGTCCGAACCCCACCACGCTCCGGTAGTTCATCGAATGGTAAAGCGCCGTGCGCGAATACACCAGCCCGTCCAGCAGCGTAACCGTCGCGCAAACCGCCGCGCCCGACGCCAGGTGTTTCATCGCCCGGCTCTCCGGGGAGCCATGCAGGTACATCCGGTCCGGCTGCGCCGCGTCGAAGTGGTATCCCATGGGGATCACGTACGGCTGTCCATCCTCCACGAAGCCCACGTGCGCCACGTGGCCTTCCAAAAGGATTTTCGCAGCCTGTTCCGGGACGCTGCGCTCCGCATGCCGTTGGATTTGCGAGCGATTCATGTCAACCCTCCAGCTTCCTTTATACTGTGCCAGGTGGCTCTCTGAAAAGAGTCTCCTGCCCGCGCGCCCGCGTCAAAGCGCCCGGCCGGCGCGCCGGGGCTATGCTAAACTGAACCTGAATAGGGCCCCCACTAGGGCCCGGTGCCCTTGGCCGTATCAGTCCCGGGGCGCTATCAGACTGTTGACATGGATTTTGCTTCGGAGGGTTCGGCGTGCGTCCGCAAGCCCCCGTCCCCTTAGGTTTAGAAGAGCACCGGGAACTGGGCCGCGAGTTGCGAGCCGCCAATGCGCGGCTTCAGGCACTCTGCCAGGTCGTCGTTGACGTTTACGGCCCCAACAATCAGGCCTCCTTCACATTTCTCAAGGCCGCTGAGAACCTCAATCGCCTGTGCCAGGACCTTCAGGCGCAAGCCGCCAAGGATCTCCCCGGATTTTCCGTCGACGGCTTTTATCTCTAGACCGGACGCCGCCAAGCTCTCGGTACCGCACGAACTCCGGCGCCGCTGGCGCAGCCTTCGTTCCCCTGAGGGCGCGGGCATTGATCCAATGCAGCCACTCATCCAGGCCTTCCTTAGTGGTGCAGGAGAGCCGCGCGATCTGGATCTCCGGGTGGATGGTGCGCGCGTTGGCTTCCGCCACGTCGATGTGGAATGGCACGTACGGCAGCAGGTCGATCTTAGTCAGCAGCATCAATTCCGATTTGAAAAAGATGCCGGGGTATTTGAGCGGCTTCTCTTCGCCTTCCGTCACGCTCAGCAGCACGATCTTACAGGCTTCGCCGAGATCGTAGCTGGTGGGGCAGACCAGGTTACCCACGTTTTCAATGAACAGCAGATCGATCGCGGCCAGGTCCCATCCTTCCAGCGCGCGCCGGATCATGCGGGCGTCCAGGTGGCAGGCGCCGGCGGTGGTGATCTGGCGCACGGGGAAACCGTAGCGCGCCAGGCGGGCCGCGTCGGCATCCGTCTGGATGTCGCCGGTCAGCACGGCCACGCGGCGGCCGGGCGAGTAGGATTCCAGCGTCCGTTCCAGCAGCGCGGTCTTGCCGGAGCCGGGCGAACTGATCAGGTTCACCGCGAAGACGCCGTGGCGCGCGAATTCGGCGCGCAGTTCGGCGGCGGCGCGATCGTTCTCATTGAGAACTTTGCCTTCCATGGGTACGCGTGTCATGGGACTTCCAACTCCAGGTATGCGAATTCCAGCTCATCGGCGACGCCCGGTTCGATGGCCAGGTCGAGCGGCTCCAGGTCGCTGCCTTTCACCAACACTTCAAAAGAGAAGGCCAGGGACTGCGGATCGATGCCCGCCATTTCGCCAATGCGGACGCCCACTTTGACGGCGCGGGCGGGTTTGCGCGCTTCGGTTTCTTTCCGCACGGCGTCGAGAATTCCGTTGGCGATGCCGACTTCGTGCATATCAGCAGATCCTCGGCAACTGGTCGCCGGGCAGCATGTCGACGATGCGGGTGGTGCCGAAAGGCGTGTGCATGGTGACGAGTCCGGGATGGCGAGCGACGACGTCTCCGATGATAGCGGCTTCGGCGCCGAGCGGATGCCGGCGCATGGCGGCGAGTACGGCTTCCGCCGACGCCGCCGGCACGATGGCG
>JBEKYE010000476.1:0-3628 GCA_049511275.1 Bryobacteraceae bacterium
GTCGCCGACTGCCTTCGCACCGCCTTGGCGGCACTGGCCGCGCCTTCCACTGGACCTGCCGCCACAGTTCCAGCGCCACTGCCAATCTCCCTCGCGGGTCCTGGCTCATGCTTCTCGCCTTGGATAGTCTGCCGATCGGAGGTCTGGCACGTGCCCGGCTGGCACCGTGCTTTAAAGCGGATTCCTTAGCGATGGAACACCTTCAGCCGTCCCATGAATCGCTGTAGAAGGCTCCGCCTCTTCTTATATGCGTAACTGAAAGACCTGCTCCATTCCCAGCCGCAGGCTGAGCAGCGAAGGCCGTCATCGTCCCCAGAAAAGGAAAACTGGGAGATGGCCTCGCAATGCGGACATTGCCTGTCACCGGCTAGTTGCTTTTTCAGATGGTATTCGTCCGCAGGCGCGATTAGGCTGTTGAAAAGGTCCAGAGCCTCTGGTGACAGGTTCCGCTTAGCGGTTTCCAATGACAGGCTTCGAAAACGGCAGACTCGATGAAGGACCGTAGCCATTTCTCGCATCGAGAGGTAACCAACCTGGTATTTGTACGTAACCATACCCTGCGGCCCGGAGCGCGTCCACGAGATCGGCGCGTAGCCGTTCACCGTGAGTTTGCCCAGCCCGATATATGCGGTTGCCAAGTCGGTGAGTCGTTCGTTTTCTTGAACCTCAGGGCGCGAGATTCCGTTGATCCCGAGAAAGTGATGAGTCAACTCGTGAGCCAGGATTGCGCCAAGAACGTAAGGCGAGTGCTTGTTTACGATGTTGATCTCAATCCTGCTGCGGTGGGGCCCGGAGTACCGAATCATTCCGGGCGGAGTCTTATCCCTCGTCCAGTCATAGTCGCTTGCGACGAGGGGATTCTGAGAGCCTTTCCATTCTTCTATGGTAGGCGCAGTTCCGGAGTCTATATGGCTGGCAAGAATCTGTATAGCTTCATTTAGGCAAGCCGTGGTCCCCTGAGAGATGAAGCCATAGAATCCCGGCGTAGGATCGAAGAAGAAGCGGTCGCCAGCATCCAAACGGTAAACGCCTAGCCGGGCACTCAGGAAGGACATCTGCCTGTCTATCCAGTTAAACGAGACCATTTAACCCGAAGCCCCCTTGTTGGCCTTCCGATTCGGTGCCAGTATAGCACTCTAACTTCATGAGCGAATGGTAACAAGCGGTGTGGAAAAGAGGGGTTTGGGAGCTTGGGTGTTGCCCCTCCCGAGATGGCGAGTGGCCTCGTGGTGGCCGTGCGAGGCTATTTGGCGTGGCTTCGCTCTTCGGAATACGAATTTCGATGCCGGCAAACACGGCGCCGATCGTGAGCGTGGCGGAATCAGCCGCCAGAGTGGCGCCGCGGAGATCGATCTCGTAGCCGCTGAATACGGCATCGATATGGCCGCCGGTGAAATCCTGGGTATTGATCTGGCGCTTGCCTCCGCCGAACACAGACGCTTCCCGCAGCCTGCCATAGGTGTGGATTCGGGGCCCGCGGGAGATGCCGTGCCACAAGTCGCCGCGGAACAGCATCGCGAGGCCGGCGCCTATCAGGAAGAGCGGCCAGAGGTCGTGCAGGCGCACGTTGATATACCCCAGGGTCTGGCCGAGAAAGATGGCGCCCAGGCCAACCAGTATGGCCCCCGCGACGTGGCTGGAGGAAGAGGTGGAATCCACCAGCTTGACGAGACCGATGGCGATCAGAATCACCGGCCAGTAGCGGGTCCATTCCGAAAAATAGAGGATGTTCAGGTTGTTGAGCAGGAACAGCACGCCGATGCCGATCACAATGATGGCGGGGATCAGCCGGTGCCCGTTCTCCCAGCCTTGATTGGGTTGACTGTCAGTTGGTTGCATGACCTCAGAGTACGGCGCGAAATGGAAAGACGCCTCCGTTTTTCGGCGAACAGCGGCTGGTTACCGGCGAGCGGCGGAAAGCATCTCCCGTACCAACTCCCTCTGCTTGGCCCCGATGGCCGCCCAATCGAAATTGCGGACCGCGTGGCCGTAGGCTGCGCGCGCCAGTTGCTCCCGGCGCTCGGGGTCGGCGATCAAAGTGGCCACGCCCGCGGCGAAGGCCTCCGGCGTATCGGCCACCCACACGCTGTGGCCATGGAGCAAGCCCAGGCCCGCGCATCCCGAGGTGGTGGAAACCACCGCGCGCTGCATGGCCATGGCTTCGAGCACCTTCACGTTGGTGCCGGCCGAGACCGTGGTCGGCACAATGATGAGGTTGGCTTCCACGTAGAGCGGGCGCACGTCCTCGATGAAACCGAGCAGGCGAATCCGCTCTTCCGGGCGCGGCTCGGGAGAATCGGCGAATGCGCGCCAGTAAGTTAGATGATCGGGGCCGCAGACCACCGTCAGGGTCATCCGCGGAAATTTTTCGCGCAGCAGCGGCCAGACCTGTTCGGTGAAGAAGCGGTAGGCGGCCACGTTGGGAGAATGGCGGAACGATCCGATGAAGAGCAGGCGTTCGCCGGGCTGCTCGGGTTGGGGGTGGAAGCGCGCGAGGTCGACGCCGTTGGGGACCACCGCCGTAAGCGCCGCCGGGCCGAGCAACTCCGCGTCTTTGGGCGACATCACCACCACGCGGCGGTACCGGCGCGCCTGGCGGGTTTCGAAACGGCGCCAGCGGAACCAATCCCACCAGGCCGAGAGACTATGCTCGCGCCGCGCCACCTGGCCGAACAGGTCGAAGGTGATATCATGCTCCACCAGAATGTCGCCGCCGTAGCGGGCCAGTTGCGTGTACTCCACCTGCAACAGCTCGAAACCGAAGGCGCGGCGCTCCTCCGCCAGGGCCCACCACATGCCCGGCGAGTGGAACTCGTGCACCTCGGGCGGCAGCAGCGTAGACCAGCGCGGCTCGCGGTAGCGCGGCTTCCTCACCAGCGCCAGGCGCGCGCAGAATTCCAGCAGCGGCGCGGGATCGGGCTCGTTTTCGCTGTCGAAGAAGGAGAGCAGTTCGACGTCGAACTCGCGCGCCATCTCGCGCAGCAGGTTGTAAATTCGGACCGCGCCTCCGTGCGAGAGCGGGTAGGGGAAATAGGGAGAGAGCACAGCCACGCGGCGGCGCTCGGGCGAAGTGGCGCGGCCTTCCAGGGCGCGATAACCCTTGGTGACCACGGTCCGCTCGCGCTTGGGCCACGGCCACCACCAGGGGCGCAGATAAATGCGGTCGAGCGGCACGCCGCGCCAGAACAGGAACGAGGCCAGATTGAACCGCAGGTGGTGCCGTTCGAAGCGCGAGTTGTAAGCCAGGATCTTGCGCGGCGCCAGCTTATACGCCGCGCGGCGCAAGGCGCTGGGCTGGCGCGTCAGCATCACCGGGAGGAGTCCGATTCGATAGCGCTTGAGCTCGAGGCGCAGCTCCGGCCAATTCTCTTCCGTCACCAGAAAGTGCCGCCGGTCCGGAACCAGTTCGCGGATTTCCTGGGCCATGCGCCGGCACAGTTCTGCATCGCCGGTGGCGAAAGTGACCACCACGGCGTCCGGGTCTTTGCCCAGCAATTGGTAGAACCACTGTTTCAGACGCTGCTTCATTCCGCTTGAGTGTGAACCGTGAATGCCAACTCGGAGAAATGCCTAATATTGGAGGCTAACACGGCGGCGGAGGTGGAGCGCTCTACAGGCCGGAATTACT
>JBEKYE010000477.1:0-3622 GCA_049511275.1 Bryobacteraceae bacterium
TGCGGATGCGTTACAGCATCTACTACCAGATGCCGGCCGGGAAAGCCGGCGCGTCGCGCGAAGTGCTGTTGCAGTTGAGCCCGCGCGCCAAAGCCAGGTACCCGGCCGGGCAGGTGCTGGCGCGCAGAGGCTATCTGATTCCGAAAGTGCCGGTGGATTCGAAGTAGGTCCGATGGGAGCCGCGACTTGTCGCTCGACCGTGAGGGAGCGGTGTTCTTCGTTCACGCAATGCCAGGCCGCTTGCTTACGCGCGCGGCTCGTCGGAGCGTCAACCCCATGCCACAATAAGTGTGGATGACGAATTTCGACGTGGTGGGTGTGGGGCTGAATGCCACCGACACCGTTTTGATTGTGGGGCACTTCCCGGCTTACGCGGGAAAAGCGCCGTACGAACGCGAATTTGTGAGCACCGGAGGACAGATAGCCAGCGCCATGGTGGCCTGCGCGCGGCTGGGGCTGCGGACGCGGTACATCGGGGTGATCGGCGACGACGAACGCGGGCGCATCCAGTGGGAGAGTCTGCAGGGCACGGGCGTCGACCTGGAGTACGTGGATCTGCGCCAGAACTGCCCGAATCAATCGGCGTACATCATTATCGACCGGTCCACCGGGGAACGGACCATTCTGTGGAAGCATGACGAGTGCCTGCGAATCGATCCGGCGAGCATCGATGAGAAGCGGATTGCCGGCGCGCGGCTGTTGCTGATCGACGGGCACGACACGGATGCGGTGGCGCGGGCGGCGGAAATTGCGCGAACATGCGGAATCCCGGTAGTGGTGGACGTGGACACCATCTATCACGGTTTCGAGCGGGTGTTGCCGAACGTGGATTACCTGGTGGCGAGCGCCGAATTCCCCAAGGGCTGGACCGGACTGGCGGACCCCTTCGACGCCCTGGAAGCGCTGCAGAAGGAATATGGAATGAAGGTGGCGGCCATGACGCTGGGAGCGCACGGCTCGCTGGCGCGCGCCGATGGGCGGTTCTATTACGCGCCGGCCTACGTGGTGAATTGCGTGGACACCACGGGCGCGGGAGACGTGTTTCACGGGGCGTTTTGCTATGCTGTTTTGAAGGGTATGCCGATGCTGGAAGCACTCGAGTTTTCCAACGCCATGGCGGCGCTCAACTGCACGGCCTACGGCGCCCGCGGGGGAATCAGCGGCATGGAAGCCATCCGCGGGCTGATGGAACGCGCCGAAAGGCGGCGCCACCCCGATATCTCGCCGCGCGCCGCCGGGCACGCCATCACGTAAATGTTCCCCGTTCCCATCAAAGTCACGCAGCCCAGCTACTCGCGGCCGGTGGTCACGGTGTTGCTGATTGTGGCCAACATCCTGATCTTTCTGCACCAATTCTGGCTGCAGATTTCGGAGCCGTATGCGTTCCATCACTTCATGGCGCTGTACAGCCTGCGGCCGGCGTATTTCCATTGGCAGAACGTGTTCACTTCGATGTTCCTGCACGCGGGATGGATCCACGTGCTGGGGAACATGCTGTTCCTGTGGGTATTCGGAGACAACGTGGAAGACGTTCTGGGGCACGGCAAGTTTCTGCTGTTCTACCTGCTGTGCGGAACGGTGGCGGCCATAACGCAGGTCATGATCGATCCATCGTCAACCGTGCCGATTGTTGGGGCGAGCGGCGCGATCGCCGGCGTCATGGGCGCGTACCTGGTGAAGTTTCCCCGTTCCGACGTGAAGCTGGTGGCGTGGTTCATTTTGATTTTCACCTTCGACCTGCCGGCGTGGCTGATGCTGGTCTATTGGTTTGGGGTTCAGCTTCTGGGCGGCCTGGGGAGCGCGTCGGAAGCATCGACCGGCGGCACGGCATTCTTCGCGCACGTGGGCGGTTTCCTAGCGGGGATCGTTCTGGTGAAGACCATGGGCACGCGCGAGCGCTACTGGCGGCGGCGCGATCTTTCCTGGTAAATGAAACCACTGGTCACCTTGTATACGCGGGCCGGCTGCCACCTGTGCGAGGAGGCCAAACGGGCCATCGAGGCGGCGCGCGGGCGCGCGGATTTCGACTACCAGGAAGTGGACATCGATGGCGATCGCGAGTTGCGGCGCCGGTATAACGACCAGGTGCCGGTGATCGCCATCAACGGCGTGAAGGCCTTCAAATCCCGTGTGGAGGCCAAAGAGCTGCTGAAGAAACTGGAGGCACGCGCATGAGCGTGGACGTGTTGGCGATAGCGGCGCATCCCGATGACGTGGAGCAGACCTGCGGCGGAACGCTGATCCGCGCGGCGGAAGCGGGATACCGCGCGGGAGTGCTGGACCTGACGGCGGGCGATATGGGGACGCGCGGCACGCCCGAGCTGCGCATCGAAGAATCGGAGGCGGCCGCAAAGCACCTGCTGCTGGCATGGCGCGGCAACCTGCGCTTTCCCGACGCGCGCCTCGAGAACACGCTGACCGCGCGCATGACGCTGGCGGTGAAGATCCGCGAGCTGAAACCGCGGCTGGTGATTCTGCCCTACTGGACGGGGCGGCATCCGGACCATTACCGCTGCGCGGAGATGGGCTACGAAGCCTGCTTCCTGGCCGGCCTGAAAAAGCTGGATGAGTATTCCGAGCCGCACCGGCCGCAGAAGATTCTGTATGCCAGCCTGTACGCCGATGTGAAGCCGTCGTTCATCGTGGACATCAGCGCGCAGTTCGAGCGGCGCATGACGGCGCTGCTGAGCTACGGATCGCAGTACGGAAATACGGCCGAAGGCGGCGACCTTTTCCCGCAGGAAGGGGAAATCCGCGAGCGGCTGGCGGCCATCGCGCGGTTTTACGGCAACCAGATCGGCGTCAAGTATGGCGAGCCGTTCGTGGTGAAAGAGGCCATCGAGATTGAGGACGTGGTGGCGATGAAGGGGCGGTCGATCTAAGCTCAATGCGGTTTGCTTAGACTTAAAGGGAGGCAGCCGTTCCGATACGCCTTTCGACCCTAACCTGAAGATGAGGAAAACAGTTCCAAAGGAGAAGCAATGCAGAAACGCAAACTGGGAAAGAGCGGCCTGGAAGTCTCGGCTCTCGGGCTCGGCTGCATGGGAATGAGCTTTTCGTACGGTCCGCCCAAAGACAAGCAGGAGATGACCTCTCTTCTCCGGGCCGCCGTCGAACGCGGCATCACATTCTTCGACACTGCCGAGGTTTACGGGCCGTTCTTGAATGAAGATCTCGTGGGCGAAGCTCTCGCTCCCTTCCGTGACCGGGTGGTGATCGCCACCAAATTCGGGTTCGACGTCAGTCCTGATTTCGATCCCCGCGGGATGAAGGGTTCGCCGGGCCTGAACAGCAGGCCAGAGCACATCAAGCAAGCCGCCGAGGGTTCGCTCAAGCGGCTCAAGGTGGACTTCATCGACTTGCTCTATCAGCATCGGGTTGACCCGAACGTGCCGATCGAGGACGTAGCTGGAGCGGTGAAGGACCTGATTCACGAAGGCAAGGTGAAGCACTTCGGTCTTTCCGAAGCCGGAGTGCAAACCATCCGCCGCGCACACGCGGTCCAGCCGGTCACTGCTCTCCAGAGCGAATATTCGCTGTGGACGAGGACTCCGGAGAAGGAAGTCATACCGACGCTTGAGGAACTCGGAATCGGCCTTGTCCCGTACAGCCCCCTGGGCAA